>JALWLL010000084.1 GCA_026996295.1 Sulfurimonas sp.
GCTATTTTGGTTCTTCCGGAATCAACACCGCTTATCGGTGCATTTATGTTTGGTAACTTCTTAAAAGAGAGTGGTGTTGTTGAGCGTTTAAATGATACACTTCAAAATGCACTTATCAATATCGTTACTATTTTCTTGGGTCTTGGTGTTGGTTCTAAACTAGCAGCAGATCAGTTCTTGGTTCCTGATACTATGTTTATCATGGCGCTTGGTATTATTGCTTTTTCTGTAGGTACTGCTGCAGGTGTTTTGATGGCAAAAATTATGAACCTTTTCCCTGGACACAAGATCAATCCACTGATAGGTTCAGCGGGTGTCTCTGCTGTTCCTATGGCAGCTCGTGTTTCCAATAAAGTTGGTATGGAATATGATCGTTCCAATATGCTTCTTATGCATGCTATGGGACCAAATGTTGCGGGTGTTATCGGTTCTGCCGTTGCAGCCGGTGTACTCATTTCACTCTTCCAATAAAAACATAAAGAGATATATCATTTTTTGATATATCTCCAACTCTTCTGAACTTAAGCATTATTAAATAGTATCTTGTTAAAATTACTTAGTGCTAGTTTCATAATTAAGGAAACAAAATGTCTTCTCAAGATCTGTCATACGATAATTTACCGATAGATTTAATCCCTCTTAATGTAGTTATTTACCACAAACAAGGTGATGCTTTTATGATCACAAATGTAAATACTGCCTTGCTTAAAAGTGAGTGTGTAGATAAAAATGAACTTCTTGGTAGAGTGTTGAAATCTCCCTTTTCCAATGCATACGATGAAGGATTATTTAAAGTGATGCAGCGAGTTTCTATAAAAGGCACCGCTGAAGAGTTTAATTTTTGTGATAGTTATACCGGTGTTATCAAAACAAATAATATATCGAAATTATCTGATAACAGTGTTATGGTTCTCTCAAAAGATATCTCAAAAAGTATTCAATGTACAAGTGATGAACTACAAAAACAACAACTTGAAGAGGTGCAAAAAATTACACATCTTGGAAGTTGGAGAAGAGATATCAATACAAATGTTCTTACCTGGTCTGATGAAGTATATAGAATTTTTGGAGAAATTCCACAAAGTTTTGTTGCCACATATGAGAGATATATCTCTTACCTCTCTAAAGAGGATCAAATGGCACTTGCTAAAGTAATAACAAAAGCTATTGATGAGAATGAAGAATACGTTTTTGAGTACAAGGTGAATCGCAATGACGGTAGTGTTCGTTATATTCGGGAATTTGGTCAAATCCAGTATGATGAGAATGGAGTAGCAGAAGCTATTTTTGGTGTTGTTTTAGATATAACAGATAAAAAAGAGTTGCAATCGCTTGGATACATTGTTGATAACAGCATGAATGAAGTTTATATATTTGATCCAAAAACTCTCAAGTTTACTTATGTAAATAAGGAAGCACAAAGAAATACCGGTTATTCACTGCAAGAGATGAAAGGTATGAGTCCTGTCGATTTAAAGCCATTATATACAATGGAAGATTTTTCACTACTTCTCAACCAACTCTACACAGGGAGCCGTGAGTATCTTATTTTTGAAACTGTACATGAAAGAAAAGATGCTACAAGATACAATGTTGAGATCAGACTTCAGCTTATGAATATATATAATAGCAAACAGTTTGTTGTTATGGCTCATGATATCACTGAGAGAAAACAGATCGAATTCAAACTTCAAGAGAGCGAAGAAAAATTTAGAAAGATATCTGAAAATAAACTCATAGGTGTTTTTATATATCAAGATAACAAATATGTATATGTCAATGAAGCGCTGCAAAGTATGACAGGGTATAGTGCCGAGGAGTTTTATGGTATGACGCCGTGGGAGATAATGGCTACTGAAAATAAAGAAACTGCAAAGCAAACTGTACAGAGACGTTTGAAGGGGGAAGAGTTTCCAGGAGAGTACAATGATGTTGTGATTATTACGAAAAATAATCAGTATCGTACCATGCGTGTTTCAACACAAACCATTACTTATAACAACAGATTTGCCGGTATGGGAACCTTAGTTGATGTTACAGACCTAAAAGAGACAAAAGAGCAGTTGAGTTTATTGGCAAAGGCAGTTGAGCAGATGGATGAAATGGTATGTATAACCGACAAAAACAGTGTTATATCATATGTCAATGAATCTTTTGTAGCGCATTGCGGATATAAAAAAATTGAACTGCTGGGTGAAAAAATAGGCCAATTTAAATCTGGACTCAATGAGAAAAGTTTTTATGAAGAGTTATGGAAAACAATACTTGCAGGCAATATTTTTAAAGGTGTTTTTATAAACAGACATAAAGACGGCAGAATATATTATGAAGAGGAAACAATTACACCTATAATGGATGAGGAACAAAATATCAAAAATTTTGTTGCCACATCTCAAGATATTACCAAACGTGTTCAGGTAGAAGAAAAGTTACAAAAACTCGCTACTATAGACAGTTTAACGGGTATATATAACCGTTACAAAATCAATAAAGAATTAGATGTAGAGATAGCAAGAGCAAAACGCTACAGTGGATCTTTTGGCTTGGCAATGTTCGATATAGATCATTTTAAACTGGTAAATGATCTTCATGGACACGATGTTGGTGATCATGTGCTTAAAGAATTGAGCGATACTCTTTCAAAGTATATTCGTGAAAGTGACAGATTTGGAAGATGGGGTGGTGAGGAGTTTATGATTATCTTGCCACATATTGATAAAAAACATCTTATCGCATTTGTAGAAAAATTAAGAGAGGTGATCTCTTCACATAATTTTGGTGAGATCGATCAAATAACCATCAGTGTCGGTATAACAGTCTTGGGTGAAGATGATGAAAAGAAAACGATTTTAAAACGTGTGGATGATGCCCTCTATCAAGCAAAGAAAGAGGGAAGAAACAGGGTTGTCTTTAGATAACTTTTGTTTTAAGACTCACCTTTTTCCTGCATGATAGATACAATAAGAGGGATGATATTATGACTTTTTGTTTTATCTACAAAACGATCTGCACCTAAAGTATCTGCTTCTCTTTTGTTGTTGTGTCCTGTCATTGAAGAGTTTACAATGATTGGAATATCTTTAGTTTGTGGATTTGCTTTGAGCTTTTGAACAACTGTAAAACCGGACATCTCCGGCATCTCTATATCTGTCACAACAGCCGGAATGATCGAGGGATCGGGAAGAGCAAAGATATGATCTATAAGTTTTTTTCCATTATCAAAAAGCAACATATTGAGATTTGAATTTTTAAATATATGGCTTAGATGTTTTTGAGCAGTTTTTGAGTCTTCAGCGATAAGAACTACTCCGTTTTTAAGCTTTTGAGGTATATGTAAATCTTTTATATTTGCCGGTGACTCCGCGACATCGACCATCGCTTGGGGTATAACATCTGCGAGAAGTTTTTCATAGTCCAAAATAAGACACAAGCTGCCATCTTCAAGTCGCGTATCATTCATTACGAGTCCATTGTCTTTGAGTCTATAGCTATCGGGGGCATGCATCTCATTCCAGTTCTTTTTAATCACTCTGTACGCGGACATAATCCTAAGTCCGATGATGATACCGTTAAAATCACAGATAAGAATATTGGAGTTTTCAATCTCCTGTTTTGTTAGGTGTATGCCAAGCCATGCAGGTAGATTTAAAATCGGGATCTGAAGATCTCGAAGAATAATAGTTCCTTCTAGAAAAGGGTGTGCAGAAGGGATCTGTGTGAGGTAATGATTTTTAGACTCTACAACTTCACGTGTTTTAAAAACATTAATTGCATAATATGCAGACTCTTCACTGTTACTGAGTCTAAAAACCAATAACTGTAGTTCATTGTTTTTGGCTAAATTGGTCGCTGTATCAACATTCTCTAGAACAGACATAGATACCCTTTGTGTTGAAAATTACTTAATAGTATCTAAAATAAAATGAAAGATGCTTGAATTTTAATAATGAAATGGTAAAATATGTATATTTAATTTAAGGTATAAATAGATGAAAATTTTTATTTTTTTAGTTCTTCTTTTTTCTTTCTCCTTTGCTAAAGTTTATTACTCCAAGGTGCAGCCGTACGAGATACGTGATATCTCTTCCAATGTAGCAGGTTTGGTGCTTTTTAGTGATGAAGATATGATAGGAAAAAAACTGGGAGATAAGGCATATATCATTATAGATGATGAACTGGATAAAAAAGAGCTTCATTATGTTCAGCAGAAATTATCTTATTTAGAAAATATGATACAAATTAATGAAGATGTTTTAAAAAACCTTGAAAAATCTTTAAAGAAAAAACAGCAAAACTATGAAAAGATTATCGCTTTAAAAACAAAATCTGCTATAGAAAAAGATCAAGAGTTTTATGATCTTGTTAATACGCAAAACCAACTTTTAAATACAAAAAAAGAGATTCAAAATCTTCAAGTTCAAAGAGCAGATTTAAAGTTAAAAGAGGCATATCTTCTAAGAAGCATCAATGATAAAAATTTAAAAGCTAAAGATTTTGTTCTTTACAGTATTTTGGTAAAACCCGGAAAAGTAGTGGGAGTATCAACCCCTTTGGCTCAGATCGCAGATACTTCCAAAGCACTTCTTAGTATATATCTTGATGAAGATGATCTGCACAATGTTAAAGAAAAAACTGTTTATATTAACGGTAAAAAAACAGAGTATAAAATATCAAGAGTGTTACATATTGCGGATTCAAAAAACATTTCAAAATATAAAGCACAGATCATTATAAAAGCACCAAAAATATTTTCAAAGTTGGTAAAGGTAGAATTAAAAGATGAGTAAAACCACGGCATGTCCGCTTGATTGTTATGATGCCTGTGGCATTGTGTATGATAATGGCAAGTTAAAAGCGATGAAAGAGGGGCATACGCAAGGTTTTTTGTGTCCGCATATGAATCATTATGAGAAGCATAAAACCATCGCCATGCCAAGATATAAAGGTAAAGAGATAAGCATGGATGAGGCTCTGAGCAAACTGGGTGACATACTTGAGTCCAGTGATGCCCAAGAGATACTCCACTACAGAGGTTCTGGAAATTTTGCTCTTATGCAGGAGGTGACAGACCATTTTTTTGCTTCATACGGAGCGACTCTGACAGAGGGCAGTTTGTGTGACGGTGCCGGTGAAGCGGGTATAGTTGATGGACGTGGAGATAACAACAATATGCCGCTCTCAGAGATAGCAAAGTCAGAAGTGGTGGTGATTTGGGGGCGTAATCCTCACACCACATCGAGTCATCTGCTTCCTCTTTTAAAAGACAAAACCATTATAGTGATCGACCCTGTAAAAACAAAAATTGCAAAGATGGCGGATCTGCATATACAGATAAAACCGCACGGAGATTTTTATTTGGCAATGCTTCTGAGCCGTTTTTTACATATTGAAAACAGCTGTGATGAAGAGTTTTTGGCGGAGTATGCTTCTGAATATGAAGAGTTTTATGAGTTGACGCAAACCGTAAGAATTAAGGCAAAACTAGAAGAGATCGATGTGACCTTGGGTGATATAGGTTCTTTTTTATCACTTACTAAAGATAAAAAGGTTGCTATTGTATGTGGTGTGGGTATTCAGAAGTATAGTGACGGTGCGGATGTTATGAGGGCTATTGATGCATTTGCAGCTATGCGTGGACTTTTTGGCAAAGAGGGGTGTGGTGTTGCTTATCTTGGTAACTCAAAAGATAAGATAAACTCGCCTTTTCAGACAAAAGCAAAAAGGGTCTCCAAGGTGGATACCGATTTTTCAAAATTTACAACAGTTTTTATTCAGGGGGCAAACCCGCTTTCACAAATGCCTGATTCTTTACGTGTGAAAGACTCTATCGCACAAGTTGAGAATGTTATTTATTTTGGTCTCTATGAAAATGAAACAAGTGAAGTTGCCGATCTTGTCATACCGGCAAAAAGCTTTTTGTACAAAGATGATGTAAGAACTTCCTACTCACATCATGCTATGATGGATATGCCAAAAGTAGCAGATACTGATCAAGGTATCAGTGAGTATGAACTCAGTGCCTATCTGTGTAAACGATTTTCTGTTTCACTTGAGAGTGAAGCTTTTTACCTGAAGCATTTTAAGAACTTTGCTGTTCAGAAGATGGATGCTCAATGGTATGTTGAGGGGAGAGAAGATGTACCCTATAAAGAGGGATTTCATACTGATGATGGAGAGTTTTGTTTTTTAGAGGAATATGATTCTGATTTTGATATGCATAACGATCTGTTTTTGATCACCCCTAAAAGTGCAAAAGGGCTTAATTCTCAGTTTTTTAGAGAAGAGAGGGTCTATTTGCATGCAACTCTCGGGTTTTTGGAAGATGAGGTAGTATCTATCAGCTCAGAAAACGGAAGTGTACAACTCAAAGTTAAAATAGACAATGATCTCAGAAGTGACTGTGTGCTGATCTACAGCGGAACAAGAGGTGTGAATAATTTAACAACTTCTAAACATTCACTCGATGGCAAATGTGCAATATTTCAGGATAATAAAGTAAAGGTAAGTAGATGAGTATAAAAGAGATAGATACAAAATATGTTTTACCTACATATGCAAGGGCAGATGTAGAGTTTGTCAGTGGTAAAAATGCAACACTTTTTGATAGCAGTGGGAAAAAATATATAGATTTTACTTCCGGAATAGGGGTTGTTTCTGTAGGTCATGCAAATGAGCAGGTGAGTAAAGCTTTGTGTGAACAGCTCTCGCAAATAACACATATATCGAATCTTTACTATATGGCACCTCAGGCACTGGCTGCTCAAAAAGTGGTGCAAGCAAGTGGCTATGATATGCAATGTTTTTTTGCAAACAGCGGGGCTGAAGCAAATGAGGGTGCTATCAAGATCGCAAGAAAGCACGGTGAACGTGATGGAGAGATCAAGCGCTACAAGATTATTACGCTGAACCATTCTTTTCACGGTCGCACTATTACAACGGTCAAAGCAACTGGACAGGAATCTATGCATAATTATTTCGGGCCGTTTCCGGATGGTTTCGTATATGCAGACGGTATTGATGAGATAGCATCACTTCTGGATGATCACACGGCAGCGGTTATGATAGAGCTGATTCAGGGCGAGGGTGGTGTTGAACCTCAAGATAAGGCAAAAGTACAGGCACTTGCAAAACTTCTCAAAGACAAAGAGATCCCTCTCATAGTCGATGAAGTACAAACGGGATGTTACAGAGTGGGAGAGTTTACTGCTTCACAAGCGTATGGCATAACACCTGAGATCATCACCTTGGCAAAAGGTATCGGCGGCGGTGTGCCTGTTGGGATAGTTATGACAACACTCAAGCATGTACTTTCAGCCGGAGATCACGGTTCAACTTTTGGGGGTAATTATCTCTCGGCTCGTGCGGTATGTGAGGTTGTAGATATTTTATCACAGATGAAGCGATCGGGAGACCTGGAGATAGGCTCTTTGATGTTCAATCAGGCGCTTGAAAAATTTTACGAAAAACATAAAAATATTTTTACGCAAAAAGTGGGCATAGGTATGATGTGCGGGTTACGTACAAAAGATGCCAAAACCTTAAACAGCATCATTAACAATGCCAGAGACGCGGGAGTAATGGTGCTTAAAGCGGGACGCAATACTTTAAGATTTTTACCACCGCTAACTATAACAAAAGAGGAAATCGATGAAGGCTTTCAAGCTCTTGAGTCTGCTGTATCTGCTTTGTAGTGCCACAAGCTTACTTGCAGATCAAAACAGTGAATCACTAGAGAATTATATATCCAAAAATAAACAAGAGCAATTCTCTTATGATTATGAAAAAAATAAAGCTGAGAGTTCGAAGCTTCGCGATTCCTGGATAGCTCCTTTGAACTTACAATACAGTTACTCTAGAAGTAATCCCTATGGAAGTGAGCAAACTTCTCAAAATGCAGCTATAAAAATGGATCAGAGCATTTTTCAAAGTGGGGGGATCTACTATGCCATAAAGTATGCAGAGGCATCTCATAAATATATGGATCTTTCTGTTGATGTTCTTAAGAGAAAACTGATAAACGATGCTATTTCTCTATTGATGCAGATTAAGCAGATGGAGCTTAAGATCGCTAAACAAAATTTGCAAATAAAAAATGCTGAAATAAATTTGCAGCTCAAAAAAGAGCAATACCTCAATGGGCAGCTTGATTCCGGATTTTTGGATAATGCGGTGATAGAGCGTAACAATGTTATACAGGCACTTTATGATATGCAAACTTCCAAAGAAAGACTTCTCTCACAGTTTCAAACTATCAGTGATGTTGATTATAAAAGTGTGAGAACGCCTCATCTGGAGTACATAGATGAAGATGATTTTTTAAGAGACAACATTGTACTGAAGATGTCTAAGAGTGATATTGAAAAAAACAGATATAACAAAGATGTGGTGACTTCCAAATATCTACCCCGCTTGAGCATAACAGCAGGGTACAACTGGAGTAAAAGTGAAAATAACAGTTATGCTTTTGGAGCAAATGAGAAAGATTACTACGATTATGGCTTTAAAGCGTATATGCCTCTTGATATCAATACTTTTAAAGATATGGAAAGCTCAAAAGTAACCTACTTAAAAGCAAAACTTGTTTTAGAAGATAAAAAAAGAGAGTTGCATGCTCTTTATGATCAAGTGATGCAAAATATAGATAATTTTGATAAGAAGATAACACTTTGTATAGAAAATAGAGATATCTATGATAAATTGCTTGAAGATACAAGAGATCTATATAATGCCGGGTATAAAACACATTATGATGTAGAGCTTTTAGAGAACTCTTTAAAGATGCAAGAGATTGATATTCAAGTATTTGAGATAGATAAACAACGAGAGCTATTAACGCTTTATGAGATGTATGAAGGTGGGAAGTAGTGTGAAATTTAGCGAGTATATGACACAGTGGCTCTATGGAGATGAGGGATATTATGCAACCTACAAAAATATAGGTAAAAAGGGTGATTTTTACACGGCAGTGAGCACAAGTAAGTTTTTTGGAGGTACTATAGCCAAACATATTATCTCTTTGGTAGATGAAGGTTTTTTAGCAAAAAATGGTGTTGTTTGCGAGATAGGTGCGCATCATGGATATTTTCTAGCAGATGTGATTGAGTTTATCTATACTCTCAGACCAGAGCTTCTAGAGAGTTTAGAGTTTGTGATTATAGAGCGTTTTGATGATCTTGAGAAGTTTCAAAAAAACTATTTTCAGGAGTCTTTTGGTGATGTGATCAACCTTACTCATTACAAATCACTAAGTGAACTAAGGTGCACAAACGCTTTTTTTATTGCCAATGAAATTTTTGATGCATTTCCATGTGAGCTTTACTACAAGGGAAAAACAGCACAAGTCGATAACCACAATGTGCTCTTTGAGAGTGAAGACAGCTGGGTTACATCAAAGGCACAAAAATACCATAAGGACAGAGGTGAGATAGCAGTAGGTTATGAGGCGTTTGCTTCTGAAATGGCTCAGAGCTGTGAAAAATTTGAATTTATCAGTTTTGACTATGGTGAGATGCAGGCACGACCCGATTTTTCACTACGCGTATATACAAAACATAAAGTACTGCCGTTTTTTACTCCAAAAGATAGTGAAGAGTATATTGCAAGAGAGGAGCTGTTTGCACAATCAGATATAACCTATGATGTGACTTTTGAGCATGTTAAAGATGCCTTTGTGGAGGCTGGTGTGGAGTTTATGGAGTTTAAAGCACAAATGGTTGCACTTGTTGATATGGGTCTTTTAGAGCTTTTAGAGATACTCAAAGCAAATGTTGAAGAGAAACTTTACAAGCAAGAGCTTGAAAAGGCCAAAATGCTCATTATGCCAAACTTCTTAGGGGAACGTTTTAAAATGATACGTTTTAGAAAAGAGGGGTAATAGAGTTATCTTAAAACATAGGATATCTTTATTTTAAACTCCTTTGGGAAGTTAAAGAGAGTGGTATCCACCTCCATAGGAAAACATCTACTAATAGCTTGAATGGTAGATTTTTTAAAGATTCTTCTTCCTGAGAGAACTTTTATATCTTCTACTGTTCCATCGGACATAATAACAAATTGAACTTCAACATCACCCTCCATACATCTTCTTCTTGCCATATTCGGATATGATTTGTTATCGTTTATTCTTTGCATAAGATTAGTTAAAAAAAGATTTTTCTTTGCTTGAAGTATCTGTTCTTGTTGTGCTTTTGCAGTTGCACTTTCTTGAGTGACCTCGTGGGTTTCATCTTGTAGATCTTCACTCTCTTTTTCAACCTCAAAGAACTCCTCGGCTACCTCTTTTTGCAGCTTTTCTTGCACCTCCTCTTGTGCCACAGCCTTTGTTTGTTCTTTTTTTAGAGGTATTGTTTTTACTACTTCTTGTTGTACTACAGTTTTTGGTTTTTCTAAAGGCTTCAGTAGAGGCTTTGGCTTTTGCACTTGCTTGGGTTTAGGCTTTTCAATCGGTTTTGGTTTTGGTTTTGGTTTTGGTTTTGGTTCAACTTTTTTTTCTTGTTTTGGCTGTGTGACACTTGTCTGCAGAGGGGAGATCATTGCTATATTGATCTTATGCATTGTCTCACATCCGCATCTGGCATGGCAGCTTTGATTTTTATTTATAAAATAAAACACGGCGACTAATGCACTTGTGTATAAAATAAAAGCAATGATAAAAGAGGATAAGTATCTATTCATTTTTGTGCCTGTGAAAGAAATTATACATTGTTGGAAGATAAAAAAGGTTTAAAACAGTTCCCCATAAAAGACCGAACCCTATTGTTATAGCAAGAGGTTGAAACACAACTGCCTGTGCTGTTGCAAAGAACATAAGAGATGATAGACCGATGATAGTTGTTACAGAGGTAAGAACAATAGGTCGCAATCTTCGAGAAGCCAAAAGAAATATATCCTCTTTCGTTTTTGCATTTTTGAGTGTAGACATCATGATGATGCCATCATTAACAATAACACCTGCAAGACCAAGTGCTCCGATGAGTGATGGCAGAGAGATATTTAGACCCATAATATAATGCCCGCCATAGATACCCAAGATGGAAAAAGGGATAACCGATATCACTATAAATGTTTCTCTAAAAGAATTAAAAAGATAGAGTATAGAGATAAATATAAGTATGACAGCCAAGAAAGATGCAAGAAGCATCTCTGTTTGCATAGTTCTTTTTTGCTCTCTTTCCCCTTTGAATTTAAGTCTTATATCTTTTGTTTTTTGTAGTTTTTCAAGGAGGGGTGCGATCTTTTCAAGCACTTCTGTAGCCGTAATAACAGAAGGATCTACATTGGCAAAAACATAAAAATTTGTCTCCCCGTCATCTTTGACAAGTCTCTCTAGTGATTCCACTTTAACAAATTCACAAATATCTTTAAGTTTGACAAGAAGACCATTTTTTAAAGGGATTTCTAGATTTTCAAACTTTTGCATATCGTCTTTATAATTGAGTGATTTCACCTTAACATCAAAAAGCTCTTTACCGTCAGAAATAACACCGATTTTTCTACTCAAGTAAAGATTGGAGATATATTGACCCAGATACTTCTGAGTAATACCTAGCTCTTTTGCATAATCATTAAGTTTGAGTTTTATCTCATCAGCACCTACCTTAACATTATCACCAAAATATTTTATTCCGTTTATAGAAGCAAAGGTGGATTCGATCTCACGTATTGCCTTGAGTGCTTTTTGGTAGTTATCACTGATGACACCTATGCGAATATCTGCTTTTGAGTGCCCCATATTATTTTCAACAACCATCAGATTTGTAAGTTTAAAGTTTTTTGCATACTCTTTTTCTTTGAGCCATTTTCTTAGATCTGCAGAGATATCCTGAGAAGATTTATCGCGGATGCGACCTTTTGGATCATAGTAAAGACTTAGATAGGGAGTTATGTATTTATCAACAAAGTTGATAGGACGCATCTTTTGAAGCTCTATAGATATATAACCGACATAAGGGTACATCTCAGTAGTACCTGTTGCACTTCTTCTATATCCTGCAGTGGAGCTGACATACTTGACAAAAAATCTTTCACTCTCTAAGAGAAGATCTTTTTCCAAAGTTTGCACTATTTTAAGTGACTCTTCGAGTGTTGTAGTAGGTTGAGCTTTAAATGTGATGTTGATGGAACTCGCATCAAAAGGCTGAAACATTTGAAACTTGGATGTTGTAAAGCCATAGTATATAAGCAGTGGTACAAGAATAACAAAAACACTTAAAAAAGTTTTTTGGTACTTTACAAGTTTTTTGAGAGCTTTCAAATAGAGTAAATTGATCTTTTCCCATGACAAGGTTTTTGATTTTGATGAGAGAATATGTGAAGCATGTATGGGTAAAAAGATAAATGACTCCAGTAGTGAAGCGATAACAAGCGCAGAAAAAGCAATAGGGATAAGTTGTATGATCTCTCCTGTTCTTCCACTGAGCATAAGGAGTGGAATAAAAGAAAAAAGTGTGGTTAATGAGGCTATGGTGACCGGTTTTGCCATCTCTTTTGTTCCAAGCAGAGCAGCATCTCTTGCGGAGTAGCCTTTTTCTATATACTGTTGTATATTTTCACTCACAACAATAGCATCATCAACAATGATACCGATGGCGATTAAAACGCCAATAAGTGAAGTGACATTGATGCTGTAGCCTGTAAAATAAAAGTATATAGCTCCCATAACAAAAGATGTCGGGATGCCAAGGGCAATAACAAAAGCTATACGAATATTTATGAGAGCCGATGTCAGAAGTGTGATTAGAAGGACTCCCAAAAGGATGTTAGAGATAACAATATTGAGTCTATCCTTGATCACCGTTGATTTATCCATTCGTATAGTTAAATTGATATCATCTATTTTTGTTTCATCTACAAGTTTTTTCACATCCTTAGCGATCGTTATAGCGTTGCCCTGAGGATTTTGTGAAATAGCAAGCGTTATGGAATTTTGAGCATTTATACTTGCTAGAGTGGAAGAATCTTCATATTTCTTTTTGATATGGGCAATATCTTTGAGTGTAATTTGCTGATCGTTTATATTTATGACTGTGTTGGCAAGATCACTTGAGAGATGGTTGTCGTTTTGCATAGAGAGAAAATAGCGTTCTTTAGGATTGTCAAGTTTTCCAAGAGGGAAAATATAAGAGACTTCTGAGATCATGCGTAGTGTTTCATCTAAGGAGAGACCATAGGCATTTACTTTTTTTTCATCAATAAGAATCTCATAAAAAAGATCAGAATCCCCAAAAATCGTTACATCTGATATATCTTTGATAGACATAATTTTGCTTTTAAGCTTTTTTGAGACTCTTTTGAGCTCATCTCTGGAAACTTTTGACGAGAGGATCGAGAGATGTAAAAGACTTCGTGAATGTGCAACACTTCTGATGGTTGGTTCATCCATATCGCTTGGAAGATTGCTTCTGATGAGTGAGATCGCATCTTCAACACTCATGATCATATCTTTTTTGTCCACACCATCATCAAGTTCAAGGATGATACTAAATCTTCCCGGTGAAATGATAGAAGTAACAGCTTTTACTCCTACGATATTGTTCACTTTATCTTCTATCTCCACAACGGCCATCTGATTAAGGGTATCAACAGATGCCCCTGCATATGAGCCTCTGATAGTTATTGAATCCGGTTCTATGTTTGGAGATATCTCCTTTGGTATTTGCATATAGGAGTATATGCCTAGGGCAAAAATGAGAAAAAAAAGTGTATAGTTTATTTTGTAGTTATCGATAAAAAATTTTAGTATCTTTTCAAACATATATTATTCCCAATTTTAAATATTTATACAAGATTTATGTGTTACAAGAAAAATTTTATGCAAAGTATCTACCACTTACTAAGCTTTTCTAGGTTGTATCAAGATGTGGTGAAACTTTTTTTATTTTTATTAAATTATCCGAGTGTTCTGAGAAGTGAGAATTCTCCATTGTACTTACGGTATTATATAAAAAAGCCACAATGATGGATAGAAATATAATAAAACTAATAAGAACAAGATCTATATTTGTTAGTTCAGAGATATCTAACAGCTGCCCGTTATATAACAATTATTATCTCCTTTGATAAATATTAATTCTAATTCTATAGTATTTTTGTTAAAGAAGAGTTAATTTTATAGATAGCTTATAAATACATAACCATTGTTTTATGCAGTGAAAAACATAGAAACAAGTACTATGAGAAGTACTTGCAAAAGTTTTAAAGAGCTTCTAAAACTTTACGAAGCTCATCAGGTCTGTTGGAGCCTTTAATGGCATTATCTTTAGTAATTGTTTTTTTCTGCAATAGATCAAGAAGCTCTTGTGTTTGTGTTGTCATATGTGTTTCTTTTTGGTTTAGCTGCATTTGAGAGTAAATTTGGTGTACTTTATCTTCTCTAATAAGGTTTGAAATAGCAGGGTTTGTTATGAGAACCTCTTGTGTTGCAACCTTTCCCCCTCCAACTCTCGGCAGAAGTGATTGTGAAATAACGGCAATGAGCGAAGATGCAAGTTGTGCTCTGATCTGTGCTTGTTCCTCTCCGTCAAACACATCGATGATACGGTTAATAGTTCCGGGTGCAGAGTTGGTGTGAAGTGTACCAAAAACAAGGTGACCGGTTTCAGCTGCTGTTAAAGCAGCCCCAATGGTTTCGGCATCTCTCATCTCTCCGATAAGTATGATATCGGGATCTTGACGAAGTGCATACTTCAGAGCTGTGGCAAATGATTCGGTATTGCTTCCGACATCTCTTTGAGAAAAAAGAGATTTGATATTTTTATGAACAAATTCCACCGGATCTTCAACGGTGATTATGTGTCTTCTTTCAGTAAGATTGATCTCATGAAGCATGGAAGCAAGTGTTGTTGATTTACCACTCCCTGTTGGTCCGGTAACCAAAATAAGACCTTTTTCTTTTTTAATCAGCTCTTTAAAAATAGGTTTGTTTCCAAACTCATCAAGTGTTGGAACATCGATGGGGATCATACGAAAGGCACAGGCGATACCACCGATAGTACGGTAATAGTTTGCTCTAAAACGTCCAATACCCTGAAGTTCAAAAGAGAAGTCAAGCTCGTTTTTATCTTCAAATACTTTCTTTTGCTTGTCTTCAATAAGAGAATAAGCCATCTCTTCGATATCTTTAGCCCCTAATACAGCGAGGTTTAAAGGTCTCAGTTCCTTATCTATCCTGATTTGTGGTTCACTTCCGACAACAAGGTGCAGATCTGATGAACCATAGGCTAAAACACTTTTAAGAAGTTTCTTGATATCGATACTTTTTCTCTCTTCGTTCGCATTTGTTTGTGTTGTTGTTTGTTCTTCACTCATAATAAAACCTTTGTGTAATTATCTTCATTATACCCGATGAGCAGCTCTGGGTCACACTCTATAACAGGTCTTTTAATAAGCATATTCTCTTTATATAACCACTCCGCTTTTTGTTCATCTGTGAGCTTCAGCTCTTTGAGCTTGAGGGTTCTGTATGTTGTACTTCTAGAGTTAAAGAGCGTTTTTATATCTGTCTTTTTGAGCCATGAGGAGATCTGCTCGCGTGAGAGCTCTTGAGTTTTAAAATCATGAAACTCATACTCAAGCGCATGTTTTTTTAAAAAAGAGAGTGCTTTTTTGACACTGTCGCAGTTTTTTATGCCATAAACCCGGATCATTGTTTACTCTATGATTTTTGGAACTATAAAAAAGTGGTCTGCACTCTTTGGTGCATGTTTGAGTATATCATCGTTGATAGATGTGTCACAAGAAGGTGTATCTTCTCTTAGTGGAGTTGCTGCATCACTCATGGCAAAGTTATCATCTACACCATCTGTGTCCAAGCTGCTTAAGTTGTCAACAAAACTTACGATTTCAGAGAGTTGGTTGATAATCTCCTCCCTTTTATCATCAGCTACTTTTAAAAAAGACAGCTTCTCAAGTCTGCTTAAGAGTGCATCATCTACTTGCATATAAAATCCTAATAGTTTAATTTTTTAGATTGTAACAAAAAAAACTTATAGATTTGATGAAACTTTAACAAACTATGCGATATTATTTTGAACTTTTTGAAAACTGTGAAATGTTTTATAAATTTGTAATTAAGGAAATTTTTTGAGCTTAAAAAATGATATCAATATGGTAAAAGACGAGTTGAACTCTGAAGAGAAGTTTTTTGAAAAAGCGGTGATGACGGAAAAGTTCGTCAAAAAGTATAAAAAGCTGATGATAGGTTCTGTTGTGGCCGTTGTAGTTCTTGTGGGTGCAAATATTGCGTATGATATTACAAAGCAAAATCAGATCGTACAGGCCAATGAACTTTTATCACAGCTGAGCAAGGATCCTAAAAATACCAAAGCACTCGCCGAGCTACAGGTAACAAGCCCAAATCTTTATGATGTATGGATGCTTTCACAGGCTGTTGCAGATGAAAATGTTGAGGCTTTAAAAAATTTGACACATTCTAAAGCTATGATCGTTGGGGATATCGCAACATATGAACTGGCTCAAGACACCAATGATGCACAAGCTTTAAGCTCATATGCTTCTAAGCAGGAGGCGATCTACAGAGATCTTGCACAGGTTCAAAGTGCTCTTATCTTGATGAAAGAGGGTAAAACCACTCAAGCGCATCAAAAACTCGCTTTGATATCACAAGAGTCCCCTATGATTAAAATTGCTCAAGCACTACGTCATTATGGAGTAAAGTAACGTTTTGAATAAATTTTTCCTATTTTTTGTACTTCTTGTGGCTCTGTTTTTTAGTGCATGTAGCACAAAAGAGGTTTTTGAGCCTAAAAATATACAGGGATTTTGGCAGGAACCTGAACGTAAACAAAGTGACATATTTCCTAAGATCGATAAAGATGCGTGTGGCTTTGTCAAGTATCCAAAACATAAGCAAAAAATAATAGATGTAACATCTCAACTTGCACTTTTAGAAAACTCAAAAGTACTGACGTCAAAAGGTGTGTTAGATGTTGAGGTTAAAGAACCTTACAGGCTTTTGGGTGAGAGTGACGGCTGGATACTCAGTGCTACGATCGATGGCAATGTCACACTTGATTCTATTGAGAACAATGCCACAAAAAAAAGATTTTCTTTACATAAAACTGTAGCAAGTGCCAGTGTAAAAGATGATGTGCTTGCCGTTTTGTTTGCAGATAATGAGATGGCACTGTATTCTCTTACAACAAAAGAGCTGTTGTATAAGCTTCAAGGAAATGCACCTATCGTAGTGGATTCTAGAATAGTAAGTCCCTATTTTATGAACGATCTTGTTTTGTTTTTAACACTTGATGGCAAAATAGTGATCGTGAACTATGAGTTGAAGAAGAAACTAAGAACGATTATCATCTCTTCAGAAGAGTACTTTAACAATGTTATCTATTTTAATGTAATTGATGGCAGGCTTATCGCAGCGACTGCCCACAAAATACTCTCTTTGGCTTCTAAAGAGATCCGTTCAAATTTTGAAATAAGAACGATCGCTTATGATAATAAAGATATATTTATAACAACAAAGCAGGGTGAAGTTATTTCTCTGACGCCATCTTTGGAAGTTACTGCAAAGGTAAAATTTCCTTTTGCTCATTTTTTAGGAATGATTGTACATAAAAATAAAATATATCTTTTGGAAAAAGAGGGGTATATAATTGAACTCAGTAAAGACCTTTTAACTTACTCCATATATGAAGTTGATTTTGATGATGGTTATATTTTTGTGCAAGATGATAAGTTTTATGTTGACAACAAGATCATACCCATAGAGTAATGTCCAACGAATTAGAAGCATTTATAGAGTATATCAGTGTTACACGGGCACTGAGTAAGAAAAGTGTAGAGGCGTACCGAAGTGATCTGGAGTTGATTGAAAAGGAACTTCACAGATCATTGATAAGTATAGACTCTACAACTCTTTTAAAGTTTTTATCCCAATATAGCAATAAACGAACACTTAACAGAAAACTCTCTTGTGTCAACAGCTTTTTTGACTTTTGTTACAAAAGCCAATTTGCTCAAGAACATACAAAGCTCAAATTTGCCAAAATTCCCAAACTGCTTCCAAAGTTTCTCACATACGATCAGATCCAAAATGCACTTGAACTTATTGACAGAAGTACATGGATAGGCTTAAGGGATTATGCCCTTATCCTTTTTTTGTATGCAACCGGAGTCAGGATCAGTGAATGTTTAGAGTTGAGTATGGGTGATATAGAGGGGGAGTGGTTACATATAAGGCATGCAAAAGGTGAAAAAGAGAGAATCGTTCCTATTGCACCGGTGGCGATAGAGGCTATTGGCAAGTATCTTGAATCATCAAAATATGATAAAGAATATGTATGGTGTAACTACAAGGGCACAAAGCTCAGCCGCATCAGTGCTTACAAAATAACACAAAAATATTTGAATGTTTCACCGCATGTTCTTAGGCACTCTTATGCTTCATCACTTATATCGGGTGGTGCAGATCTTAGAGTAGTTCAAGAGCTGCTTGGACACTCCTCTTTGCTCACGACACAGATCTACACACATATACAAAAACAAGATCTCAAAGAAACGGTGCAGGTGTGCCATCCTATGGCTTAGAGTACATCTTTATATTTATCTCTAATGGCTAAAAAATCATCCAGGTTTTTTTCAAAGAGTTCTATAAGCTTTGGATCAAAATGCTTGCCTTTTTGTTCATGGAAAAAATCTAAAATTTTCTGTAGTGGCCAAGCTTTTTTATAGACTCTGTTACTTCCAAGTGCATCAAAAACATCAGCTATGGCAGTGATACGTCCGTAAATATGGATATCATCTCCCTTTAGTCCTTGTGGATAGCCTGAACCGTCATATTTTTCATGGTGTTGCTGTGCCACTATGGCTGCTGCTTTTATGATGGGTTGATTGGATTTACACAGCATCTCATAACCTATTTGAGCATGGGTTTTCATGATCTCAAACTCTTGTGCAGTTAACTTTCTGGGAGCATTTAAAATCTCATCGGCAATACCGACTTTGCCGATATCATGCATCGGTGAAGCTGTTTTTAAAAGTTCGGCTTCTTCGTGGGAAAGACCACAAAGCAGTGCCAGTTTTTCAGAATACAGAGCAACTCTTTTAACATGATGACCGGTTTCTTTTGATCGTGTCTCCCCAATCTCACCCATAGTGTAGATGATCTCCCTTTGTGTCTCTTCTATAGCATCATTAAGCTCTATGATCTTAGTCACATCGTGAACATAAACAAGTAAAATTTTATCCTCTTGAATACCCTGTAAATTGATTTGAAATGTTTTTTCCCCTTCGCTATAGATTATCTCTTTAGATATGTTTTCATTAATCAGTTCTTCAATATTGGAGATGTTGATATCGTAAAGTGATTCCATATGTTTGAAATAAGATTCCGCAATATCATTTTCATACACTTTTTTGTTGTTGATATTAAAAATATACACTGCATAACGATTGTACTTTGGAAGTTGTGAGATATAGTAACTTTTAAGGCTGAAACGTTCATTGATTTTAAGTAAAGAGTACATAAAACAAAATTTTGCAATAGCGCTATGAAACAAAATGAGGCCTGCAACAGCTAAAAGGATAGAATCGATCTTGTAAGCTGCAATAAAAATGATTATGGATATGACGCCTCTTATATATGACTCTGTATTGGTCATATTACATCGAGTTTCTTTTTTAAACATCTATTTAAAAACCTTATAAATCTTATTAGTAAATCTATTGTGGAGTAATTATATAGATCTAAACTTTAAAAATGGCTATAAATTAAAAATGAATCAAAAATTATATATAAATTTAGAAGAACAATAGTGTAAAATACACCTAATGAATAATACAAAAAATCATATATTTTCAAAACCTTTTTTACGCTCTCTTTTTATCATACAAAACGAATGGCATCAGCACGGTGTCTTTGTGCATAGTTTACGGGTATTTTGGAATGTGCTTAAACATGGTGAATTTAAATTTTTGGCAGCAGCTCTTTTGCATGATATAGGAAAACCCTTTGTAGCATACCAAAAACCTAAAGATCTAGAACATAATCAGTATAGTTTTACAGATCATGAAGAGAGAAGTTACCAAATTATAAAAAACTGGCCCTTTATCAGTCGCTACACCAAAGAGTTGGTACGCTACCATTATCTTATCAGAGATATAAGCAAACATAAAACAAAAGAACCCGCTAGAAGTCAGGCTAAAGAAAAAATATGGAAAAGACTCAGCAGCAGTATGCAAAACGATCTCAAAAGGTTTATGATGTATGATGATCTGGCAAAAGGCAAAAAGAGAAGATAAAGTAACAAAAGTATAAAATACCTTTATTATAACAATCCTGTTAATACTTATGTAACATAGCTTCAGTAGTATTATGTTTATAAAATCCTGTTTTTTATTTATTGTGTGGAGCGTAGTTTAATGATAAAAAAAAGTATCCCTTTTTTTATAGTTTTGGCAATAGTGGCTCTTATAGTCGCTCTGTTTTTGTCTTTAGCATCATCGCAAAAGATGATCGTTACGAAAGAGGGAAATACAAAAAGATTACCAATAAAGATGGAACTTAACAAATACCAAGACAGCGACTGTGGTATGGTTATAACAGATTTGGATTATGTTTCCCAAGTGATCGCAAAAGATGGTAAAACATGGTTTTTTCATGATCATGGCGGTTTTGTGCATTGGCTTAAAGATAAAAGCTTCCAAGATGATGTCGTTATCTGGGTGATGAGCAAGGATACAAAAAAGTATATAGATGCTACAAAGGCATATTATTCTTTAACGGATAACACGCCTATGGGGTATGGTTTTGGTGCGTATGAGCATAAACAGGAAGGTTTTATAGATTTTGATACGATGAAACTTCGGATGCTGCGGGGTGAAACACTTAAAAATCCCCGTATAAAGCAACAGCTCTTAAATCAGTAAGTAAAAGGTCACAATGGAAACAGTAAATATTTTAACCATTATAAGCATCGCTTTTTTGGGCTCTTTTGGTCATTGTATCGGTATGTGTGGCGGCATAGTTGTTGCGTACTCAACCATCAAAATCAATCCTAAAAGCTCTAAGGTTTCTCAAGGTGTTGCTCACTTGCTCTACTCGTTTGGAAGGGTGTTGACATATACGATTTTAGGTGCGATCTTTGGTGCACTCGGTGGAGTTGCAACCTTTAGTAACAATGCCAATGGGGCACTTCTTATCTTTGCGGGTATCGCTATGATCTTAGCGGGACTTTCTTTGATGGGTAAAGTGAAGTTTTTAACACTGATTGAGCACTCCTTTTCATCTTCTTCTTTATATAAAAACGCTTTTAAACGAGTGCTTAACTCTCAATCAAATGTAAGTTTTTTTATACTCGGTATGCTCAACGGTCTTTTACCGTGTGGATTTGTGTACTTTTTTGCCATTACGGCAGCAAGTACGGCAGATCCTTTTTATGGAGCATTGGTGATGGCAATTTTTGGAGTGAGTACCATTCCCGCAATGTTTGGACTGGGATTTTTAACATCGCTTGCAACCCAAACAAGCTTTAGAAATATGATGATGAGTCTCTCTTCCATTGCAGTGATTTTGTACGGGGCATATACGGTTTATCATGGGTATGATTATATTTCAAACCCACAAAAAACATTAACTGATTGTCATAGTAAATAATTTAATATTAAGTTGATATAATTGAAAAGTTTAAATAAATAACTCCAAGGTATTTAGATGGAAAAGTCTATAGTCGAAAGTGTAAAATCACTCCCTCCGCTGTCTAAAACTATTTTAGATATAAATGAAGTGTATGCAGATGAAGATGCTTCTTTGCAAGATTTGGTCAAAGTTATAGAGCGTGACCCTATGATCGTTGCAAATCTTTTAAAAGTGGCAAACTCTCCCCTTTACAGTTTTGGAAGAGAGATCAAAAGCATCTCTCAGGCTGTAAGTTTGTTTGGTATGGGGATGACGCGCAATATAGCCTTGGGAAACTCGGTACGCAAGCTTTTAAATGTAGATATGCAGCCTTATGGCATCAGTTCCATAAGATTTACCGAAATCTCCAATATGCAAGCGATGTTGATTTATAAATGGTATAAAAAGATAGATGCCAAAAAGGCCGAAAAACTCTATCTCTGTGCATTTTTACAAGAAACAGGAAAGATCCTTATAGCAAGTTCTGTGATTCAGGAGAATGAAACGATCAGTTTCCAATCAGAAGTAGAAACCTCCTATAAATTGTCTATGGTTGAGAAGTCTTATGTTGGTGTGACAGCCGCTGAGGTTTCATCAGAACTTTTTAAACACTGGGGGTTTGACAGTGAATTTGTAGATGCTTTAAAATATTCGGATAACCCCTCAGAAGCATCACAAAAAGTACAAGAGTTAAGCACCGCTTTAAATATTGTCAAAACCATAGTCCCTATCAATCAGCCATTTTCCGATACATCGATCCGTTTTGGCCTAAAGATGGCAGAAGATGCAGGCTACGACAAGACACTGTTAGAGTCTGCTATAAATGAGATATTAGAAGATAACACAAAGAGAGAGAATGTCTAAAACAGTTACAATTATAGATACATTTGGTTTTTTTTTCCGCAGTTTTTATGCACTTCCGCAACACCTAAAAAATAAAGAGGGTTTCCCGACAGGTCTTTTAACCGGTTTTACAAATTTCATAGCAACACTGCAAAAAGATCATGACAGTGATTACATCATCTTTGCAATAGATACCAAAGGGGATACCTTTAGAAATGAGATAGATAAAAATTACAAGGCAAACCGCTCAGCTCCCCCTGAAGAACTTACAATGCAACTTCCAATAGCCATAGAGTGGATAGATAAAATGGGCTATAAAACTTTGGGAAAAGATGGTTTTGAAGCAGATGATATCATAGCGACTGTGACAAAATTTGCTAAAGAGAAGGGCTACAATGTGCGTGTTGTGTCTCACGATAAAGATCTTTACCAGCTTATAGATGACGGGCAGGTTGTTATAGTCGATGCTATCAAGAAAAAAGTGGTCGATGAGAAAGCGTGTTTTGAGAAGTATGGAGTATCACCAAAACAGTTCATAGACTATCAGGCTATTTTGGGCGACAGTGCCGACAATGTTCCCGGAGTAAAAGGGATAGGAAAAGTAGGAGCTGAAAAACTTTTAAAAGAGTACGGTTCTTTAGATAATATTTATGCCAATCTAGGAACCATCAAAGGGGCCATGCAAAAAAAACTCCTTGAGTCAAAAGATGCGGCATATATGTCAAAAGAGCTTGTAACTTTAAGAGATGATGTGTTTGAATGCATTGACTTTGAAGAGTATAAAATGGATATACAACACCCATTTTTAAATATATACGATGAACTGATTAAGTATGACCAAAATGCTGTTTTACGCCACCTTCATGCAAAAAATATGGTAAGTGACGAGCGTAAGCAGGAGGCTCACAAAAAGCAGGAGAGTGAGCTTAAAGAAAGTAGTGAGAATCTCTCTTTTAAAGCAACACTTCTTACCGACGCAAAAGAGTTAGATGCTATTTTGGATAGTTTGCCAAAAGAGACGGTTTTAGCTTTTGATACTGAGACAACGGGGCTTGATTATGACAATGACAAGCTTGTAGGATTTAGCTTTTGTTTTAATGAAGAGCAGGCTTACTATGTACCCTTTAACCATTATTACCTCGGTGTTACAAAACAGATCAGTGAAATTGAGGCGAAAAAGGCGATTGAGAAGATATTTGAGTTTCAAGTTGTCGGGCATAACATTAAGTTCGATCTTCATTTTGTCACTCGTTTTTTAGGCAAAGAGACTCTGCCTATATATTCAGACTCCATGATACTTGCCTGGCTTATTAACCCTGAGAGTGCACTTGGACTTGACAAACTCTCAGATAAACTTCTCAACCATAAAATGCTTGCTTTTAAAGATACGGTAAAAAAAGGGGAAACCTTTGCAGATGTAGCCCTAGAAGATGCTTGTAACTATGCTGCTGAAGATGCCTTTATAACGCTCAAGCTTTTTCATCTGTTCAATCACAAACTCAAGCTCCAAAGTGCCCAACATCTTATAGAAGAGTCACAAAACGTGGAGATCCCTTTTATAGAGACTCTTTTATGCATGGAGAGATACGGCATAAAAGTTGACAGCGCATTTTTAGAGAACTTTTTAGTAGAGGTAAAAAACACACTTGAAACACTCACAGGAAAGATATACACACTTGCAGGAAGTGAGTTTAACATCAACTCTACCAAGCAGTTGGGGGTGGTTCTTTTTGAGACACTTGGGTTACCGGTGGGGAAAAAAACAAAAACGGGTTACTCTACAGATGAGAAGGTTTTAAGCTCCTTAAAAGAGAAACACGAGATTATCCCTTTGCTTCTTGAATATCGTGAGGTGTATAAACTTTTCTCTACATATATAGAGCCACTTTTAAAACTTTCCAAGCAAAATGCCGATGCACGCATACACACCTCTTTTGTACAAACGGGAACGGCAACAGGGAGACTCAGCTCTAAAAATCCAAATTTGCAGAACATTCCGGCTAGAAGTGAGCTTGGTCTTAAAATAAGGGAAGCTTTTGTTGCTCCTGCTGGGAAAAAACTAATAGGTATAGATTACTCACAAATAGAGCTGAGACTGCTTGCTCATTTTTCACAGGATAAAGTTTTGGTAGATGCATTTATGCACGATAAAGATATCCATATGCAAACAGCCATAGTGCTTTTTGGCGAGGAGGAAGCGGCTTCTAAGCGTGGAGTGGCAAAAACAGTGAACTTTGGACTTTTGTATGGAATGGGACAAAAAAAACTCTCAGATACCCTTGGCATTACAACCAAAGAAGCAAAAGCGATCATAGAGAAATATTTTGAAAATTTTCCATCAGTGAAAAGCTACTTCCGATCGATCGTTGATAGTTCAAAAGAGTACGGATATGTAGAGACTCTTTTAAAAAGACGTAGATATTTTGACTATGAAAATGCAACGCCGATGTTTAAAGCCGCATATGAGAGGGAGTCTGTCAACACTGTGTTTCAGGGAAGTGCGTCTGATCTTATAAAACTCTCTATGAATAAAATTCATCAGGTGATTCAAGAGGAAAACCTCGCAGCTGTGATGCTTTTACAAATTCACGATGAACTTATTTTTGAGGTCGATGCAGACAAAGCACAAGCTCTTGGTGAGAGGTTTAGAGAGCTGATGCAGACGATTATGCCACTGAACATACCACTCAAAGCGAGTTTAAACATCGGTGATAACTGGGGTGAGTTGAAGTAGTATAGTGTTATACAAACGAACTGAGAAGGTTTCATATGCAGTATAGATATATTGGAAAAACAGGTTTACGCGTGAGCCCCATTTGTATGGGTACGATGACATTTGGCTCAGGTTGTGATGAAAAAGAGGCTTTTAGGATCATGGATAAGGCCTATGAGCGTGGTGTAAACTTTTTTGATACGGCAGAACTCTACCCGGTTCCTCCCAAAAAAGAGTATGTCGGCATCACTGAAGAGATTGTGGGCAGATGGCTAAAGACAAAAAACAGAGAAAGTATCATAGTGGCTACAAAGGTGGCAGGAGCAGCTAACGGCTGGTTCGTTCCACCGGTGAGAGAGGGTTTGACGGCTATTGACAGTTTTCATATAGAGCGGGCGATCGAGGGAAGCTTACAAAAGTTGCAAACTGATTATATAGACCTCTATCAGATGCACTGGCCAGATACCGTTGTTCCGATTGAGGAGAGTCTCAAAGCGTTTGATAGGCTTGTGCAAAGCGGTAAAGTACGCTACATCGGTACCTCCAACGATACAGCATACGGAACAACCAAGGCACTTCTGACTTCTGAGTTTCACAACTATGCCAGATTTGAATCTATCCAAAACAACTTCTCCCTTTTAAACAGACGCTTTTTAGATGAACTTTCCACTTTGGCTCAAAAAGAGAGCATCTCTTTACTTCCATACTCACCTATAGCAGGGGGTGTTCTCAGTGGTAAGTATAATCAGTCCCGTGGTGCGAAAGGTCGTTTTACTGAGTATATGAACTCAAAGAACCAAAGGCAAAGGGTGATGGCTCAGCGTTTTATGAATGATAAAACACTACTGAGCACTCAGAAGTATTTAAAAATTGCAAATGATTTTGATCTGCATCCTGTGAGTATGGCTGTGGCATGGTCGAAGCAGTTTGACTTTGTTGCTTCCACCATCATAGGTGCAACAAGTGTGCAACAGCTTGAACCCTCTTTGGATGCAATGGAGCTTGTTCTGAGTGATGAAGTACTTCAGGCGTGTGATCGTGTGCATGAAGAGATTTTATACCCTATGGGCTAAATGAGTCTGGGATGTTGCAACAGTATATAGACGCGATTGAGAAGAGCAATATTGTTTCAAGAACAGATGTGAAGGGTATTATCACTTTTGTGAATGATGAGTTTTGCAAAATTTCAGGCTACTCCAAAGAGGAGCTCATCGGTGCCGATCACAATATAGTGCGACACCCTGATGTTCCGGCTTCCAGGTTTAAGCTGCTTTGGAAAACGATACTCAACAAACAAACCTTTAAAGCCACTGTGAAAAACAAAGCAAAAAACGGTTCTACTTTCTATGTCAACACAACAGTTACCCCCATACTTGATGAGGATGATAATATTGTTGAGTTTATTGCAATTCGCTACGATGTCACAAAAGAGGTACTCTTAAAAGAGGAACTTTTTAAAAAAGATACGCAGCTTCAAGAACTGAACAAAACACTTGAGATGAGGGTAAAAGTAAAAACAAAAGAGCTCAAAGAGTTAAACAGGACACTCGAGCGTCGTGTTCAAGAAGAGATTAGTAAAAATGAAGAAAAACAACGTGTCATGTTTTGGCAGTCAAGGCATGCAAGCCTCGGGCAGATGCTGGCAAATATCGCACACCAGTGGAGGCAGCCTTTAACAGAGCTCTCTTTAA
Source organism: Sulfurimonas sp. (assembly GCA_026996295.1). Lineage (GTDB taxonomy): Bacteria > Campylobacterota > Campylobacteria > Campylobacterales > Sulfurimonadaceae > Sulfurimonas. Next base: position 26,891 of record JALWLL010000084.1, read on the forward strand.
CCATGTTTGGTATTAAAAAAGCTGCCATAAACAAAGATGAAGATGCTTTGATGACTTTTTATGATGAGAGTAAAAAGATCATTAGAAATATGTCAAGTACTATAGATGATTTTACAAACTTTTTTAAACCTGATAAGGAAAAACACTATTTTGATATCAGTGAAAGTATCAATGAGTCTTTGCAGATACTCGACAAGATCATCAAAAAAGAGATGATCAGTATTAAAACAGATTATGAGAATATAGAGGTGTTAGGCATTACCAATGAACTGACCCAAGTGATCATCAACTTGATACAAAACTCAAAAGATGCATTTATTCATAACAGTATTTTGATAAGAGAAATTAATATTACTACCAAAAAAGAGAAGGATTTTGCTATCATAAGGTTGCAAGATAATGCGGGTGGTATAAAAGAGAAAAATATTGAGAAGATATTTGAACCTTATTTTACAACAAAACATACAAGTCAGGGAACCGGACTTGGTCTTTTTATGTCACGAATGATCTGTGAACAGGGACTTCACGGTAGTATTGATGTAAAGAGTGTGAAAAATACAACCACTTTTATCATTAAAATTCCATTGCAAAAAAGTAGTATAAATGAAAAATAAATTATTGAAGCAATTAAAAGTTTTACTGGTTGAAGATGAGGCAAAGCTGGCAAGTTTATTAAAAAATACTATAGGCGATAATTTTTACAGCTTTAGTATTGCAAGTAACGGAAAAGAGGGTTTGCAAAAGTTTGCAACTCTCAAGCCCGATATTGTTATCACAGATATTATGATGCCTCAGATCACAGGTCTTGATATGGCAAAAGAGATCAAAAAGCAAGATAAAAATGTTCCTATTATAATTTTGAGTGCCTTTAGCGATACACAAAAACTTCTCAATGCTATCGATATAGGTGTCATAAAATATTTTATAAAACCCTTTGATATAGATGAACTTTTAGAGTATATAGAGTCTATAAGCGAAACATTTGAGAGTAAAATAGTACAGCTAAACGATGGGTTTTCGTACAATAAAACAACCAATAATCTTTATAAAGACGGTCGCTATATCTCCTTATCTAAAAAAGAGAAGAGCTTTGTTGAACTGCTTGTGAAACATAATCAAGAGTATAAAAATGTTGTGGAAGATGCCTTGATAAAAAGTACACTTTGGGAAGAGGAGGATGTCAGTGATGAGAGGCTTAGAACTTTCGTTAAAAGACTAAGAGCTAAGACTTCTAAAGAACTGATACGAAATATAAAAGGGCAAGGCTACGAAATTATCGTAACCTAAGATGAGAGCTATTTTTTAGGGTATAGATCATTAGTTGGATGGTTTGGTTGCGTAGTTTGAGGCTGTTTTGTCTCTTTTTTGTCATAATGAACTACGTTTTGTGCTTGTAGTGCACTTAATGTTAATGCGATTGCTAAAATGATTTTTGTCATGTTTTATCCTTTGCTAAGAGCACATTATGCTCTAATTTTAATTCGGACAAATTTTATCCCATTTAACTTTTAAAAGTGATTATTACTGTATGTTAATTGTGATATCACAGATTAACGAAAGCTTGTTCTTTGTATGGGTGGCTTGTAGTTGGGGTCTTTGCCTTCAACAGTCCATAGCTCTTTAGCAAGAGCAGAGATGATTTTTGTAAAATCTGTTGTGATCAACTCTTGGTATGGAAGCTTTGAAAAAGATTTTAAAAGTAATGCCTTCTCCTCTTCAAAGCTAGGTGCTTTATCATGTTTAGAAAGTGTAAGCGTTTGTTTTGTATGAAAATTTGCCAGTATCCAAATCGACAAAAATTCCTCAGAGTATGTGTTTAAAATATTTTTGGCAAACAACTCAAAGATCGTATAATCACTTTGTTCATACATAGAGATTAAGATAGTGAGTGTTTCGTTGAGGTGCACAAAAGGAACCATGGAAAAAAGCATTCTTGCAACAGAAGTACCGTTAGAGTGCTCAGCTCCAATAAAGACCCTCGCACCACCTTCTGTGTCGCCAAAATGGTTTGTTTTGAGTCCGATAAGCCCAATATCTGTATGTCTGTGTCGTCCACATCCTTTGGCACAGCCTGAGAAACCCACTTGGATATTGTGTTGTTTTATTTTCTTTAGCGGAAGGTAAGCTGTTTCGTTCTTTATACTCCACACTGCATAGGGGCATAAATTGCCGGCACAGGTAAGTACACTTCTACTGTGTTTTGGTGAGATCAGTTCTGTACATCTGTCTTTGAGCCCGAGAATGTAGATGTTTTGATCGATACCTATGCGGATATGGGCACTCTCTTTTGAGGCAAAGTGGGCAATGTTTTGCATCTCATCGGGGGTGAGTCTTCCAAAATCACTCTCATAACAAAAAGAGTATGTACCATCCTTGAGCTTTTCATCTATATCAAACTCTTTATGCTGGAGCTGTATCTCTCCTGCTGATGAGAAATCCTTTTGATACTGCTGCCCCAAAAGAGACTTGAGCTTCTCTATGCCGATATCTTCCATAAGATAAAACAGGCGTGTTTTAGAGCGTGTGTAGCGTGAACCGTGTAGATAAAAGGTTTCTACAAAGGCTTTGAAAAAATCAAACACTTCACACTCTTGTAAAAATATATCAATATCCTGTGCCACTTCTGTATTTTTACCGCCCATATAGACATTGAAGCCAAAAATATCTCCCTTTTTGGCAAGGGCAAAGTAAATATCATTTGCAAAAAATGATGAAAGGTTAGCAGAGTTTCCCGATATGCCGATGGAGACACGTCTTGGAAGCATACCGACATAGCGTGGATTTTTGAGTATAAACTCCTGCATCTGCAGGATAAGGGGATATACCTCTATCTCACTGTATTTTCCGACACCGTCAAATACATCTGTCACGATATTGCGAATATTGTCCCCAAAGCTTTGCCATGTGCTCAGACCGCGATCATTGAACTTTTTCCAAATCTCAAGCACATTTTCAGCTTCCACTTCATGTATCTGTATCCCTCCACGTGCCGTGAGTATGAGAGTTAGCTCGTACTCTGCAACAATATCGGCTATATATGCAAACTGCTCCGCACTTAATCTTCCTGCGGGAACGCGGAGCCTGATATTGAACTCATCTTCTAAAAAATCTGTGTTAAATATACCAAAATCCTGCAAGTAGAACCTATCCCCTTCCCCTAGGTTCTCAAAGTCCAACGTTTCAAACTCTTCAAAATAATCATAGGGTCGAAGACGCGCTTTATAACGTTCACGTTTGTTGAGCTTTTCATCTTGCTTTTGCATAGTAATGACTCCATTGTTATATAAGGTGTATTTTGCCCTAAGTTATCACCTTATGAGATGATATACATCAATACTCATACAAATAGATACTTAAATGATGATGTTTAATGATTAATTATGTATAATATTTTCAAATACCTACAAGTTGAAATAAGAGGGATACATGACACAAAACCATTATGATGTTATCGTTGTTGGAGGGGGAGTTTCCGGGGCTGCACTTTTTTATGAACTGGGACGATACACCGATATAAAAAAAATATGTTTACTTGAGAAGTATGGTTCACTTGCATCACTGAACTCCAATGGTTCGGCAAATTCGCAAACGATACATTGTGGTGATATTGAAACAAACTATACCTTGGAAAAAGCAGCCAAAGTGAAAAGAACTGCAAAAATGGTTGAGAAGTACTGTTTGCAACACGGCTATGAGAATAAAGTCATTTTCTCACATCAGAAAATGGCACTTGGCGTGGGGTATGAAGAGGTTAACTATATCAAAAACAGATATAAAGAGTTTCGAGAACTTTATCCTTATATGAAGCTCTACACTAAAGAACAGCTCAAAGAGATTGAGCCTGCAGTGGTGTTTGACGAGGATGGCAAAGAGCGTCCTGAAGATATCATTGCCATGGGTGCACAGGGGGAGTTCACAACAGTTGACTTTAAAGCTTTAAGTGACAGCTTTATCGATAATACTTTGAAAATTGAAGACAAAGTCACAGATATATTTTTTAACAATGAGGTGAAAAATATTCAAAAGATCGGAAGTACATACCATGTAGAGACCACTATGAGTCAGTTTACGGCAAATTTTGTTGTGGTTGATGCGGGAGCACACAGTCTTTATCTAGCTCATAAAATGGGACATGGACTTGATTATGGTTGCTTGCCGATGGCAGGAAGTTTTTACATAGGTAACCGTAAGATCCTCAATGGAAAAGTCTATATGGTACAAAACCCAAAACTCCCTTTTGCAGCGCTTCATGGTGATCCTGATATCTTAGTCAACGGTTTTACCCGTTTTGGACCAACTGCTTTGATGCTTCCAAAACTTGAACGCTACAAGCCCGGAACATATTTAGATTTTTTTAAAACTTTACGGCTGGATCATAATGTCATTAAAATCTTTTATGATCTTCTTAAAGATGCAGATATCAGAAACTATGTCCTGAAAAACTTTATGTTTGAGGTACCCTTTATCAACAAAAAGCTTTTTGTTCAAGATGCGAGAAAAATCGTTCCTGCTTTGAGTGAGGATGATATCTCCTATGCAAAAGGTTTTGGCGGCATCAGACCACAGATACTTGATAAAAAAGAGCAGAGACTTATGCTTGGTGAAGCTTCCATCAATACAGGGGAGGGGATCATTTTTAACATGACGCCATCTCCGGGCGCCACTTCATGTCTGGGAAATGCGCTGCGTGATGTGGAAGTGATCTGTGAATATCTTGGAAGCTCTTTTGATAAAGAAAAATTTTATGATGAGCTGATTGAAGAACAACCTTTACGAGGAGTAGATTATGCAATCTGAATATAGAAAAAAACTTCTGTATATAACGGACCAACAGGAATACACTGAACATGGAACGATCGGTCCGCTGTTTCATGGTTATTTAAAAGATTATGTGGATATAAATGTGGTCTATTTGACAAAGTTTAAGAACTCGTTTCAAAAAAAAGAGACAGACTATGTTGTTCCTCAACAATATACACAAGAGATATGCAGGTATCTCGCTGTTAAAGATGTAGATCTTGCTTCGTTTGATTTTATTTTTGTTCGCAATATGCTTGATGTGCTTGCAGATGTCTTAAAACATAAAAAACAATACGGCTACAAAGTAGGGTTTCGGGTCTCTTTCCCAAAAACAGAAGTGGCTTATGAAGCTCAAAAAGCACTCAACAGCTCCTCCTCTTTTTTTAGGGTTATTAGTAGATATACCCAAGAATTTAACAAAAAACGCCTGCTTTCACAGTGCGACCTTTTTATGCCAACTTCAAAAGAGATGCAAGATGAATTTTATGGCAACATAGAGGTGGCAAGTTTTCCACTGCCGGCAGGACTTGACCCAAAGAGAATCACTCCACACCGAGCCTCAGAAGGTAATGAACGTCATTTTATTTATGTAGGTACACTCGATAGTTTGCGGGAGTTTGATAAAGTGTTGCTTGCCTTTAGTAAACTCGCTTCCAAAGAGTGGCATTTAAACATATCAACACTCAACACGGATTTTGCAAAACAAGTGATGCAAAACTACCCTGAGATCATCCATAAAGTCACTATTTTACATGCTGAGAACTTGGATGAACTGATGAAACAGGTAGATGATTGTGATGTTGGTATCGCTCTTTTACCCGATATTCCCATATACTCTACCTCTATACCGGCAAAAGTGATGGACTACTACACCTGTGCTTTGCCTGCGATGCTGACAGACAACTCGAAAAACAGGGCACTGTTTGATGATGAAGATGCTTTGTTTTGCAGGTTTGACATAGACTCTATCGCCACTAAGCTAGAGGAGATTATAGCGATGTCTCAAGATGATATAGCAAAAATGGGACATGCAGGACAGGTAAAGCTTCTCCAACATAAGCGTAATTATGAGATCATGGCAAAAGAGCTTTATGAGAGATTAAAGTCACTCTAAAGAGCTTACCTCCAAAGTATTTCTAGATCATTTGAGAGTAATGATCTGTCAAATGAATGAAGCGGAGCTTTCAGATTTGCGATGCTTGAACCTGTATCTAAAAACTCTTGAAGATAGTACGCTTTGGTATGACCCCTTTGTAAAAGATCATCGATAATAGTGTTGATATCTTGTTCGTTAAGCAGATCATTGTGTATGGTTGTTCTCACCTCATAGTCGATACCACTTTGTATGAGCAGGTTGAGTGTTTGTGAGAACTCATCATACTTTTTTGAAAGGGTTATCTGCGTGAACTTCTCTTTTGGAGCTTTATAATCAAGTGCAACATAATCGAGCAGTTCAAGCTCTATAAGCTCTTTGAGAGTTTTATGGTTTGTTCCGTTAGTATCGAGTTTTATGAGAAACCCCAACTCTTTGATCTTTTTGCAAAACTTTACCAAATTGTACGAAGATGCTTCTCCCCCTGAGAGTACCACCGCATCCAAAAGATGGATACGTGTTCGTAAAAAACTGAGTACATTGATGTAGCTGTAGTACCCCTCTTTTGAGAAAACGATCTCACTGTTATAACAATACTCACACCGCATGTTACACCCGCTAAACCAAATGATACAGGCAAGCTTGCCCGGGTAATCGAGGTGTGTGAACTTTGTTATATCATAGATATCTTTAGCATTCAACAAACTGTCGTCTTTGTTTGTGCTCACCGGTTTTTCCAACGTTGAAACTCTCAACAGGTCTGTGATATCCCATCACTCTCGTGTAAACTATACATTTTTGTCTTTTGTCTTTATTGAGTTCTAGTATTTTATTTTTATCCATTGTAGTATCCTTTATGTGATTTATGAAACTTTTTCCTGAAGTTCTTGAGTGATGATGATCTCCTCATCACACCTTGGGCAGTACTCGTGCTCCCCGGGAATATATCCGTGTTTAGGACAGATCGAAAAAAGCGGAGTCACGGTGATATACGGAAGCCGGAAGTTGGAGATGACATTTTTGACAAGTCTGCGACACGCCTCGGCTGAGGAGAGTTGCTCTTGCATATATAAATGCAGCACGGTTCCTCCGGTGTATTTACATTGCAGATCATCTTGAAGTGAGAGCGCTTCAAAAGGATCATCAGTCAGATCAACAGGTATTTGAGAAGAGTTTGTGTAGTATATGTTGTCATCCATACCTGCTTGTATGATAGCATCACCGTATCTTTTTTTGTCCTCTTTTGCAAAGCGATATGTGGTTCCCTCTGCCGGTGTTGCTTCGAGGTTGTAAAGGTTTCCTGTTTGCTCCTGATAGGCTACCATAGTCTCTCTCATATGCTCGAGTATCTCTGTTGCAAATGCTATGCCTGTGGGTGTACTTATATCGTAGGCATCTTCTGAGAAGTTCCTGATCATCTCATTCATACCGTTGACACCTATGGTGGAAAAATGGTTCTTAAATCCCGGCAGGTATCTTTTAGTATATGGAAAAAGCCCTCTGTCATACATCTCTTGAATAAAGACACGTTTTTTCTCCAAAGTGTTTTTTGCATGTTCCATAAGTTGATCTATACGAAGTATAAGAGCTTCTTTATCCCCTTTATATAAATAACCAAGCCTTGCCATGTTGAGTGTAACAACACCGATACTACCCGTCATCTCGGCACTTCCAAAGAGACCGCCACCACGTTTGAGAAGTTCTCTGAGGTCAAGTTGCAAGCGACAGCACATACTTCTGACATGACCCGGTTTATACGCTTCTTCGTTAGGTACAAGTTGTCCGTTTTCATCTTTTTTATACTGACTTCCGATGAAGTTTTGAAAATAAGAAGATCCAATCTTGGCAGTATTTTCAAACAGTAGATCTGTATTTTCCCCATACCAGTCAAAATCTTCAGTAATATTGACCGTAGGGATAGGGAAAGTAAAAGGCTGTCCGGTTTTATCACCCTCAGTCATCACCTCATAATATGCCTTGTTGATCTTGTTCATCTCTCTTTGAAAATGTTTGTATGTCATATCTTCAAGTCTGTTGCACCCTCTGTCTCTTGCTATAGTTATGAGCTCTTTATCGAGTATATTTTTCAAAAGATGTGATTGTTTTCTCGTTGGGATCTGCTCTTTGAGGTCTTCTGGAACACTCCAATCGATCGTTATATTTGTAAAGGGTGACTGCCCCCAGCGAGCGGGAACATTGAGGTTATATACAAAACTTCTGATCGCTTTTTTGATCTCTACATAGGGAAGTTTGTCTTTAAAAACATACGGTGCCAGATAGGTGTCAAATGAAGAAAAAGCCTGTGCACCCGCCCATTCACTTTGTAAAATGCCCAAAAAGTTTGCCATCTGTCCAAGTGCCTCGCGAAAGTGTTTTGGAGCATCACTCTCCACTCTTCCTCTGACTCCGTTAAATCCTTCATCTAAAAGTGCTCGTAAGCTCCAGCCCGCGCAATAGCCTGTTAAACAATCAAGATCATGAATATGGTAGTCACCGTTTCTATGTGCATACCCTTCCTCTTTGGAGTAAATTTTATCCAGCCAGTAGTTGGCGATGATCTTACCTGCAGAGTTGTTAACGAGTCCTGCATTGGAGTATCCGGTGTTTGAGTTGGCTTTGATGCGCCAGTCACTTCCGTTGATATACTCCTCTATGGTTTGGGTTGAATTGATGTAGGTTGTATCCTCCTCGAGAAAACTTTCCCTTTGGAGTTTATGCATATGACGATAGAGCATAAAAGAGCGCATCACGTCAAAGTATCGTGCTTTATAGAGTTCTTGCTCTATAGTATCTTGTATATCTTCTACGGCAACAACTCTTTTGTTTTTGAGATTTTCAAGTACATTGAAAAATATAGCACTGTCATAGGTTGTATGTTCACTCTCAAATGCTTTTTTTATGGCATCCTCGATCTTATATGCCATAAACTCTTTATATGTTCCATCTCTTTTTAAAATATTTTCAACCATCAAAATTACCTCATATATTTTTCGTAGTGTATAGCAGGATCGATTAAGCACTAATAACAAAAACTGTAACGTTTTTGTCACTGTGTAGGTTTTTAACAAGGAGAGATGAAAGTATAAAATCTATAAATATAATTGGTGAAAAGTAGTTCATTTAAAGTTGGGTTTTTATAAGTGCCCTTAAGTGCCCTATAGTGAGTTAAGTTAAGATTTGTTATAATTAGACAAATTAAAACAAGGTTTAAGATGCTGTTCTTTAAAAAACAACAAAATATGGGTGGGGAAGACTTTAAAAATTACCTTTTTTTAAATCTTTTTTTTCTTTTCATAATACTTTTTTTAACTGGCTGTAGTGATGGGGATGATAATAAGAATGCTTCACCAACACCAACATCAACCCTAGGTGAATTTTACATAAAATCAGCAGTATATGACAACAATGCTACAGAAATTCCAACAGATGATAAACTATACATCTACTTTGATCAAGCTATAAACTCCGCTTCCATAGCTGCAGATATGAGTACAAACTATACGCTAGAGGGGACAGGAGTTATAGGCACAGCGTCAACAAGTATTTATGATGATACACGATTTCATCAACACATAATTTTTCTAAACAATGACGGTTCAACTTCTATAGCTCTTGTAGCTAATGATACAAATATATCTATAGCTTCAAGTGTACTAGAAGATACTTTAGGTAACTATACTATGTATGATACAAACAAAACAACAGTAAAAAAGTTTAGAGTTATGCTAAAAACAGGACAAACTACAAGTTATATAGCAAATGATGATGGATACTATCAAAGTGGAAAAAACAGAAGCTACACAGACAATGGAGATACAGTTATAGACAACGCAACCGGACTCATCTGGCAACAAGAGGATGATAATATTACAAGAAATTGGATAGATGCAGGAACTTATTGCGCGGATATTACACTTGATGGCAACTCAAACTTTAGACTTCCAACTATTGAGGAGCTGGTTCAGTTGACAGATAAAGGAAAAGCCGCAGTCATAGACCCAATCTTTATAAATACAAATAGCTCCAATTACTGGTCGTCTACTACTTATTCGCTAGATACACAAATTGCTTGGTATGTCGATTTTCGTACTAGCTTTGATAATACAGGCGATAAAACTACTTCAAATTATGTTCGTTGTGTGCGTTAAGCGAGAGAATAATTTGAAAATTTGTAAGGATTTTTATGAGATAAGATAATTTACTAACATATTGTTCATCCATGAATTTTTGTGTATATATAAACTAAAGTAAATAGATGATCATAAATTAAAAAAGCTAAATAACTTAGTAAAAAATACAGGAGTTTTAAATGAGAGTAATCCTTTTAATTATGGTAGGACTTAGTTTACTGCAAGCAAATTATATAAGAGATGACAGTAAAGAAGTAGTGTTAGACACAACAACAAACTTGTTGTGGCAGGATGACAACGCAGTAATATCATTAAAATATACATGGACAAATGCCATAACACAGTGTGAAAATTTAAACCTAGGTGGCTACGATGATTGGCGTTTACCAAGCTTTAATGAACTATACGCACTAATAGATAAAAATACTTTTAATCCGGCAATGAGTTCAGTTTTTTTAAATGTACAAAACACAAGTTATTGGTCGTCTACCACCTATGCAAGGAATATTACAAATGCTTGGGATGTGTATTTCAATCATGGCGGTGACGGAGTAGGCCTTAAGACTGATACTTCCTATGTTCGTTGTGTGCGTTAAGTGAGACAATGTTACTTTGATGATTTTAGATTGATATAAATTAAAGCTCATAAATAGCCACTTTTTAGTATAAATTTGTTCCTGTAACATTAAAAATGCAAGGCTATTTTATGGAACTTGCAAAATATATCAACTATGCTATGAAGAGCTTATTAAAGAATCCAATTTTAGAAGTGTTACAAGAGATAAGACCGCTACACAAACAAGGTTGAGCACTGTTTACTCATTATTGATGATACGGTTGAGCCAAGTTGTAAATATATTCTGGAGCAACAAAGAATACAGAACCGTTAATGCACTCAATATCGTATCTCTCAATTATGCAGATTCCCATTCAACTTTTCAACTTAACTTTGCAAAACTAAAAGCACATCTGACGCGGATTAAGAGCTTCTAGAACTGTTTTTAAAAAATATTGCTATTGCATTTGAAAATATTTATTTTGATCAAGAGATCATAGAAGTAAAAGAGAAACTGCTGGGTATATGTGAGGAGTTTAGTGATAATTTTGAACAGCTAAGGGGAAAAATCTAGTCACTTTTTTTGTGTATAATGACAAAAAATTTTAAAGAGTACACAATGGACACTAAAATACAAAAAGCTTTAGAGATATGGCACACACATTTTGCGGATGAGCAAAATCATTATTCTGAATTTGAAAGTTCTGATATAGAGTATTTTGTGGGTTGTATGCTTTACAATCATTTTGCATTTTCAAAAGCACTCCATACCATGAAGACTATGGATCTTTCTTATGATTTTCTAAGCTCTTGTGGTGATGAAGCGTATAAAAGTGTAACAGAGATCATTGGAAGTATTGCATTTGACACAGAAGAAGAAAAACTAAGATTTTTACAAGAGTATATACAAGAGGCAAAATCAAAATATACCCAAGAGGAACTCTACTTACTTGAGAGGTTGGAGTACCATGTAGAAGCGATGGCTCAGCGTTATGAAAAAAATGTAGATGCCGTGAAAATTGACTTTAAAAACCCACTTTTAAGATAACAGCTATGTTACGAAAGTATCTTATAACCTCACGAGAATTTTATACGGACACTCCGGCAGTATTTCGCTCGATACTGCATGAACAATTGGCTCTTCATATGCCGGAGTATGCTTTGTACAGAGACAAAGCAAACCCCTCTTATGCTCTACAGGCAGCTCATTTTGTTGAGGTGTGCTCCCAGTTTGCATCTGTAAAGAGTTTTATCCACAGAGATATTGAACTAGCACAACAGCTTCAATCAGGTGGTGTGCATCTTACTTCTAA
>JALWLL010000085.1 GCA_026996295.1 Sulfurimonas sp.
GTCCGCTTATTACAAGTATCGGTACCGTTATGCTTGCGGAGTTTGACTGGAGTAAAAAACCAACACCTTCATTCCCTCTTGATCCAACAAAAGAGAGATGGATATGGTGGTTACTGAAGGTTTATGCCTTAAAACCAATGACTATGATGGGTATGCTTTCCGGTAAAGCATAAAAAATCTCTTTTTTAGAGATTTTTATCACAATAGTGTTACATTTAGCTAAAATTTTATAATAACTTTATAATTAATATATTGTTTTTAGATTTTCTTAGCTAGAATATATAAAATATCAAGGAGATACAATGAATAAAATCATTAAAGTTACACTTGCTGCTGCTCTGCTTTTAAGTATGGGTGCTTCTGTTGCTAATGCAGACCCTGTAAAAGGGCAAAAACTTTACCAGAAAAAATTAAAATCACCATGTGGTTTTACAGGTGCTAAAATGGCACAAAAGCACTCTCAAGATGAATGGGAAGAGCTTAATGATGATGGAGAGATCGCTGCAGAGATCAAAAGAATTTGTCCTAAAACACCTTCAAGTGCATTGAAAGACAAATATATTCCCCATTATTATGATTTCTTTTATGAATATGCAAATGACAGTGGAAACGTTCCATCTTGCTAAAACATCATTAGCTTTCAAATTATTTTAGCCTGCTAAAGGCTAAAATAATTAGAATTTTTACCTTTTTTACTTCCTTTTTAGCTCTACACCTTATAATGTACCTCATAAACCATTTGGAAGTACCATGCCTCAATCTTATGAATGCTTGAACATAGATTCAGATATACTACAATTCCAATATCTTTACAATAACACAGTAGCCTTTTATACACAAAACGATATTGTTTTTTATATAGACACCTCTAATAATGAGACTCTTTTACACCTAAACCTGAAACAACTTATAGATGCTACGCCTAGCTGCATAACTTTTAGCACAAATGCTCAGCTTTTGGCAATAGCTACAAAAAATAAAGTGCTCATCATCTCTACTGCACACACAAAAATAGTTCAAACCATACAACTTCCGCATAGTTTTATTTCGGCTTTAGCTTTTGATCCATACTCAAAATATATATTTATAGCTACCCATGAAGGAAGAGTTTTTCAGTACAATATCAAAAGCTCACTTGCCCTATCAAGAGTTTGCTCCTTTGCATCTACAAACAAACAAAACAGTGTTAGTGTTATAGCTGTTTATGAAAATAAATTTGCCTGTGCTAACGGCAGTGGGGAGATTATTGTCATAGATTTTGATTCATTTACTCACAAGCAAACGCTTCATCATAACAAAGTTGACATACAGGCTCTATGTTTTACAGATCCATACACTCTCGTCAGTGGCAATAAAGAGGGTACTTTATATATCGACTCTTTGCTTCACAATAGATGCAAGCAGATACAAACACCCTCTCAAGAGATACAGCACATAGTGCGCATCAATTCCCAATATGTAATTTTTAGCTCCAAAAGCAAGCATATCTCCCTTGTAGATATTCAACAAAATAAACTCATCAATAGTAAATTTTTAAGTTTTGAAGACCGAGTCAAGTTTATAAGCCTTCAAAACAATAAGGAACTCCTTATAGTGCTGCACAATAATAAAATAATAAAAAATGATTTTGCAAATACAGACAGGCTGAAATCACTTATGGTGCATAACTCTCTTGATAGCGCCTTTGAGCTTACAGAGAAAAACAAACTCTTATGCAGTTCACAAGAGTATAAAGAGCTTCAAACAAGGTACACAACACTCTATATGCAAGCGCTCCAAGCTCTTATGGAGCATAATAAGGCTCTGGCACTGCAACTCACCGAGATGTTTCAGAAGCTAGGCTCAAAACAAAAAGAGATACGACTACTCTTTGAAGCATTTAACCATTATGAGAGATTTAAAACTCTTGTGAAAGAGGAAAAATACTATATAGCTTATCCAATAAGCGAAAAATTTCCAGCTCTGCAATATACCCCTGAATATAAAAAGATAAAAGAGCAATGGAAGCAAAGCTTTATTCAAGCACAAAAATATATGCTTAAAAACAAAACAGATGATGCTAAAAAAGTATTAAAAAAATTTATGAATGTAACCACAAAACAGGCACTTATAAAACTACTTCTCAATAATAACAAAGATTTTTTGCTATTTTTGCAAGCAGTCGATCGTATGCAGTTTCAAAAGATTGAACTTCTGAGCAAAAAAAACAAAATATTTCTACAAACACCCATACTCAAAACTTTGGAAGAAAAAGTTTTACAAATGATCCAGGATATAGAAACAGATCTTTTAGATAACCGGATCACTCAAGCTACACACAAGCTAAACAAACTCAACGGTTCTCTTTTTTACAAAGTACAACTTTGTGAATTGAATCAAAACATCAAGCACGCCTATGAGCTTGAGCAAGCTTATGCAAACAGTGATTTTCTCACATGCTATGAGCTTATAGATACCCACCTCCACCTAAAGAAAACACAACTTGCAAAGCTTCTACAAAAACATTGGAGCAAGCTCATTGCTACGTGTGAGATCTATGCGTTAGAGGGAGATATACAAGGTATCAAAGCAACTCTTGGCGAATTATTGGGGCTCTCTACAAGGCTTGCAAAAACGGGTGACCTTTTACGCATAGCCTTTAGAAGTAAAATCTTGCAACTTATCAAGAGTAAAAAGTATCAAAGCAGTGAAAATTTTATATATTCTTATATAGATATATTTAGTTACGATAATGAAATAAGAGATATTATGAAAAGCTTTGAACTGCAGGCAAACTATACACTCGCTCTCACGCCTCAAGGGCATAAGCGTACAGGGCGGGACAACTGGATAGACTCAAGTGTTATGAACTAGACTCCGCCATGAGCTCTAAAAGCTCAGACAATGCCTCTTCAAACTTCACCTCAAACATAGCGCCCTGAGACAAAAATTTCTCCATAGCCTCTTTTTTATTGATCGCTTCATCAAGCTCAGGGTCTGTACCCTTAACATATGCCCCTATCCTTAAAAGCATCTCATTTTCTTTTAAAAGAGTATATAGTCTTCTAAATTTGATAGCAGCTCTAAAGTGATCCACTGAAATAATATCATTCATAACACGTGAAGCGGAGTTCAGTATATGAACAGGCGGATAGATACCAAAATCTGTCATCTCACGCGAAAGAACAATATGACCATCCAAAATGGAACGGGACTGATCGGCAATAGGATCACTCATATCATCCCCCTCGATCAATACAGTAAAAAAAGCCGTGATACTCCCCTTGCCCAGCTCTTTACCGGCACGCTCCATAAGTTGAGGCAACAGTGTCAAAGAGGACGGCGGGTACCCTTTTGAGGTGGGAGGCTCACCAAGAGCAAGCCCTATCTCTCTTTGTGCCATTGCAAAACGTGTTACAGAATCCATAATAAACAAGACATCCTGACCCTTGTCCTTAAAATATTCCGCAACACTCATAGCTGCAAAAGCACCATACTTTCTCATAAGAGGCGAGTCATCAGAAGTTGCTACGACAATAACCGTATTTTCCAGATTACCACCAAGATTTTTCTCTATAAATTCAGGTACCTCCCTGCCCCTCTCCCCAATAAGAGCAACAACTTTTATGGGCGCATTTGATCCTCTGACAATCATTCCCATAAGTGTTGATTTACCAACACCACTTCCGGCAAAAATACCAAGCTTCTGCCCTTTTCCACAGGTAAGCAGTCCATCTATACTCTTCACTCCGACACTAAAAACCTCATCGATCATACCACGCTTCATAGCAGCGATGGGAGTTTTTATAATGGGACAAAGTTTAGAGCTGTTGATAGCTCCTTTGCCGTCTATTGGTCGCATAAAAGGATCAACTACACGCCCAAGCAAAGAGTGACCCACTGGGATATTTAAGCCTGTCTGATCTAAAAAAACTCTGTCACCTGAACAAAAACCCTCTACAAAGGAAAAAGGTGTAATAAAAAACGTTGATCCATCTATCTCAGTGACCATTCCATACGTTTCCTGATGAGTATCGTTTGAAATTATTTTCACCATATCACTGATACTGACCTTAAGTCCCGTCGCAGTTACAACAGTAGCATTGATCTTGACTATTTCACCAAATGCTACAGAGTGTTTTTGTGAGGATATTCTCTCTTTTAATGATGAAAATGGCATGGTATCCTAGTATCTCGTTCCGGTTGGGGAATTAATAAGAGAGAAAAATTCACTTCTTGTTTTCTCATCTTTTTTAAAGAGACCTCTCAAGGCCGAAGATGTTGTTGTAGAGTTGATCTTCTCAACTCCACGCATCTCCATACACATATGGCGTGCTTGAATAACCACTGCTACACCTTTGGGTTCAATGGTATCCATTATAGCATCGGCTATCTGTTCGGTAAGTTGTTCCTGAATTTGCATACGACGCGCAAAAACATTAACAACCCGTGGAATTTTTGAAAGACCCACTACCTTCCCATCCGGTATATAAGCAACATGAACACGACCGATAATAGGCAAGAGATGATGTTCACATGTTGAGTAAAATTCTATATCTTTGATAAGTACCATCTCATCGTTAGAGCTGGTAAACATCGCAGAATTAAGGATCTCTTTTGGATCCTCTTTATACCCACCATAAATAAACTCATATGCTTTTTTTACTCTGTGTGGTGTTTTTAAAAGTCCCTCACGCGATGGGTCTTCCCCAACATGAAGCATCATACTCTTAACCGCATCTTCAAATTTTATGTTTGTATCATTACTCAATAAATATGCCTTTACATTTTTTCTACCGATAGAATATCACTAAATAGCTGAGAAGTTTATGTAATTATTATGTAGTTTGCACGGCTGGGCTGTTTCGCAAAGCCGCACAGTAGAATTTAGGAGATGAAAACGTGAGGAACAATAAGAGGATACTTCTTCTTGGTTCTGTAGATATGCTTTCTTACAACCTGACGAAGGTCGCTCTCAAGGGCTCTTGGATTTTCAATGAGTCCTGTTTTCATATGGAGTAAAAAGTGCTCTATCACATCCTCCATCTCTTTTGCAAAATATTTATCTTGCTTATCTGGAACTATACCAAAAGTGGTCACTTTAGGCTTTGCCACCATTTTAGAGTTTTGCGCACTTACCTGCGCTACAATCATCACAATACCGTCAGAAGCAAGTTTCTGGCGATCAAGGACAATATCATCCTCGATCTGATGATTATTTTGGTTATCTATGTATGTTTTACCTGTTTTAACAGTTTTTACTTTTCTCATATACTTCGGTGCAATCTCAATCTGTTCACCATCAGTCATAAGCAAGATATTTCTCTCTGGCACACCACACATCATACCTGTCTCTTTGTGCTTCATAACATGGTTGTATTCACCATGCACAGGGAGGAAAAATTTAGGGTTCACAAGACGAAGCATAAGCTTTTGCTCTTCGATCGAAGCGTGACCCGATACGTGAATATCCTTATCAGAAGCAACCTTTGCTCCTGCACGCTGTAAATGGTTGAGCATTCCTGAGATTGAACCCTCATTTCCCGGTATTGCACGAGAAGAAAGAACAATAAGATCTGTTGGCTTGATCTTTACATGTCTATGCTCACCGATACTCATCCTAAAAAGTGCTGAACTCGGTTCACCCTGAGAACCGGTTGTGACAATAAGCACATCTTTGTCATTTAAACGAGATACCTCATCAGCATCGACAAAAATGTTTTTTGGAAATCTCACATAATCATACTGCATCGCTATTTCAATGTTACGCTCCATAGAACGTCCTATAACACACACTTTACGCCCATATTTTATACCATATTGTATAGCTTGTTGTACACGGTGGATATTTGAGCTGAATGTTGAAAGGATAATACGCCCTTCTGCTTTAGAAAACACACGATCAAGTGCCGGTGCGACTGAGAGTTCAGAAGGGGTCGGTGCTGAGTTATATGAATTTGTAGAGTCACTCAAAAGACATAAAACACCCTTCTCGCCATAGTATGCAAGTCTATGCAGGTCTGCTGTATAGCCATCAACAGGTGTATGATCTATCTTAAAATCTCCCGTATGGATAACTGTTCCCGCTTCTGTAGTAATCGCCAGTGAAGATGAATCTAGGATAGAGTGAGTCATATGCATCCACTCTATCTCAAAATCATTTCCTATTTTGTACACTTTTCTTTTTTCTACCGGATTGAAATATTTTCTGAACTCTTTAATATGATGTTCATCAAATTTGTTACCGATCATTGCAAGTGGCAACGGTGTTGCATAAATTGGAAACTGCATCTCTTTGTAAAGATACGGCATCGCACCGATATGATCTTCGTGAGCGTGAGTAATGATAACACCGACGATCTTATCTTTGATCTCACGGATATAAGAAAAATCAGGTACAAGGATATCTACACCATGCATATCTTCATCAGGAAAGCTCATCCCGACATCTACTAAAATAGCTTCTTTTTCTGTTTCAAAAACGGCAATATTTCCACCGATTTCTCCAAGACCACCAAGTGGTGTTATGCGAATTTTTGCATTATTTGATAAGTCCAGCTTGTAGTGAGGGTTTAGCCTTTGCTTGTGTATTTCTTGGTTTTTAGTAACAAATGTTTTTAAATTTTCATCGACCGGTGTTGATTGACGACGACGGTTTCTGTTATTTTTATTTCTGTTTTGGTTACCCGACTTAGAATTGTTCTGCCCTTTGTTCTGAGAGGACTGATTGTTGTTTCTGTTGTTGTTATATCTTTTTTGATTTGGTTTACGTTCTGTTGTTTGAGGGTTACTTTTTTGTGTTCCCTGTTTCTCTTCTGCCATCCAAACTCCCTTTATTTATTAATTTATAGAGTTGGTGATAGTCGCTCGTGCTTACTTGATGAGGGCGAATCGTTGATACAAGTTCCTGCGCTGCAAAAACTTCCTGAAGCAAATTTTTTTCATACTTTTGAGAGAGATTTTTCATGAGCGTTTTTCGAGGCTGCGTAAATGCAACTCGTAGCATATCCTCAAAACTTTTGTCACTTCTATCTTTATCTTTTTGTATCAAAAAAACAGCAGAATCTATTTTGGGCTGAGGATCAAATGCACTTGGAGGAACTTTCACTACTATATGAGAGCTTCCTACACTTTGAGTTATAATACCCAAAGAACCAAATACTTTTTCTCCAACTTTTGCACAAAACTTCTCTGCTACTTCAAGTTGAACCATTACAAGTATATTTTTACACATTGGATCTGCGAGTGCTTTTAGGATGATATTTGTTGCTATATAATAAGGCAAATTCGCCACTAAATCATACGGCTCATCAACTAGCTCACTCTGCCAAGCTTTTAAAACATCTCCACAGTGTATGTGAAGTCGCTTGGTGGCAATCTCTTTTTTAAAGGTACTTTGTAACAGTTTACATAAATCGGTATCTACCTCAAAAGCTTCTACACTTTTGACATCAACTAAAAATTTAGTTAAATCACCTAAGCCAGGCCCAATTTCAACAATTTTATTGTCATTTTTGGGCATCGCTTCGACGATTTTTCTTAAAACATTTTCATCTTTTAGAAAGTTTTGTCCAAACTTCTTTTTTGCTACAATACTCTCTTTTTTCATAAACTAGAGTTTAGTGTAATAATACTTATATAAAGGTAACACGAGAGAAAAAATTTTAAATTTATCACTTTTTTAATATGCAAACAGGAAATAATATATCGATACACCCATAACTGCCGTTGCACTCATGCCAAAATATATCCACCTTCCCAATTTTGCATGGGATCGTATGATCGGTCTTTTATGAAACTTATACTCTCTGATAGCACTGTAAATTAGAAGTGCCCACATCACAACACTTATCACTGCCACTATCACATGAATAGCTAAGAAAATGGCCATAGCACTGTAGTTGGCATTACTATCATTCATAAACTCGTTAAAACCACCGGAGAGACGAACGCCTATCTCAAAGATTACTACCACTACAAGTGTAACAATAAAAGTACTTAACTGCATCTTATAATGCATATCAAACTTTTTCTTCATTGCCATAACAATCGCACTCCCCATAAGTAATGGCAACAATCCAAAATAGATAGTTATCAAATCCATATAAAAAGGTGCTTTTGTTCCTAAAAAACCTGTTTCAAACATTACGTATCTTCTTTTTATTTTTTGGACTAATTTTATCCAAATAATCATCAATAATCTACTATAATACCAAAAAATCTCATGAGGAGTAATTGTATGATCTACTGCACAGCTGAATTTAAAGCAAAAGAGGGAAAAGAGGAGGAGCTGTTTCAAACACTCAAAGCACTCGAAATTCCGACCCATAAGGAGCAAGGGTGTATCCAGTACAAAGTGATGAAAAAACTGCCAAATAAGTTCGCTGAGGGTGAGCACTACGGTATTTTATTTAATGAGATATGGGAATCGTTGGAAATTTTTGAAAAGCACTGTCAAATGCCCTATATAGTGGAATTTTTTGAAAAAGAGTGCCTCAACAAAGATGGTCTTGTAGAAAAATACAATGTAAATATTTTTGAGTAAACCTTACAATAAGTCTAACTCTGTATAATTGCGATATATTTTAAAAGGTATTGTGTAACCATGAACTATTTCGCAAAAAGAATCATTCCATGTCTTGATGTTAAGGATGGACGTGTTGTCAAAGGGGTTAACTTTGTCGGTCTGCGTGATGCAGGAGACCCTGTAGAGGTTGCAAAACGCTACAACGAAGAGGGTGCTGATGAGATTACCTTTTTGGACATTACCGCTTCGAGTGACAACCGTGATACCATAGTTGATATAGTCGCACAGGTAGCCCGTGAAGTTTTCATACCTTTAACCGTGGGTGGCGGCATACGCAAACTTGAAGATATCTACAAACTGCTCAATGTCGGCTGCGATAAAGTAAGTGTCAATTCTGCTGCCATTAAAAGACCCGAACTTATAGATGAAGGCGCCAAACGTTTTGGAAGCCAGTGCATAGTAACTGCCATCGATGTAAAAAGAACAGGTGAGAGATACCATGTGTTCTTAAACGGGGGCAGGGTAGATACGGGACTAGACGCCGTTGAATGGGCAAAAGAGGTAGTTGAACGTGGAAGTGGCGAGATACTTCTGACATCAATGGATGCCGATGGAACAAAAGCGGGATTTGAACTTAACATAACACAACAGATCAGCGAAGCGGTCAATGTTCCTGTCATTGCAAGTGGTGGAGCAGGTACAATGGAGCATATCAAAGATGCTTTTAATGCCGGTGCAGATGCTGCTTTAGCTGCAAGTATTTTTCACTACAAAGAGATAGATATCATGGATCTTAAACATTATCTTCATGACAACAATATTCCGGTAAGACTCTAGGATGATTATTTGTGCAGGGAACAACGAAACATTTGACTTTGCTACACCTATGGGAGTAGGGCTGATCGAGTCTGCTATGAACCTTAGCAGGCTTTGTCTTTTTGACAAGCCCGAGTTCTTACTTTTTGTAGGCACCGCCGGCAGCTATGGTGAACATGAACTCTTTGAAATTATTGAGAGTAAAACAGCTTCCAATATAGAGCTTGCTTTTTTAAACTCTGATGCTTACACACCCCTTGACAATGTAGTCTCAACCAACACTACCGACATAAAAGATATCATAGTCAACTCTTCTAATTATATCTCTACCAACGAAGAGCTGTGTAAAAAGTTTTTAAAACTTGGTATTGGCATAGAAAATATGGAGTTTTTTTCTGTTTTAAAAATTGCTCAAGAGTTTGATATACCTGCCGGTGGTGTTTTTTGTATAACAAACTACACCAACAAAAATGCTCATAAAGATTTTTTAAAAAACCATGAGCAGGCAAAAAAGCTTCTCAAAGAGCATGTACTAAGAAGAATCAAGGAACTCACCAAAAAATGAAACCATCGCTTCTCGATTTTACACAACAAGAACTCTTAGAGCAGATCAAGCCTGCCTTTAGGGTCAAACAGATCTTCGGTTGGCTTTACCATAATTATGCAGATAACTTTGATGATATGAAAAATATACCAAAGGCGCTCAAAGAGGAACTGGGGGAAAAATATATTGTCAACCCCTTAAAAATCGTTCGCAAAGAGGAGTCAAGTGACGGTACCATTAAGTACCTCTTTGAACTTCAAGATAAAAAAACAGTAGAAGCTGTCTGGCTAAAAATGAAAGACACACTTCGCAATGATGCCGGTGAAGTTCTTCAAGAAGCCAAATATACCATTTGTGTATCGACTCAAGTGGGATGCAAAGTAGGGTGCTCTTTTTGTTTAACGGCAAAAGGGGGTTTTACAAGAGATCTCAGTGCAGGGGAGATTGTTGCTCAGGTAGTAAACCTCAAAAGAGATAATGAGCATAAACACAACCGAAAGATCAACATAGTTTATATGGGGATGGGTGAGCCTCTTGATAACCTTGATAATTTGGCAAAGGCGATAGAGATCTTTAAAGAGGATGATGGTCTGTGTATATCAGGTAAGCGTCAAACGGTCTCAACCAGTGGACTTAGCAACAAAATAGACAAGCTTGGCAAAATGGACCTGGGTGTTCATATAGCCATCTCGCTACATGCTGTAGATGATGAGCTGCGAAGCGAGCTTATCCCTATGAATAAAGCTCACAACATCAACTCCATCATAGAAGCTGTAAAACGTTTTCCTATAGATACAAGAAAACGCGTTATGTTTGAGTACCTTGTAATTAAAGGTAAAAATGATGACCTCGGCAGTGCCAAAAAACTTGTAAAACTTCTTCACGGCATAAAAGCAAAGGTCAATCTCATCTACTTTAACCCTTATGAGGGAAGTGATTATCAAAGACCCTCCAAAGACGATATGGTTGCATTTCAAGAATACCTTGTACAACACGGTCTGCTTTGTACCATACGTGATTCTAAAGGGATAGATATCTCTGCTGCATGCGGACAACTCAAAGAAAAAACTCAAAATGAATTAGAGGAAACCAATATATGAACGCTTTAGAGATATTTCAAGTCATTTTTATCATCGCAGTTTTTGCAGTAGGTGTTATCGGTTTTGTAATGGCTGCTACAAAAAAAGACTAATCTTTTTTAAAATGATTAAAAGCTTGGTAATGTTTTTGTAATCTTTTTATTACAAAATAATGCTAAAATAACACTATAGGTTCTAAAACCTAAAAATACAAAGGAGAGATAATGGCTGAAAAGAATGACACAGACAGAATCAAAGAGATCTACAAAATGTGTAAAAGTCACTTTGGTGATGTAAGATTTGTTGGGATCAAGTACCATAAAAAAATCGGTTGGATCGCAAAAGCTCAGTTCGATGACGGATTTGAAAACTTAACGGCAGACGGTGCAACAAGCACAGATGCATTACGCAAACTACGAAATCGTGTTAAGAAGATTATTAAAAGATACAACGCGGTATAAACCTCAGAGTGATTCACTTCACTCACAGCTCACATATAAATTTCTAGGATTGTTATAAATGTAGTAAACGACCAACACACCAGGGAGGTCGTCTATAAATGTAATAATACCCTATTTTTCTTATAAAAATATAATGAATATATTTCTCTTAAAAAAAATATAATTAAAAAAAAGATTGCTAAATTTATACAATATGTGAAGTATTCACACAGTGCTCCAAAGTGTGAATAAGGGTCGTTAAGAGGAGGGGTAAATTGTAAAATTTCCGTTCAATTTAAGAACAATTTTATATAAATTATTCCTGAAATTTTCTTAGCTTAAACATAGTTGAAAGCCCTGTT
>JALWLL010000086.1 GCA_026996295.1 Sulfurimonas sp.
TGATCTTAGATGATCTCGTCGCACTGCCGGCAACTCAGGAGCGTATCAAGATCTCGATTGAGCGTACAACAGCATGGGCAAAAGAGTCCATAGAGTATTTTCGTGCCAAACAAAAAGAGGGTATAGGTGTTGATCAAAATATTTTTGCCATTATCCAAGGAGGCACAGACAAAACGTTTCGCACAAAAAGTGCCACAGAGCTATGCGCACTTGATTATGACGGTTTTGCCATAGGCGGTTTGAGTGTCGGTGAACTGAATAACGAGATGTATGACACGGTAGAACACACAACGCAGTATATGCCAAAAGACAAACCTCGCTACCTTATGGGTGTGGGTACTCCTGAAGATCTCATAGAAAACATAGAGAGGGGCATCGATATGTTTGATTGTGTGATGCCCACGCGCAACGCAAGAAACGGTACGCTCTTTACATCATTTGGAAAGCTCAACATAAAAGGTGCAAAATTTAAAGAAGATCCGGCACCGATAGACCCTGAGTGTGGATGTCTCACATGCAAGCGATACAGCCGTGCCTATATGAACCACCTTTTTCGCTCACGTGAGATCACCTACTTTAGACTTGCAACCATTCACAACCTGCACTACTACCTCAACCTTATGCGTGAAGTACGTGAATCTATCTTAGAAGACAGATTTGCAGAGTATAAGGCTGCATTCTATAAAAAAAGAGCTACACTCTAACTACTTTGTACTACAAGTCACCAGACTTGGAAGTGCGGATGTATATTTTTTTATCTCCTCTATCCAACATTTCAAACTGCTGTGCGCATCGTGATGCAGGGAATAGATCACCCATTTTCCACTCTGTGTCGCTTCAAGCACACGAGCTTCTTTCATCTGTTTAAGGTGTCTTGAAACAAGGGGTTGTGAAAGTTGTAGGGTATCGCACACCTCGCATACACACACCTCTTTATCTCTGAGTATCAATGCCAAGATCTTTAAACGGTTGTGATCACTAAAAACTTTCGATAATTGTAC
Source organism: Sulfurimonas sp. (assembly GCA_026996295.1). Classification (GTDB taxonomy): domain Bacteria; phylum Campylobacterota; class Campylobacteria; order Campylobacterales; family Sulfurimonadaceae; genus Sulfurimonas. Next base: position 1,002 of record JALWLL010000086.1, read on the forward strand.
TAACTCTTCCATTTAACCTCTTTTGAAGCAGTATTATATAACAATTTCGTTATATATACTACACTACATAATTGTAGCATAAACCGGAGTAGATCACGTGGAATTTTTTCTATCATTTTTCCAGGCATTGCTTGATCTAAGTAATGCGATGGCACCTTACATATTGTTTGGACTTATTTTTGCCGGTTTTTTACATGAAGTTGTCCCAGATAGCATCGTTAAAAATCACCTTGGCAACGACTCTATCCTCTCCGTTATCAAATCAACCGTATTTGGTATCCCGCTTCCGGTATGTTCATGTGGTGTTATCCCTTTAGCGGCTAGTATCAAAAAAAGTGGTGCGAGCAACGGTTCAACCCTCTCCTTTTTGATATCTACCCCAATAACCGGAGTGGACTCTATCCTTGCTACCTATGGAATGTTTGGCTGGGCATTTACCATCTACCGGGTTATCACTTCTATGATCATCTCTATTATCGCAGGTATCTTGACAAATATTTATGCCAAAGAGAAAGAGGAGCTTCAGATAAAACCAACTTTTAGCATGAGCGCGCCCCCACAGCAACCAAACTCTATAGTCGCTTTCTCCTCCACTGCGAATCCTGCTCCTGCAAAAGAGCAAGCTGTTCAAAGTGAGAGTAGCTGCAGTATAGATGGTGTAGAGTGCAACGAAAGCAAAAAGTACTTTTTTAAAAGGGTCTTCAGCTATGCTTTTGGCACGCTTCTCAAAGATATTGCATCACCCCTTCTAGTAGGGCTTCTTATAGGTGCACTTATCACCGTTGCCATCCCTGAGAATCTAAGTGAAATTTTACTAGAGTACAATTGGCTCTCTTATATTATCGCTATTGCCATTGCAGTGCCTATGTATGTGTGTGCAACTGCATCACTTCCAATAGCTGCCGGACTTATGCTTGCAGGAGTATCACCCGGAGCAGCCTTTGTGTTTTTAAGTGCAGGACCCGCTACAAATACAGTTACCATAGGTGTTGTACAAAAAATGCTGGGAACACGTACACTTTATATCTACCTTGGGACTATCATTGTCGGATCTGTACTTTTTGGTTTTGGACTCGATTATATTTTGCGTGATGTGAGCATCGATGAGCTTGTACATATGCATGAAGATTTTGGTATAGTTGCATGGACCTCAACAGTTATACTGTGGTCTTTTGTACTCTATTACATGATAAAGCCTTATTTTATAAAAGAAAATAAAAGCTGTTGTTCATCTTAAGGTAAAATAACCACTATGAAAAGAAAAGATATACTTATATTTTTACTTCTGTTTGCTATGGGCTTCAATGCTCTGCATGCTTATGCGATTGAGATGTTAGATACTCACGCATGTGAAGTAAGTGAGTATGTTCATGAGTTCTCCTACGATGCGGATGAACATATAGATGGTGATTTGTGTCATATCCATGCCGGTTTTCACACTTTGGTCATTTTATCTGAGAACAACCTTTTTGTAGAGTTGAGCAAACTCTCTTACACTCCCCATTTTCATGGAAAGATCTACAACTATAACCCATATAACAACTTTTTAAAACCACCTATCCTTTTATAATATCTATCAACCCCGACTTCTGTCAAAAAATTATATATAGGATATACAATGAAAAAACTATGGATTATTCCTTTGTTTGTCACACTTTCACTCTCAGCGCAGGATTTTGAAAGTTTCAAAGAGGAAGCACTACTCAAGAGCCCCTATTTGCAAGCCAATAAGATGGCGCTAACACAAGCGCAACAAGAGAGTACAATAACAACAAGGTATAAAAACCCCTCTTTGG
>JALWLL010000087.1 GCA_026996295.1 Sulfurimonas sp.
ATAGACAATAACCATCTCCCCGTTCTGCGGGTTTTTACCTATGCCCACCGCGTCGGCATCGTCGAGCTTGCCGTAGTTGCGCGGGTTTATCATATGGTCCATAGTTGTATCGTAAAGCTCTTTTTCGTCCACTTGCACTTCTTGTTACCTGGTTCGGTAATAGTATTTTGATGTGCCATTATATCGCTTTTAGGTGTTTTAGAGAAAGGCAGAGAAGAGGTTCCAAGATTGGGCAATGAAATCAAACGATTGTTACGTCAAAAATGAGTTCATATCTACACTCAAGTTTCCGATGAAGCAACTGTTTTATAAACCTTTTCAAGCAGCGGCAGATAGCTGCCAATATGCCCGAATATCTCGTCGGCAAGGGTTTCGTGGTATGTATGCGAAGCGAGGTTTCTGTCGTCTATCATCTGTAGCAGCGACACCACCTCGGAGCGTGAAATATAGCCTGCTGCATGAAACTCCCTAATACACCCTTTCGGCGAGCGGCACTCTATACCTTCGTAAACGAGCAGAAAAGACTTTATGCTCTTCCAGCAGATTTCGAGTGTGGACTCGAAGCGCTGGATTGTCGAGTCTCTGAAAAAGCTGCGCTCTTCTCTATCCAACTGCTCTATTGTCCTATCGTAGGCCTCTTTCAAACGTTCGAGAGCTTTACCGAAATCTTCTATTTTTTTATCTAATGCCACCGTACACCCACCCTCTTTTTCTACGATTTTTTTCAGATAAGGGGCTGTTTTGAGGTCGATAAGGTCTACTTTGTACGGCAAGTGCGACTCCTCTATTTCGTACCTCGTCCACGCCGGTTTTTTGCCAAGATCGGTGTTGGAGTATAGTGCGATGTCCAGATCGGACCACTCCGTCTCTTCACCTCTGGCGTGCGAACCGAACAGGTAGATCTGTGCTTCCGGAAAAACCTCGATCAGATAATCTTTTAGATCTTCTATCGTTTCCATGTGAAAATTGTAACATAGACAAAAAAATTCGGGGATCTCTTTTTGCGTCTTGATACTTTTATAAGCAATAATCAGATATCTTTCTTGCATGGTTAAATGTTTGTATGACATCACTCTTCCTTATGTCTTTGGTTGGATCTGGAAGTTTGATTGTAGTGTCTAACCTCATCAAACCCTTAAGTAACAGACTCTTCTGCTTTTTGTACTAAAGTTTAGAAATTGCACTTTGGATTTAAATTCGGGGATGAACTAAACAGTACTATAGCTAACTTGGCAAAAGCCAAAGCGGAAGTAGCCGTGGTGAAGTCGGCAATCTTTAACCAAAAATGTAAAATACTGCTTGAATACCCGTTAAACACTTTTAAAAAGGCTTTTGAAAATGAATAAAAAACTTTTCTTACTTTTTTTGCCTATTTTGTTATGCGCATTTGATATATCCAAGATAAAAGATAGGGCAAAAGTCGGGGATGCGGAAGCCTTAAGACTAATGGGGGTATTTTACGAAGAGGGGATAGGTGTTGAAAAAAGTGTGCAAAAAGCGATCGATTTTTATAAAAAAGCAGCCCAAAAAGGAGATATGGAGGCAAAAATAAAAATAAAAATATTACAAAAAGCAAAAAAAGTTTCAAAAAAAGAGCTTAAAGCGAAAGAGATAGAGGATTTTCAAACTGTTATAAACTCTTTGATCAATAGATATGATAAAAATAAAAGAGCTGTATTAAAAAGGAAGTTTTCCGATAAACTTGGACTGTATCCCTATAAAGAAAACTATTTTTTGCCTTTTACTTACGATTTTGACGAGAAAAAAGATAGGAACCAAAAAGAGGCGAAATTTCAGTTTAGCGTGATGAAACCTTTTTTTTATAACCTTTTAGGAGCAAATGAGATCTACGCTTTCGGATATACACAACAGTCAAACTGGCAGATATACTCAAACTCTTCTCCATTTAGAGAGACAAACTATGAGCCTGAGATTTTTATGATGGTTCCTACATTTTATCTAAAGGGGCTTCCTTTGATAGGCTATAAAATAGCATTAAATCATCAATCGAACGGACAACCGCAAGGTCCTTCAAGATCTTGGAACAGAATAATTTTAGAAGGAATTTTCGAATACAAAAGCATAATGCTCTCTTTACAAGGTTGGTATAGAATACCGGAACCAAAAGATAGTGACGACAATCCGGATATCCTCTCTTATCTTGGTTATGGACAGGTTAGCTTAGGGATTCCTATAAAAGATCATTTCGTAAAGATAAGACTTAGAAACAATTTGCGCACTGATGACAATAGAGGTTCAGTTCAGTTAGACTGGTCATTTCCTTTCTTTTTGTTTAAAAGAACTTTTGGATATATTCAGTATTTTAACGGATATGGAGAGAGTTTGATAGATTATAACAATCACGTAAACAAGGTTGGATTTGGAGTTATGTTTACAAGGTGATCTAAGCCGGATTTACATGCACCATTCACAATGTAACCCGACAACATTCAAGCAAAAAAGCCACAATTTCTTACGGGCAAGAAGTACAGCAGAGATAATGGATCTGCATACACAAGAGAAAATCGCCAAAAACAAGTTGGGCTATAGTGACCCCGCGCATGGAGGTAGAAACCTACAGCAAATAGGTACTAAACTTCAAAAAGGTGGAGGCATATCCTCGGCCGCCGTGGGTCTGAGGCTGAGATATGAGATAAGAAGAGAGTTCGCACCCTACATCGGTGTCACATACTCGAACAGTTTCGG
>JALWLL010000088.1 GCA_026996295.1 Sulfurimonas sp.
TAACGATATTGATAAGTGCATTTTGAAGTGTATCATTTAAACGCTCAACAACACCACTCTCTTTTAAGAAGTTACCAAACATAAATGCACCGATAAGCGGTGTTGATTCCGGAAGAACCAAAATAGCTAACACAAGAACCATGATCGGGAAGATCAACTTCTCTAAACGAGACACATGACGAAGTGTAGTCATTTTGATCTTACGCTCTGCATCAGTAGTTAACGCTTTCATAATCGGAGGTTGGATGATCGGTACCATAGCCATGTAACTGTATGAAGCAACGGCAATCGCTCCTAAAAGTTCAGGTGCAAGTTTTGTAGCAATAAAAATAGATGTCGGTCCATCCGCTCCACCAATGATAGAGATAGCACTTGCCTGTTGGAGTGTAAAGTCAACAAAGCCCATTTGTGATAATGCTACAGCTCCAACGAGTGTTCCAAAAATACCAAACTGTGCAGCTCCACCAAGAAGTGCTGTTTTAGGATTTGAAAGAAGCGGACCAAAATCTGTCATCGCTCCAACACCCATAAATATTAAAATAGGAAAGAGTTCATTTGAGAGACCCATATTGTAAATAACACCCAAAAAACCGTGCTCTCCAGCAATTCCTGCAACAGGAATGTTGGCTAAAAGTCCACCAAAGGCAATAGGGAGCAACAAAAGAGGTTCAAACCCTTTTCTAATAGCCAACCAAAACAGGAAAAAAGTCAGAAGAATCATGATCACACGACCCCATGACTTGTGAAACTCGCTCATTTGTTCACCCTGAGCATTTAACTCATCAGGATCTGGATTGATCAAGGCACTGACCCCTGTAGATTTTAAAAATCCACCAATCATCTCGCTAAGAGGTTTTGTTTGATAACTTTCCTCTTTATGTGTTGCAAGAGCTTCTGTCGCTTCTGTGTGGTGCACTTCAGCGCTTGCATGCAAAGTAGCAAAGCCAAAAAGTATAAGCGCTAATAATTTTAATACAAAAATTTTCATAAGCTTATCCTAGTACTGCTACAACTTGACCTTCTACTACCTTGTCGTTAGTTGCAACATTAATAGATTTAACCACACCACCCCTTGGTGCTACAACATCTATCTCCATTTTCATAGACTCTAAAATCATGATAACGTCACCCTCTTGTACACTTTGACCTGGATTTGCAACCAGCTTCCAAACATTACCCGGTAAAAGAGCTTTTATAGCAATCTCATCACCGCTTGGCGCAGACGTTGGAGCGGAAGTCTCCGTACTCTCACCATTTACTGCCGTTACTTGAATATCTGCATCACCCTCTGCTACTTGAACACTAAATTTTTGACCATCTACTACTACTGTATAATTTCCGCTACCCATATTTGAACTTCCTTCTTTTTGCATTTCTGATTTTTTACGTACATTTACCTCTGCCTCACCTTTTAAGAAAATGATACCTTTTTCCTGACAAGCCGCTGCAATAAAAATATTTTCCTCTGTTGTCTCAATACCTTCTTCTTCAAGTTTCTTCGTCCAATGAGCTAAAGATTTCGTCTCATCAGCATCAGCAAGGTCGAGTGCTTTTTCGCTTGTCGGCTCCAGTCCTAACTTCTCAGAAGCGATCTTTACAACTTCAGGATCCGGAGCAACAGGAGTTTTTCCAAAATAACCAAGCACCATTTTTCCATAACCCGGAGCGATAGCTTTCCACGGTCCCTGCATAACATTGTTGAGTGCCTGCTGGAAATAAAACTGAGAAACCGGTGTTACGGATGTACCGTACCCACCTTTTTCAACAACCTCACGCATAGCATCGATAACATCCGGAAATCTCTCCAAGATATTGTTATCACGCATCATTTGAGTATTGGCAGTAAGTGCGCCACCCGGCATCGGTGAAAACGGAATAAGAGGAGAAACCATAGTTGCCTCAGGCGGCATAAAATAGTCATCTAAAGCTGCCTGCACCTCTTTTTCATATGTAAGAATTTTCTCAATCTCCAAGCCACCAAGATCATAATCCATACCTTTTGTTGCATGAAGCATCGTTAATATATCCGGTTGGGAAGTACCGCCGCTCACAGGGGCTGCTGCCATATCTATACCATCTATACCTGCATCAAGCGCTGCCATATATGCCGCAACGGAAACACCGGCTGTCTCATGTGTATGTAAACGCAGGTGTGTACCCTCTGGCACCAAAGTACGAGCCATTTTAATAGTTTCATACACTTTCTTAGGGCTTGATGTTCCCGATGCATCTTTAAAACAGATGCTGTTATAAGGGATACCGCTGTCTAAAATATCACGAAGCGTTTTTTCATAAAACTCTACATCATGAGCACCCGTGCATCCTGGTGGAAGATCCATCATAGTGACAACTATTTCATGTTTTAAGCCATGGTGAGAGATACGTTCGCCTGAATATTTTAAATTTTCTATATCGTTCAAAGCATCAAAGTTACGGATAGTCGTTGTACCATGTTTTTTAAACATTTTCGCATGAAGATCAATCAACTCTTTTGAACCGGTATCAAGCATAACTGTGTTTACACCACGAGCAAGTGTCTGAAGATTTGCATCAGGTCCTACAATCTCACGAAACCTGTCCATCATCTCAAAGGCATCTTCATTCAAGTAAAAGTAAAGTGATTGAAATCTTGCACCACCACCAAATTCAAAGTGGGTAATACCCGCTTCCTTGGCAGCCTCAACTGCAGGAAAAAAATCA
>JALWLL010000089.1 GCA_026996295.1 Sulfurimonas sp.
TTATGTCAGGTGTGTTAGGGACGGAGAGTGATTTGGTTTTTGGAGATATAGGATAGGGTAGTTTATTCCCACATAAACCTGTTGATGGGTAACTTTAAGTCACTCCATTCTTTGAAAGATTTTTCATATATTTTTGCTTGTTTGAATCCCATTTTTTTATACAGAATGTACCACGTCATCGATGATGCAAAAATAGTATCTGCATAAACAACAATATCTGTATCCGCAGAAAGAGCAAACCCTTTTAGGTAGATTTGATTGAGTTCATTGAGGTTTCGTAAGGTGGAATCTTGTAAAAAACTATAAGCATAGTAAGCACATTGTGCCATGGGTATATGACCTAGCACATCTATGCCAAGTGACTTCTTGATGCCATAGTACTCTTTTGGTGCTCTGGCATCGAGTAGTGTGAGGGTTTGTTGTGTTTGTATGTAGTTGGCATCTACACTGAGAGTATTATTTGTGGCAACACTGAAGTTACCCTCAGCTTCTGCAGAATGTGTTGTTGTTGAACTCAGAAGTGGATATTCAAACACCCATGCCATGTAGCCGCCATCCAGGATACTGACATTTTCAAAACCGTGAGCAATTAAGACAAAGGCGAAGTAGCTGCTCTTTAGCAGACCTTGGGGTGTGTTATGCGCATAGATGAGCACTTTTGAGTTTGTGTTTATCCCCGCATTTCGTAGATGTTTTTGAATCACCTCGGGGGTGTTCATCTGTTGATATGCAGAGTGCTTATCGATCAAAGATGCCGTGTCAAGGTGTATTGCACCGGTGATATGACTTTTTTTATAGATATCTTTTGACGCTACATCTATGATGATAAGATTTTTATCATCAAGTGAGCTTTTGAGTTCAGCAGGTGAGACAAAAGCATCAAACGCAAAAAGATGCACAGCAGAGAGTATGAGAGTTGTAAACAGTTTCATATATATGCTTAAAAAATTTCTTTATTTCTAAATTCTGATATTTCTGTTTCTACCATCTCATCTATCATGATGGTAAAAAGTTCAGAGATCATATTTGGGTTGATGTTAAGCTCTATGGCACGTTTACGCACACGTTGCATAATGTCATCGATTCTATCTTTTGCCTTTACCTGCTCAACACTCTCTTTAAATGCAGCTGCTTGACGTATAAGATGACTTCTCTCAGAGATAAGCTCTACGAGTTTGTCATCAAGTTTATCGATCTCTGTTCTTACTTCCTCAAGTGAATGACATGTTTTCATGGTATATCCTTTTATATTATAATGCTTGTGCCAAAAATGGGTTGTTGGCTATTTTTGCCTGAAATTTTACATACTCCTGTGAAAATTGTTCGTTCATAACTCACCTATTATTTTATGTATATTAAGTATAGTAACAAAAAATAGACAATAATTTCGTTAACACTTTTGTAACTATTATCGTATATAATTTTTCTTACGATTCTCCTTGTATGGTCTTAAGTGATTCATTAAGACTTTACTACTTATACTTCTGGCATCTGCCAGAGTGTTAATCTCTTGGAATATCTTTGTTTATATAAGCTAAATACCCCACAATAAGAACGAGTATCGAAAACATCACTACCCAAATTATCATATCGCCGCCACTGGCTGCTTGATCAATAGTTTCGTTCATATGTTTTCCTCAGTTTTTAGCCCATAACATAACTGTTTCTTTCTTGCAATAAGCTTTTTGTTCACGATAATTATTCTATATTTTTCCTTAGTCTTGGTATAATTGTTTGAACTACAGGAGAAAAAATGATAGATATCCACCTCATTATTGCCAAACAGATCATAGAAGAAGCGGGACGCATCATAAAAGATGCCCGCGCTACAAATACTTTTGAATTTACATTTAAACAGGACAATACACCCGCTACCAATATAGATAAACAGGTACAGCAATATATTACCAAACGATTGCAAGACAGTTTTAACATACAGGTTATGGGAGAGGAAGCGGATATCAATATTGACCCCTCTCAGCCATACTGGGCAATAGATCCAATAGATGGAACATGGGCATTTATAACGCATGAAAATACATCAGCGATTAATCTCTCTCTCATAGATAAGAAAAAAGTCATTTTAGGAATAGTGTATAACCCCTTTACGGATGAGTTTTTTTACTCTGAAGAATCGAGTAAATCCTATATAGGGATGTTGCAACTTCCCTTACGGGAGAATAAAGAGGTAACCGTGGTCAACTTCAAACCACAAAGAGAACACCCTATTGTCAATAATCTCAATAAGTTGTTTAAAGAAGACAAGGTGAAAAAATTGGTGTGTATAGGAGGCTCTTTGTCATACTCTATGTGCATGGTTGCCAAAGGTGCTTTTAGTAACTATATAGCTTATTTTAATGGTGTCTCCAATGCGTGGGATCTCTCAGCCGCCGTGATAATAGTACGAAACAGCGGAGGGTATGTTACAGATCTTGAGGGCAGGGATATTGATGCCATTTCCCATAAGGGCTTTATCGTTGTCAGTGCAAATGAAGAGGTCAAAAACCAATTCTTAGAGATGATGAGAACTCTGTCTTAAAGTAGTGGTATGAGAGAGATAAAAAACTATAAAGTTGCATTTGATAAGCTTAATTATCTTTATAGGGAACTGTACAGTATGTATGGTCCGCAAGGCTGGTGGCCACTGCTTGGGCATGGTGGTTACCATAAAGGGGACTACACACTTCCAAA
>JALWLL010000090.1 GCA_026996295.1 Sulfurimonas sp.
TTAATTCTAATGGCAATTTTAGTTGCTGTATCAGCAGCACTGTTTTTAAAAAAACAAAAAGAGAGTGTTTCCGATTTACCGGTAGCTAAAGAGTATCTCAAAAGTGTAGATATTGTAATGGCAAAAGAGGAGTATCTCTCGCAAAAAAAAGAATTTTTAGCAGAAGTTTTATCATCTAAAAGTGCAAATATCGCTACAAAATTTGTAGCAAGAATTAAAAAAATATATGTCAATGAAAACGATAAAGTCAAAAAAGGTGATCTGCTTGTCTCTTTGGATGATAGAGAGATACTAGCAACGCTCTCATCGCTTAAAGAGCAAAAAAAATCTTTAGCTCTTGATGTTGCAAATGCAAAAAATATTTTACAGAGAAATCAAAAACTTTATGACATAGAAGCGATCTCAAAAGAGGCGTTTGATGCTTCTAGAGCAATGTATCAAACAAAACTTTCAGCTTTAAAATCTACAGATGAAAAAATAAATCAAACAAAAGTACAACTCCAATACTTAAATATAAGAGCCCCTTTTAGTGGTGTGGTTGGTTCCAAATTGTTAGATGCCGGATCATTGGCACCGGCGGGTAAGGTGATCTTAACGCTTAACTCTGATGATCAAAAACTTAACTTTATGTTTTCACAAAATGAAAAACCGATAGCTCAAGGGCAAAAAGTGTTTTTAGACAACAAAGAGATAGGGTATATCTCTAAAATATATGATGATGCGAGAAATACTTTGCTTGTAGCTGAAGTAAAACTCTACAAGCCACTGCCGTTAGCAAATAAGTCCTATAAAAATATAGAAGTGCAAGTCGATAGTGAACAACAAGCTTGTACGCTTCCTCTTAATGCACTTTTACACAAACATGATAAAGTCTATGTGATGGTATATAAAGATGAAAAATTTTCTCAAATGGAAGTTACGGTTGCTCTTGAAAATTCTCAAAGAGCTGCCGTCTCTCCATGTCCAACTGAACCGGTTGGGGCTGCATCAGAAGCAAAACTTTCTATTCTTCCTACCTATGGAAAAATCATAGTGAACAAGGCTCAATAAAATGAAAAAAGATTTTTCCATTGTAAACTTTTTACTTGGCAGACCCTATTTTATATTTTCATTTTTGACACTCTTTTTGTTTTTAGGAGCAGTAGGTTACAATCAAATCGACAGAAAATTGTTTCCGGATTCTAATTATCCCACAGTTGCGGTTGTAGTTGTTCAGCCTGGTGCTTCGGCAAAGAGTATTGCTACGAATGTATCTATTCCCGTAGAGGAGGAGCTTTACACTTTAGATAAGATCAGAAGAGTGTACTCCACTACTATCGATGAAGTAAGTGTCATCAATGCGGAATTTGATTATGCAAAAAATATTGATGCAGCTACAAGTGATGTCAGTAATTCCCTTGATAAGATAAAATCAAAACTGCCAGACTCAATACTAGCTCCGCAAATCATAAAAATAACAGCGGCAACTGCACCTATTGTTACATATGCCATAAGCTCTAAAGATGGTGCTATATCTTTAGAAGATATTAGACAGCTTGCTTCAACAAAGATAAAACATGACATCATAAGACTAGAGGGTATTGCAGGTGTGGATATCTTTGGTGGGTATGAAAAAGAGATAGAGGTTATTGTCGATAAGGATAAACTAGATAAGTATAATCTTGATATAGCAACTGTTGTAGCAAAATTAAAAGCAAATGACAACGATTTTGCCATAGGTTTTATAACAAGCCAAAACAGTAGGTATCTTCTCAAATCAAAAGGTAAAAAGGATACTATCTCCAAACTAAAATCGATCAGTATTACAAAAGATATAGAGTTGAAAGATATTGCAAAAGTATATTTTGGGCACTATGACAACTCTGCTGAGTATTATGGAAACTCTAAACATGCAATCGCACTTGCCGTTCAAAGAGCTGAAAATGCTGATGTTGTTAAGAGTATTGATCTCGTTCAAAAAGAGATAGACAAGCTAAAGCAAAAATATAAAAATTTAGAGTTTACCATTACAGATACACAAAAAGACACCATTGTTCAAAGTACTGACAATATGTTTGAATCTTTAAGAGATGCTATCGTTATGTCAACCATAGTGGTGTTTTTCTTTTTAGCATCTTTTAGACAGGTGTTAGTTGTTCTTGTAACAATTCCTCTTGTATATGCAACAACGGTAGCATTGATGTGGATTGTTGGAATTGAGTTTAATGTTGTAACGTTAACAGCGATAATTTTGGCACTTGGACTCTTGCTCGATGATGCTGTTGTTGTTATGGAAAATATAGAGCGACACTATCGAGAACTTCATGATGAGATACATAAAGCTGTTTATAACGGTACAAAAGAGATAATGTTTGCTGACCTTAGTGGAACAATAACAACTATGATAGCACTCTCGCCAATGCTCTTTGTCGGTGGTTACCCACAAACTATATTTCAACCGCTTGTTGGAACGCTTCTGCTTGCACTTGCTGCTTCATATGTGATTTCGATAACGGCAGTGCCTTTGTTATCATTAAAAATTCTTACCATTAAATCTCCATTTATTTTAAAAAGTGAAGCTCTTTTTGAGAAGTTTGTTGGAGGGTTTAGTAGCTCTATCGCTAACTTTTTTGCAAGTGCTGTTGCTTTGGCCATTAAGAGAAAAAGCGTTGCGTTTAGCTACATCGCGGTGTTGATATTTTTATTTGTGACAAGTGTAAAAGGTGTTATGCCAACTGTTGGTCAAGAGTTAATGCCGCCTATGGATACCGGTGGTGCTAAAATCAGTATAACGGTTGATCCAAACTTACCTATTGAAGCGAGTAAAAAGATAGTACAAGAAGCAAATAAAATTATAAGCGAAGAGGGAGAACTGTTATATCTCTCAAGTGCTATCGGCAGTGAAGCAGGTATTATGAGTATAGGAAGTGGGAGCGGGATCGATCATATCAGTATAACTGCAACCTATATCGATAGATACCATAGAGATGAAACGATATGGGAAATAGAGAAAAGATTACGAGAAAAATTAAATAAAATCAAAAATGTTCACAGTGTGGATGTTGTCGATTATGGTGCAACAGCACTTGCAAGTTTACGAGCCAACATCGATGTGACTCTTTACAGTGATGATTTGAAAAACCTGCAACAAGCTGGCGATATGGTAGCTGATGCGATGCAGCAAACCGGTGGAGTTGTCTCTGTCTCAAAAACATGGCAAAACAATAAAAAGGTATATGAGTTTGAGATAGATGAGAAAAAAGCAGCCTACTACGGTCTGAGTAATGAAGATATATCAAAACAGCTTCAAACATTTGTAAGAGGGGCTAAAGCAGCATCTTTTTATCTGCAAAACAGTACAGATTTCGGTATAAGAGTTTGGGTAGATGAAGATAAAAGGGATAATATTGAGAGCTTAAAATCATACCTCATAAGTACCAAAAAAGGGAAAGTTCCATTAAGTGATATGATAACTCTAAAATTTATTAATGAGCCTTCACTCATCACAAGAGAGGGTTTACAATATACCTTGAATGTTTATGGTTTTAGAGAAAAAGCAGCCATTTCACATATTATGAGTAACTTTGAGGAGGCTTTTAAAGGAAAGGTACTTCCAGAAGGTGTTGAGATGGAGCAAACAGGTGATATAAAACAGTTTAAAAGTGCAGCCGGCAGGATGATAGGAGCAATCGGCTTTGCCGTTGTACTTATATTTTTTACACTGATTGCCCTGTTTAACTCCGTAAAGATATCTTTAATGATAATCTTATCTATCCCTTTGACTATAATAGGGGCTTCGTGGATGATGCTTCTTATGTACTATCATACATCTATGCCGGCGATGATGGGTTTTATACTTCTAAGTGGTATTATTGTAAATAATGCGATTTTACTTATACATTTTGCCATAGAGAAGATGCAGGCGGGACTTAGTAAAAGTGAGGCAATGATTGAGAGTATCAAAATTAGAACAAGACCGGTTTTGATGACAGCTTTTGCTACTTCAGCAGGGATGCTGCCGGTTGCACTTGGTTCTGCAATAGGGCTAGAGAGACTAGCTCCTCTTGGCGCAGTTGCAATCGGTGGTTTGATTGTTGGAACATTTTTAACACTTTTATTTATACCTCTTGTGTTTATTTGGAGTATAAAAAAGGAGGATGTATAAGATATAACTAGTTCATCAATCTATTTATATCGTTATAGAGTCCCAGTCCCATAAGTGAAAAAAGTATCACCCATCCCGCAATGGTGAGTTTGATAATGATCGCCTCACTCGGGGCTCTTCTGGCAATCATCTCATAAAGGTTAAACATAATGTGCCCACCATCAAGTGCAGGGATAGGAAGCAGGTTAAGCACCCCAAGATTTACAGATATAAGAGCTGCAAAAAAGAGCACTGCCATCCATCCTGCATCGGTTGCATCGGAAGTAAGTTTCACTATACTTATGACACCTCCAAGCTCTTGAGCAGGAACCTCTCCAAAGAGTAGTTTTTTAACACCTGTAAAGATAACCGTTGATGCAAAAACAGTTTGTTCAGTTGCATAGGAGAGGGTGTTTGCAAGTGTAAGATCGAGCTTGTGCGTAACTCCTGCACTACCGATACCTATCATCTTCTTATGCACCACCTCATTGTACATATTGGTTGTTTGAGTGATTTTTGGAGTAAGTGTTTTGTATTCTAAAAACCCGTTACGCTCTATCTCAAGTTGAAGAGGACCCTTTGATTCGGAGATGATGTGTGCCATCTCTTTCCATGTTGTGATCTCTGTGCCGTTTATTGAGCGTATGGTGTCATTGCTCTCAAGCCCCGCAATATATGCAGGGGAGTCTTTGACGACGTTGCCAATGACAGGAGAAAGGATGTTTGGTCCACCAAGAGCAATAAGGAAGTATAAAATAAATGCAAGTATAAAGTTTGCAGCAGGACCGGCTAAAAGTATAAATATTTTCTGCAGAGGTGTTTTTACATTGTAACTATCAGGATCAAAACTTTTTTTGCTTGGGTCACTGTCGTCTTGACCTTTCATCTTGACATAACCGCCAAGGGGGATCATAGAGATCTTCCACTCTGTACCCCACTTCTTAAAAGAGGCAACTTTACTTCCAAACCCAATACTGAATGTCTCGACATATACACCCATTAGTCTAGCAGCCATATAATGCCCCAATTCATGAAAAAAAATAAGTGCAGATAAAACTGCGAGCGATACTATCCAGCTCATGATATACTCTCCTTTGTGAGTGCTGCTTTAAAGCCGTAAAGATACTCTAAACCGGAGTAAACGGTGAGAAAAACGGCAAACCATAAAAGCTCTTCACCAAAAGGCCAGTGCATAAGCAAAAAGCCTATGGCGATCATTTGTGCTACGGTTTTTATCTTGCCTGCCCATGATGCTTTGACACTTATACCTTCACTCACGGCAACTGTTCTGATACCTGTTATAAAAAGCTCCCGAACTATGATGATGTAAATAGCCCATGCAGAAGCAGCGCCTATCATCATAAGTCCTAAAAATGCAGCCAAAGTAAGCATTTTGTCTGCCAAAGGATCAAGTATAGCACCGAGCATGGTTGACTGGTTCCACTCCCTTGCTATATAACCGTCAAAAAAGTCAGTTACAGAAGCAAGAACAAATAAGAGGGAAGCAAAGTAATAGTTCCATGTTATATCAAAGCCGTTGTTTGTAAAATACTCAGGATTGAGTATGATCCAAAACATCAACGGCGCGAGTACGATTCTGAGTGAAGCCAATGCATTTGGAAGATTTAGCAAGGTTATCCTTAGTTGTGTAGAAAATAGTATCGGGCACTTTTGTAAAAGTGCCAAAGGCAGTGTTTACTGGAAAGTTGTTCCACCATCGACGACGATTGTTTGACCTGTAAGCCATGAAGAATCGTTGGAGCATAAAAACAAACATGCACCTGTGAGGTCTTGTGCTTCACCCATACGAGAGAGTGGAGAGCGGTTGACAACCTCAGCTTTTACCTCTTCATAGTTAGGAAATGCCTTGAGTGCATCTGTATCGATAGGACCACCGCTTACTGCATTGACACGGATTTTTTTCTCGCCAAGTTCAGCCGCGGCATAGCGAACCATAGTTTCAACTGCCGCTTTATTTGTTCCGTGACCTGCATAGTTTGGAGTATATACAAGATTACCGGTAGAACTCATACTGATGATAGAACCTCCACCTGTTTTCTCCATCCTTTTTGCTGCTTCTTGTGCACCGACAACAAAGGCATCTACCGTGGCTGTCCAGATATTATCAAGACCACGAGGTTTGAGTCTCATAAAAGGACCAAAACCACCGACAACCGCACGACCTGAAATGATGGCATTGGATATAAAAAAGTCAAGTCTCTCAAAATCTTCATCAAACTCTTTGTAAACATCTTTGTATGTCAGAGGCTCTAAAATATTGAGTTTATACGCTTTACATTTGACACCATAGAGTTTTTCAACATCTGCTATGATCTCATTTGCCGTGTCGGCACTTGAAGCATAAGTAAAGGCTACATCACACCCCTCTTTGGCAAATGCGTAAACTATCGCTTTTCCGATACCACGTGTTCCGCCACTTACAAAAAGAGTTTTCCCCTGCATAGAGTTTTGTGTCATATTATAGTCCTTTGATATCATATATTTTCATAACTTCTTCAAGTTTTTTCATGTTTTCGATGCTCGGGTGAACAAGTGGAAGTCTGTACTCCAAAGTTTCAATAAGTCCTGCAATGTACATAGCCGCTTTGATCATAACAGGGTTGGACTCCAAAAAGAGTGCTTTGTTGATAGGATAGAGCATATCATTGATCTCTTTTGCTCCGCTAAAGTCACCATTGAGTGCACGTGTAACAAGTTCACTTTTAAGATCCGGCAAAAGATTTGAGGTTACAGAAGTGATACCTGCACCCCCGGTTGCCAAAATAGGGTAGTCAATAGCATCATCACCACTAAACACTTTTAGCTCAGGTCTTCGTGAGATAAGCTCTATGGCTCTGTCTAAAGAGCCTGTTGCTTCTTTGATGCCATAAATATTTTCAACATCATCAAAAAGTCTTATAACTGTATCTGCTTCTATGTCAACAGCCGTACGCCCTGGAACATTGTAAAGCATAAACGGAAGTTCACTGACAGCTTCAGCGATAGCTTTATAGTGTTGGTAAAGACCCTCTTGAGAGGGCTTGTTATAGTATGGACTTACTGAGAAGATCGCATCTACACCACATCTTTGTGCGTGTTTAGCAATGTTTATGGCCTCTGCTGTAGAGTTGCTTCCAGCACCTGCCAAAACTTTTGTATTTGTCCCTTTACAAACCTCTACCGAGATCTCTATACATCTTTTATCTTCTTCATATGTAAGTGTAGCACTCTCTCCGGTTGTTCCTACCGGACATACCGCGTCTATGCCGTTATCTATCTGTCGTTGAATAAGTTTTGCGTATGCAGACTCATCGAGTTTTCCGTTTTTAAACGGGGTTATGAGTGCTGTTGAAGAACCTGTTACAATATTCATCTAGTTGCCCTTTAAAAATAATACGCAATTATATCGAAAAAGTGTTAATTCTAAATTGTGTCAATGGATATATTTCTTTACCGACAAGTTTGTTTGTCGGCAAAGTGGTGTTATTTTTGCAATATTAAAGTGGTGGATTTTTGGAAGTCAAAGTATTTATTTGCTATCTCTTTTAGCCCTTTTGCAGTCACTTTGTTGATATTTTGCTCATAAGTCAAAAGAGGCTGTATATCACCTCTTACGAGGTAGCTTCCATAAAGATTTGCTACAGATGTAGAGCTCTCAAGGGAGTAGATAAAATCAGCTTTTGTATTGATTTTTACTTTTTGCAGTTCTGCTTTTGAAACTTTTTTGTTTTTAAGAAGCTCTATTTGTGCTTTGAGTTCTTTTTCTACCTCTGTTGCTTTGACGCCGGGATTACAAACCGCTAAAAATATAAAAAGTCCTGCATCAATATTTTCCATATTATAAGCATATATCTGATTGACAAGTTTTTTATCGGTTACAAGCTCCTTGTAGAGTCTTGAGCTTTTGCCTGAACTTAGGATCTCAGAAATAGCACTGAGTGTTACCTGATCAGGACTCTGGAAGTTTGGTATATGAAAGGTGATAGCTACCATTTCAACCTCACTCTCTTTGTGAATCGTCACTCTTTTTGCACCGTCTTGTTCAGGTTCAACAAACTTAAATACAGGTAACTCTTTTGTATTTTTGATTTTAGAGAAGTATTTTTTAGCCTGCTTGAAAACCTCTTTGGGTTCTACATCGCCCGTAACCATTAAAATGGCATTGCTTGGCTGGTAGTAAGTGGCATGAAAATCTCTTATGTCATCAATAGTCCATGTTTTAATGTCATTTTTAAAGCCGATGGGTGTCCAGTGATAAGGGTGGTAGATATAAGCGTTGTTGAACATTCTAAAGTAAAGATATCCAAGTGGATTGTTGTCTGTTCTCCAAAGTCGCTCTTCTAAAACTACCTTGCGTTCGGGTTGAAACTCCTCATCTTTAAGGTTAAGATTTTGCATAAGCTCTGCATACAGTTCAAGAGATTTACTTAAGTTGTCTGTACTTGATTTTATGTAGTAGTGTGTATAGTCAAAGCCAGTGGAAGCGTTGTTAAGACCCCCTATGCTTTTGACCTCTTTGTCAAATTCACCGGCATCAAGGTTTTTGGTAGATTTAAAATTCA
This sequence comes from Sulfurimonas sp., assembly GCA_026996295.1. Lineage (GTDB taxonomy): Bacteria > Campylobacterota > Campylobacteria > Campylobacterales > Sulfurimonadaceae > Sulfurimonas. The sequence continues at coordinate 8,686 of JALWLL010000090.1, forward strand.
TATGTTCAAGCATATGGGCGATACCTGTTTTTCCCATCACTTCGTTTCTGCTTCCAACTTTGTAAAAAATATCGGTACTGATAACATTTGTATTGTTCTTGAGTGGTATTACAACGATCTGTAAACCATTTTTTAGTGTTTTACTCTCATATTTTGGTAGTGATGATCCCATTAGTGTCCCTAAAATTAGTGTGAGTGCCAAGAGAAATTTCATTTTCTGTCTGCACCTATTGCTTGGGTTATATTTGTATAACCATCAGCTTGTAAAAGTTCTATCAGTTCTTTGTTGATGTTCATGATCATATCGGGGCCGTGAAACACAAGGCCACTAAGGATTTGAACAAGTGAAGCACCTGCTTTTATACGCTTGTAAGCTTCCTCTGCAGAGTCAATACCACCAACACTGATAAGTACTGTTTTGCCATAAAGCTCTTTTGCGATCGCTTCAAAAATCTCAAAACTTTTTTGTTTTAAGACTGCACCGCTTATGCCGCCAATCGCTTTTGGATGTTTGACAAGGGAGTAGTCTATGGTGGTGTTTGTGGCGATGATCCCATCTGCTCCACACTCTACAGCCATCGTTGTGAGTGTAACGGCATCTTCTGGTGTCATATCCGGTGCAATTTTAAGCAATATCGGTTTGCTTGTTATCTTTTTAGCTTCTTCAAAGAGGCTTGATATGAACTTCTCATTTTGCAGGTCTCTAAGTCCCGGAGTATTTGGAGAGGAGATATTGATAACAAGGTAATCTCCCAAATTATGAAGTGCCTTAATGAGGTTGGTGTAGTCATTGATGGCTTCACTCTCAGGCGTTGTTTTGTTTTTTCCTATATTCACACCGATAGGTGTTGTAAAAGGGTAACGCTGTTTGAGCCTTTTTTGTACCTTAAATAGACCCTCATTGTTAAAGCCCATAGCATTTTGAATACTTTGTTCCTCTACATGGCGAAACATTCTTGGCTTTGGGTTTCCCTCTTGGGGTTTTGGGGTCACAGTACCGATCTCTGTAAATCCAAAACCTAAGATCTGCACACCACGTATCATGGTCGCATTTTTGTCAAAGCCTGCACCAAGACCTATGGGATTGTAGAAGCTGCAGCCAAAGAGTTCCTGTTTTAAAATATCGTCACTGATAAAGTGAGAGTTTAAAAAAGAGTTAAAAGGGATCTGGCAAAAGTTTGGCATTCTCAGAACACACTCTGCTACATGATGAGCTGATTCGGGTTGTAGTTTAAAAAGCCATGGTTTGATTAGGTTGTAGTTTATCATATGAGTTGTTTTCCACTTTAAAAATTAGGTGATTATACTAAAATAAAGGTAAAGATTTGCTAATATAACATAAACAAAGATCTAAAGGAGAAGTGATGAGTAAAGTATTGGTGCCACTTGCCGGTGGTTTTGAAGAGATTGAAGCAGTTACGATCGTAGATGTGCTTAGACGTGCAGAAATAGATGTGTTACTCGCTTCACTAACAAATGAAAAAGCAGTTAAAGGGACAAACGGCATTACTGTTTTAGCTGATATGCACATACAAGATGTAGATGTTGAAACACTTGATATGATTGTTCTTCCCGGAGGATGGGATGGTACATATGCTTTGGCAGATGATGCAACTGTACAAAGCATTTTAAAAGAGATGGATGCCAAAGGGAAAAATATCGCTGCTATTTGTGCGGCTCCCTTTGCACTGAACAAAGCGGGTGTTTTAAAGAAAAACTATACATGTTATCCCTCTGTCGAAGAGCAGATCCGTAAAGACGGTTATCTCGGTGACATAGCTAAAGTGGTCGAAGATGAAAATGTGCTCACATCGCGTGGACCGGGAACAGCACTTTGTTTTGCTCTTGAGATTGTAAAAAAACTCAAAGGTGATGAGAGCTACAGCGCTTTAAAAGAGGGGCTTTTAGCAGATTTTTGCTAAGTAAAAACTAGGAGTTTTCCTAGTTTGGATGGCATGTTTTACACAACTCGCTTCTATAGTTGTCTTTTCGAAGATAGGTTGGGAACTCTTTGTTGTGTGGATTGTGGCAGCTGACACACTCTACTTTGTCATAGTAAAGGATGTCGCTAATAGTGTTTGCACTATCCCATGAAACGATGCTGGTTGCTTTAGCGCGCAAACTGTTAGAGAGTGAATACTCATCGTACACGATGCTTACTGGGTGGTTCATTCCGTTTATTTCGGTATCGGCTGTGCCGAGTGTTGAACCCGGCAGGTTGATATCAACGGCAGTTGCACTTACTCCATCATGACAGGTTAGGCAGGAAAATGTGGAAGCTACCATCTCATCTGTTGTGTGACAGTTTGCACACGGTTGATTGTCTGTGGTGTAGTCTATTACAAGGTCATGGGGATTTCCGGCAAAAAGTCCAGATTGGATAAGAAGAGTAAAAAGCAAAATATTTGTCAGACTTTTAAGCATAAAACACCACTTATTTGTTTTTTTGATAATTGTATCATAAAAACTGAAAAATTGGAACTAATTTTGATTATTAATCTGTTAAATTATATTTCATGTGTAAAAATAACATTTTATAATTGATAAAGCAGATCACGTATAAGATGAAAAAGTTCCTCTTTGGCTTCTTCTATTGTTGGAGCAAAACAAATAATACCATCTTGATGACCTTTCATAACAAATATATTATCTGTTAGGGGATCGTTTTGTTTATAGAGTTGTTGTATCTCTGTGATCATCTCTTTGGTTCCGTACTCAGCTTCTGTATAGAGGTACTTTTTTTCTATCATAAACTTCCATAAAGCGTTGGAATGTATATGAATCACTCCGTTTATGTTTGTATCAAGTGAATAGATAACAGCATGGCTTAGTGCTTCACTGCTTGGTTTGTGGAGCCCTTTTGAGAAGATGCGAAAGGTTTGGAAGTTATAATCCTCTACATAGGTGTAAAACTCTTTGCCAAGGAGCTCCTTGTTTCCGGTTTGCGTGGCTGTGATGAAAAAAGAGTCACCCTGTGTGTCTTTGAGTGAGATATTTCCATAGCCGATCCCCTGTTTCTCCCCGATAAGTCCCAGGGTAAAAAGCTCATAACGCACACGTTCAAGCTCTTCAAACTTCTTAAATTCAGGTGCTTCGTCACTTAAATGTTCGATAGTGTATTTGATAACTCCATCTATCATATGAGACTCATGATCGCTTCTTTATTTGGTTCGATAACCCCCGCTTCTGTAATAAGTGCCGTGATAAGTCTCGCAGGTGTAACATCAAAACCGTAGTTGAGCCCTTTTGCATTGCGGGGTGTTATGCGTATCTCCTGAATTTGACCATGAGTGTCAATACCCCGCATCATATGGATCTCATCTTCACTCCTCACCTCTATCTCTATATCTTTAAGCCCATCACAGCTCTCAAAATCAAAAGTGCTCAAGGGTAGGGCAATATAAAAGGGGATATCATTGTCCTTGGCGGCAAGTGCTTTGAGATAGGTTCCTATCTTATTGGCAGCATCACCAGATGCTGTGACTCTGTCTGCCCCTGTTATGACCATATCGACCATCTTGTGCTGCATAAGATGTCCACCTGTATTGTCAGCTATAATGGTATGGTTGATCCCTGCTTGCGAGAGTTCCCATGAGGTAAGGTTCGCGCCCTGGTTTCTTGGACGTGTCTCATCTACCCATACATGAATATCTATGCCGCGTCTTTGTGCTTCATAGATAGGTGCCAAAGCTGTTCCATCATCTATAATAGCGAGCCATCCCGCATTGCAGTGCGTTAAAATATGAAAGCTTGAGAGCTTGTTTTTTTTCATAATATCTTCGATAATATCACAGCCGAGCCTGCCGATAGTTTGACTTCTGTGTACATCTTCATCACAAATGAGTATCGCTTCTGCTTTGGTGTCTTCTATAATATTGGTGCTGTTTTGCACCACCTCAAGCATTCTGTCCACTGCCCACATAAGGTTTACCGCTGTGGGGCGTGAAGAGCGTATTTTTTGTGCCCCTTGCAAGATGCGCTCTTTGTCATTGCCAAACTCCCTTGCAAGCAGGTACACACCAAATGCGGCAACATTACCTATAACCCCCGCACCCCGTACTGTCATATCTGCAATAGCTTCTGTGGCATCAGCGCCGCCTTTGAGTATGCGTGTTTTGTTTTCATGTGGCAGGTATCTCTGATCTATTACTTCTAAATCGCCACTTTGTGTGAGCCATAATGGTTTGTAGGTTCCGTGCATTTTAAGCCTTTAGCAGTTCTAAGATATCTTCTATCTGTGTTATATTTGTATGATTTTTTATAAACTTCTCACCTATGTGTAAAGCCAGACGGTTTGCTTTTTCTCTCAGCGCTGCATCTTTGATACCGCGAATATCTTCAACTCCTGCAATACCGAGCTGACGACGCATGATCTTGCAGCCTGCAAAACCTATGGTGTCTTGAAGTATGCTGAGCATACACTCTTTTTGGTATGCTTTTTTCATCTTCTGAGTTGCAAACTGATCTTCAAACAAAGCACTTTTGGAACTCTCATCCCAGAGTGCAAGAAACTTTTCTTCAAAGAGTTTGTAAACTTTTATGGTTGTTTGAAGCACCCACTGTGAATAAGTCTCACTATCATCTTGTATGGAATGCGAGATCCAAGACATCACCAAATTGGCTATCAGTGCTCCCAGATCAAAACCAAATGGACCGACAAAGGCGAACTCTGAGTCTATGACACAGGTTTTTTCTTTGTTGATCATGATGGAGCCTGTATGCAAGTCACCATGGAGCAGGGCATCACTTTGGTTCATAAACTTATACTTGAGTTTGAGTATCTCAACTTTGAGTGTCTCATCTTCTGAGATCTTTTGTGCTATATCTGCAAGTTCTGGAAGTTGGGCATTGGTTTGGTGTTGCATAAAAGGGGCAGTAAAAACAAAATCCTCTGTAAGTTTGCAAAGCTCTGTGTTTCCTATGAACATAGCGGTAAGTTCACGTTTTTGCTTACTTGAGAGATACAAGGAAGATGTTTTAAAAAGTGTTGTTGCCAAAAATGAGCTGATATGTTCTGCAAAGTTTGGATAGTATGTACCCTCGATCATCCCCTTACGCATAATGATATACCCATCAAGATACTCCATAATGATGACACTCATCTGCTCATCACTAAAGTAGATCTTTGGTACAAAAGGTGTTATGTTTGAGAAGTATTGAAGTGAACGGATCTCATAAGTCATGCGCTCTTTTGAGAGAGGGTAACTCTCACCTGCACAGCGTAAATAGGGAACCGCCTGTTTCACGATGAGCTTTTTTTGAGGGTTTTTAGAAGATGAGACCAAAAAAACGAAGTTTAAGTTGCCATCACCTATCTCCTCTATGTGAAGCTGATCGTCCTTAAAAAAAGAGGCGATAGTTGTGAGTGAAAGTAAGTAGGATGTGATGTTGTCGCTATTGAGAATATTATAAGCCATTATTTCTCCTGAAAATAAGATTTTTTAAGCTTTTTTCTTCATTTGCACTTGCAAACTCGGGAACATTTTTGAGACGTGTTTCATACGTAAAACTTGGAGCCCACTTCTGAAACAGCTCCACTATGAAGTGTGTATCTAGTTCGGGTGAGTTCAAACAAGATAAAACGATACAGTTCTCAGAAGCAAGTTGTGGAAGTTTTTTTATAAGCTTTTCGTAGTCCTTGCCTGCTTCAAAACTACCCCGTTGAAAGCTAGGTGGATCGATGATGATAAGATCATAAGGACCCTTGCGTTTGAGTGAAGAGAATGATTTGAGTATATTGTAGGGCAGATAGCTTACACCTCTTGGATCGAGCTTGTTGAGAGTGTGGTTTGCTTTTCCTGTTGAGAGCGCGCTTTTGCTCATATCTACATTGACTATGCTCTTTGCACCGCCGTATTTGGCAGCAACAGAAAAAGCACAGGTGTAGGCAAAAAGATTGAGCACATTTTTTTTATGGGCATTTTCTCTTACAAAATTTCTGCCGTTTTTCATATCTGCAAAATAATAGCTGTTTTTGTTGCTAAGGAGGTTGAGCTTTAGCTTCATACCATTTTCTATGATGTAGAGATCTTCTGGAAGTTCACCGAGCAGAATTTCACTCGGAGCACCCTTGATGTATCTTCTTTGCACAACCAAAGTGGTGTAGTGAGAGCTCTTTATGAAGTTCTTAAGCATGGCTAAAAGTGCATCTTCATTCTCCTCTTGGAAGTAAAGAGCAACACTTACAATCTCCCCATTTATACTGTCGATAGTCAGATGCTTCCAGCCCTCATACAGTCCGCCGCGACCATGAAAAATCCTTGTGAACTCTTCTGAGATCTCTTGTGTGTTGTGCTCTAGGTGTTTTTGTAACTCTTGGAGGGTCATGCTAGATTTTTTCCCAAAATGTACCGTCTGGTGTATCCATGATGTTTACACCAAAAGCCAAGATCTCATCTCGAAGTTTATCAGAGCTTGCAAAGTCTTTTGCTTTTTTTGCTTCGTTTCTTTTTTGGATAAGATCAAAAATCTTCTCTTTGGTTTGTGGATCTACACCATGCTGAAAATACTCATACGGGTTTTTGACACCAAAACCAAGCACTTTTTCTATGTAGGCAAAGTTTGCAAGGGTCTCTTTTTTGAGCGCCTTATGTTTACCTGGCGTGTCGAGTGTTTCATTGGCACTGCTGATCATCTCATCTATGAGTGCAAGAGCAGAGGAGATGTTTAAATCATCACTCAGTACTTCTAAAAGCTTGGTTTGAAACTCTGTTTTCTCAAAGTTATGAGAGAGCCCAAAAAGGCGTTTTTTGAGTCTGTAGATCTTATCGAGCCGTTTTTTTGCTACTTGAAGATCGTCTGTGTTGAAGTTAAAGTTACTTCTGTAGTGAGAACCCAAGAGGTAAAAACGAAGTACTTCACCATCATACTCTTTGAGTGCATCTTTTAAAAAAAAGCTGTTTCCCAAAGACTTGCTCATCTTCTCCCCCTCAATGTTTACAAAACCGTTATGGATCCAGTAGTTTGCTATAGCGTGGTTTGTTGCACAGCGTGTTTGTGCAGCTTCATTTTCATGGTGGGGAAAGAGTAGGTCGGCACCGCCGCCGTGAATATCTACGGCATAAGGCTGATGCTCTTTTGCAAGATGCTTCTCAATCATGGCAGAACACTCCAAGTGCCAGCCCGGGCGACCTGCACCAAATGGTGACTCAAAGGTCACAGAGCCGTCTTGTACGCTCTTCCAAAGTGCAAAATCGGCACTGTTTTTTTTGAGTGATGAGCTTGCAACGCGTTGTTGTTTGTCATCTTCCTCCTGTACTCTTTTAGAAAGACTGAGATACTCGCTGTCACTTGAGGTATCAAAGTACACATCCCCCTCCTGAGTGGTATAAGCATGACCTGAATCTATGAGTTTTTGTATAAGTGTGAACATCGCTTCAAGTGACTCTGTCGCTTTTGGCTCAATATCGGGGCGTATCACTCCGAGTGCTTGCATCTCTTGATGAAACGCTTCTGTATAAAAACCTGTGATCTCTTTGATACTTTTGTTTTGCTCAGCCGCTTTTTTGATGATTTTATCGTCAATGTCGGTGATATTTCTTGCATAAGTGACATCATAGCCATTGGCACGAAGTACACGCACCAGCAGGTCAAAAACAAGTGCACTTTTGGCATGACCAAGATGGGCATCATCATACACCGTTGGACCACATACATACAAAGAGGCTTTGCCCTCTTCTAGCGGTTCAAATTTTCGTTTTGTTTTTTGTACTGAATCGTATAAATGCATAGAATATCCATAGTTATGTAAAATATTTTTGCTATTCTAGCATATTAAAGGTTGTATCCCAGTTCTATATATAGCTTTGGATAAAATTTTTAAATACTAAAAGTATGCTTGTAAATACAACACAACCCGCCAGAAGGTAGAGGGTGTTTTTACAACGGAGCATATCCAAAAATTTGTGTACCCCAAAAACCCTTATGGTAAGGGTAAAACTCACTATGCCGCCTATAGTACTTGCTAGTGCCAAACCGCTTACTCCAAGTGGACCTATGAGGCTAAGCGCCATTACGGTGTATGCCCCCAAAGAGTAGGTGGCTATTTTTGCTGCATGCAGCTGCATCTCTTTTGCATAGAGCCAGAGTATGAAGAGTTTTTGAAGTCCAAAGGGTAAAAGTCCTAACATATACATCTGTAAAACGGTGGTGGTATTGGCTGTATCTTGTGCACTAAATGCCCCACGCTCAAAAAGAAGCCATGTTATTTCATGTGCGAGTATAAAACCGCCCAAAGTACTCGCACTCAGTAAAAATGCCAAAAACCAAAAAGCTTTATGTAAAAATGCGAGCGCTTTTTGTTCATCTTTATTTTTTAAATAACGCGCTATACGTGGAAACAAAGCTATAGATGTTGCGATGGCAAACAAGGCAAGGGGAAGCTGAAAAATGCGGTTGGCATAATAGAGGTAACTTATGGAGCCCGTGATTAAGAAAGAGGCTAAAAAGGTATCTAAAAAAGCGCTTACCTGTGCGGTGGAGTTTCCCCACATTGCCGGAAAAAAGTTGTTTCTAAACTTTTTTACATCTTTTTTTATGATCTTTGACTTTACACCCATATGCCTAAAACCACCTATGAGGAGCTTAGAGAGGCCAAGTTTGTGTATCGCTATCATATGAACAGCGAGCTGCATCATACCACCTATGATCACACCAAAGCTCAGGTAGTAAACCACTTCGCTGTGAGATTTTTCCTCAGCAAGGTACAAAGCCAATATGAGTGAGATGTTCAGAAGCGCTGTTGAGAATGCAGATGTGGCAAAGTGGTTCTTGTACTGGAGCATACCACTTAAAAAAGTCACGGCAAAAATGAGTGGCAGGTACCAAAAATTTATGGCAACATAAGGTGCGGCTATCTCTATGGTTTGTGCATCAAAACCTACTGCTATCGTTTTAGTAGCAAGTTCGGGAAGGAGATTGACAAGAAGTGTAAGGAGCAGGATGATACTTAAGAATATCAAAAATATATTGGCACAGAAAACACCCTTGTGAAGTGAGCGGGAAAATGCAGGGATGAAAACCTGAGTAAAAGCACCCTCTGCAAATATGCGACGAAAAAGGTTTGGAAGTTTAAAGGCTACGAAAAATATATCGCTGTAGATATTGGCACCAAGAACAGAAGCTGTAAATAAGTCTCGAACAAATCCTAAAACTCTTGAGAAAAGGATTCCAAAACTGTTTGTAAATATGGCTTTAAACATAGGCTTCTTTAGGTGGTGAATTAAAAAATAAAGTTACTTTTACGATATTTTAACAAATAATCTATTAAAATGTAGTTTTTAAATTTGGTATGGTGATTAAAATGGCATTATTTGGCTCTGGCTCAAAAAAAACTACATCTATGAAAAAAGTTCGACCGACTGTTGTGCGTACACAAAATGTAGCAAAAGAGCTTATGGGTTTTGCCTCATCCTATGACATAAAAGTTGAAACACTCGACTTTAACCTCCTCTCAGTGCAAACATACACACGTATGAATGCCGAAGGTGCAGAGGGGGAATGGGAAGAGATATCTGCAAGTGAAGTGTATGATCTTGATGATAAAACAGCACTTCTTAATCCTCACTTTGAAATAAAACAGATGTATGAAATAGAGATGTTTCAAAAAAACAAGGCTGACGATAAGTTTAGAGATTTTCATGCTTCTGTCGGCGCAAATGCTACTAAGTGTAAAGTGTACCTGAGTATCAAAGAGGGCTCGAAGCTCTCTTACTTCCCAAGGTTTGAAGAGGAGTTACGCAACTTCATTAACAAGAAAAAAGTTCGTGCAAATATTCTCATCAATATATTTGACAGTATGTTATGTGATGCTATCTCAGAGATCTCCGCCTTTGTTCAAGTACAGGAAAATGCACTCTTTAAAAAAACCCAGACCTATTTGATAGCTGAGAGCCATGAGCCGACACTGACAAAAGATGATGAACTCATACTTCATTATGACAAAAAAGATGAAGTTGATGAACATACAAAGGTTGATTATGCAAAACGTGGTTTTATTCAGAGTGTTTTAGAAGATGAGCTTCTTATAGAGTATATCAAACCGCAAGAGGGTAAACCCGGAAGAAACTGCCGCGGGGAGTATATGAATCCAAAAGAACCGGAAGTGAAAAACGCTCCAACTTTTAACATAGATGATACCATCAAAATGATTGAAACCCCTGAAAATATAGAATACCGGGCAAAAGAGAATGGCTATATTGCTCTTGAAGGTAGTACGTATCTTATAAAAACAGATGTGGATATAGGTGAGATCAGTTTTAAAACAACAGGTTCCATCTCAACCGGACTTGACTCTGATGTCAATATAAGCGTAAAAGAGAAAGATGCACTCAAAGATGCCGTGGGAACAGGTATGGAAGTGGAAGTGAGTGAGATCACCATAGAGGGAAATGTCGGCTCAAGTGCAAAGGTCAATGCGATCAAAGCTACCGTAGAGGGGCAGGTGCATAAAACTGCCATGGTAAGAGCACACAGTTTGAAGATCAATGTGCATAAAGGGATGGCATATGGACGAGATATCGATATAACAAGGCTTGAACATGGTGTGGTTGATGGAGACACGGTAAGGATTGCACAGGCAGTCGGTGGTGAGATTCGGGCAAAAGAGTTGGTCATAGAGGTGTGTGCTTCTTACGTCAAAGCCACGGCATCAAGATTTATAGAGATCAAAAAACTTCAGGGTGGTGAGAATGTTTTTGTTATTGATCCGCTTTTGAAAAAAGATACCAAAGAGGACTTTGGCGATAATCAGGAGCATATCAGTGAGCTTGAGCGTGATATACGAAATATCAAACAAGAGATACAAAAGTACACAAAAATGATCAAAGAGGGTATGCCTGCCTTTAATGACTTGAAAAAACGTTTGATGGGCTATAAGAAAAACGGGGTCAAGCTTCCAAGCTCCTTTGTCAAACAGTACAAGCAGTTTCAAAAGCTTCAAGAACACCTCAAAAACATAAAAGCCGAACATGAACAAAAAAAAGATAAACTCAAACTTTTGACGAGCAAAACATCCTCTTTTCAGGAAAACATTTTTGATGCAAGAATCATCAACAGAGATCATTGGGAAGGGTATAACGAATTGAAATTTAAGCTGGTTGATCCACCTATGGAAGTGACATACAGCCCACCTGAAGGTTCTGCAGAAAAAGTGTTTGCACTGGTTGAGGTTGATGAGGGTCAGTATGAAATAAAGGCAGTAAAAGAGTGAAAGAAGATATGAAATGATAGTGGGACTCAAGGGAAGCATAGCGTATAAAGAACCGAGCTTTGTGCATGTGGATGTCAATGGTGTGATCTATGAGGTGTTTATTTCGCTTCATACATTTTCAGCCTTGCCAAAAAGTGAAGTGAAACTTTTTACGGCACATATTATACGTGAAGATGCACAGCTTCTGTATGGTTTTTTAGATGAAAGTGAAAAGAAACTTTTTCAAAGACTCATAAAAATAAGCGGTGTAGGACCAAAAGTGGCGATGGCAATATGCTCCACATACACACCTTCTCAGTTTGCGAATGTTATAAACAACAAAGATGTCAACGGTGTGAAAAAAGTTCCGGGTATCGGTCCAAAGAGTGCGGGACGCATACTTGTGGAGCTCAACGGTTTTGATATGGAGCTTGTCTCTTCATCATCATCGCCTCACAATCAGTCTTTTAACGAAGCTGCCGAGGCTTTGGAAGCTTTAGGATTTAAAAAAGAGAAAATATCAAAGGCATTGAGTGCGTGTGAAGGGGAAGATACCGCTTCACTTGTCAAAGGTGCATTAAAATTATTACAAACTATATAAGGGTATATATTGAAATTAACTATTTTATTTGGTGGCGCAAGTTTTGAACATGAGATCAGCATAGTAAGTGCTATAACTTTAAAAGAGAAGCTTTCGGGATTTGATTTGAGTTTTATTTTTTGTGATCAGGATCATTCTTTTTATCTCATAGATCCTCTCAAGATGAAAGCTGTGACATTTAGTAAAGGTGAGCATAAGAAAATGCCTGAACTCAGCATAAGCAAAGGGGGCTTTTTGCAAAAAAGTGTGTTCTCATCCACATTGCATAAAGCTACCGTGGTGAATTTGATTCACGGTGCAGACGGGGAAGATGGAACTATGGCGGCACTGCTTGACTTTTTTTCTATTGCATATATTGGACCGAGAGTGGATGCAAGTGTGTTCTCTTATGACAAACGCTATACAAAGTACCTGTGTGAGGCGATAGGTGTTCGATGTGTGAACTATGAGGTGTTGAGTGCGAATGAGCATAAAAATATCAAGACACCTTACCCGATCATTATAAAACCTGCCCGTCTTGGAAGCTCTATTGGTGTGAGCATCGTAAAAGATGAAAGTGAACTTGATTATGCGCTTGATACCGCTTTTGAGTTTGACAGTGCACTTGTAGTGGAGCCGTTTTTAGAGGGTGTCAAAGAGTATAATCTTGCAGGTTATATGGCAAATGGAGAAGTTCACTTTTCCATAGTGGAAGAACCTCAAAAAAATGAGTTTTTAGATTTTGAGAAGAAGTATATGGACTTTTCCAGAAGTTCTCAGGTTTTAGAAGCTGATATCAGTGACGACCTTAAACAAAGACTGCAAAATACGTTTGAGAAGATCTATAGAAATCTGTTCGAGGGAGCATTGATTCGGTGTGATTTTTTTGTTCTCAATGATGAGGTGTATCTTAATGAGATCAACCCGATTCCGGGCTCTATGGCAAATTATCTTTTTGCTGATTTTACAAGCTGTGTTGAAGAGCTTGCCCACTCGCTTCCACGCCCAAAAAAAGCACAGGTCTCTTACGAGTATATCCACTCTATTTCTCAAGCTAAAGGGAAATAATGGCTGTAAAGTCGATACAGTATCATCAACACACTCTTGATATCAGTTATGAGATACTCAATCCAAACGCAAAAGTTGACTTGATCATACTTCACGGTTGGGGGAGTAACAAAAGCTTGATGAAGCAGGCTTTTTCGCCCTATATGGATAGTTTTCGTCATATATATATTGACCTTCCGGGTTTTGGTAACAGTACCTGTAATGTTTCACTCACTACAGAGGATTATGCGAGAATCGTTGAACTTCTTATGATCCATATGAATGCTTCCAAAGATATTGTTTTAGGGCACTCATTTGGTGGCAAGGTAGCACTTTTACTTGAGCCAAAAGTTTTGGTTTTAGTAGCGAGTGCCGGCATATATGTAGCCAAACCGCTCAAGGTCAAAGCAAAAATAGCACTTTTTAAAATATTAAAAGTGTTTGGTTTTGCCAAGCTGCGTTCACTTTTTGTAGCAGATGATGCCAAAAGCCTGAGTGAGCCGATGTATGAAACTTTTAAAAATGTGGTCAATGAGGACTTTAGTGATGAGTTTGCACACTACGAAGGGAAAGCTCTGCTGTGCTGGGGAAAAGATGACACCGCAACACCATTAAGTTCAGCGCAAAAAATAGACGAGCTTATCAAAGATTCTACATTGGAAGTGTATGAGGGTGATCATTACTTTTTTATGAAACATGCAAAAGATGTATCTGCAAAAATTGAAACAACTTTTTTAAAAACCTTGGAGCATTAGATGGAAAACTATGAAGTTTTGGTGGCTTTTGTAACAAATGTACTTTTTGTTACTGTTTTAGGTTGGTATCTTATCACCAATCTGCAATGGTATGATTATAAACTTTCACGGGTGATTTTGAAGCATCATAAGCCATGGTGGCATGTCATATACTTTTTCATCCCTTTTGTAGCCTACTATACAACCGGAAAATTCTTTGTTATCTTTTTCCTTTTTGCTGTTTTGCCGGCTATGTTCGTGTGGCATAAAAAACTGGATAAAAAGCTTGTTCTTACTTGGCGTGTGAAACGCTTTTTGATTCTTCTTATCTCTTTGGTGCTTTTTCAAGATGTGTTATGTACTCTTAAAGATGCGTGTGAGGTTTATGGTGTCTTCATGCCTTTGGCTATTGCCTATATAGGCAGTTATATGATCGAGAAGTTCTTGTTTACGGCATTTAAAAAAGAGGCAAAAAAGAAACTCAAAGAGATGAAAGATCTTCAAATAGTGTGCATCACAGGAAGTTACGGCAAAACAAGCATAAAAAACTTTGTAGCACAGATACTCTCTAAAAAATTCAATGTGTATGCAACGCCTAGAAGTGTGAACACGCTTGGCGGAATCATGCGTGATGTCAATGAGTCACTTCCACAACAAACGCAAATCTATGTATGTGAAGCGGGTGCAAGAGAGCGTGGAGATATTTATGAGATCACCACTTTTTTAGAGCCACAGAGAGTGATAGTGGGTAAAGTGGGACTGGCGCACATAGAGTACTTTAAAACACTCGAAAATATCATAGCGACAAAACTTGAGATTATGCAGTCTCCAAGGCTTGAAATGGCATTTATACACACTTCCGTAACAGATGAACCTCATGAAAAGGTGACTTTTTTCGGTGATGAAGTGTTGAATGTAAACGCAACGCTTGAGGGAACAGACTTTGAACTTCAACTTGATGATGAAGTGTTGCAACTTCATACAGATGTTCTTGGTGAGTTCCAAACGATGAACATCGCTGTGGCTATTCGGATCGCAAAAAGCTTCGGTATGAGCAATGAAGATATTATAAATGCCGTAAGTGCATTGGAGCCGGTAGAGCACAGGCTTCAGAAGATCAAAGCCGGAGGAAAGATCATTCTTGATGATGGTTATAACGGTAACATCGACGGCATGCTTGAGGCTGTAAGGCTTTGTTCTTTGCATGATGGAAGAAAAGTGATAGTAACTCCGGGATTGGTTGAGAGTTCCAAAGAGCTCAATTTAAAGCTCATAGAAGCTATTAACAAGGTGTTTGACATCGTGATCGTTACGGGTTCTCTCAATGCGGAACTTTTTGACAAAAATCTTAAAGTAAAAACAAAGATCATTTTACATGACAAATCCTCGCTAACAGATCTCTTGGCAAATCAGACAAAAGCAGGGGATATCATCCTGTTTGCAAATGATGCACCAAGTTTTATATAGGTTTTTTTGTGAATTTCATAGATAAAAGCATCAAATACCTAGGTTATTTTACAGCATGTGTCCTTGGCGTTTTAGTTGTACTTGTTGTGTATGATGCAACAGCGCGCTACCTTTTCTCTACAGGTTCCATAGCGCTGCAGGAGCTTGAGTGGCACCTCTTTGATGTGATCATACTCTTTGGTATAGCCTACACGCTCAAAGAAGCTGCGCATGTGCGAGTTGACATTTTTTATGATAAGTACTCACCAAGAACAAAAGCTGTGGTGGATATAGTGGCATCACTTTTTTTTGTTTTACCGTTTTCTTTTTTAATTATCTACATAGGGATCGATTTTGTAACGATGAGTTATATACAAAATGAAGCATCCTCAAACCCAGGCGGACTTGAGTACAGGTTCTTAGTCAAAGCACTTTTGCCACTTTCTTTTGTATTTTTGGCACTTCAGGCATTTCGTGATGTTGTTGAGAGTGTGAATGAATGGAGAGCCCTATGATAGCGATGCTTATGTTTGTCATAGTCCTCGCACTTTTGTTGGTAGGTATTCCGGTTGCTTTTGTTTTTGGAACAGTGGCGATCGCTTTTGCCTTTTTTGTACCACATTTGGGATTTGATGTTTTTTCGGTACTTCCATTTAGAATTTATGGAATTATGTCCAACACGACACTTATGGCTGTTCCTTTGTTCATAGCGATGGGACTTGTTCTTGAGAAGTCACAAATGGCAGAGAGACTGCTTGTCTCTATGAGTGCACTTTTTCGTGGTGTGCGTGGTGGTTTGGCGGTAAGTGTTGTGCTTGTTGGTGCGATGCTTGCAGCTTCTACAGGGATAGTCTCTGCTTCGGTTGTTATGATGAGTGTTATTGCGCTTCCACTTATGATAAAAGCAGGCTACGATAAAGGGCTGGCTTCTGGAACGGTAGCGGCTTCAGGAACACTTGGGCAGATCATACCTCCAAGCATCATACTCATTATTTTGGGTGATGTTATGAGTGTAAGTGTGGGTGAGCTTTTTATGGGTGCGGTTCTTCCAGGACTTGTTTTGGTTGGGTTGTATGTCGCTTATATACTGATTCGTTCCTATTTTGATCCCGATGTAGCACCGATACCAAAAGATATTCAGATGGTGAGTTTGAAGGAGATAGTTTTCTCTATAGTACCGCCCCTGCTTCTTATGGTCTCAGTTCTTGGAAGTATCTTTGCAGGTATCGCTTCGCCGACCGAGTCTGCTGCCTTTGGTGTGATAGGTGCGCTTTTGCTGGCACTCTTTAACAGATCATTCTCTTTTGAGATGTTGCGTTACGCTTCACTTGAGACAGTAAAACTCAGCGGGATGATATTTATGATCCTCATCGGTGCTACTGCATTTTCTTTGGTGTTTAACGAGCTTGGTGGAAGTGATCTTATACTTGAGTTTTTCTCTGAAGATATAGGGGATGTTTGGATATTTATCGCTGTGGCGATGTTAAGCATCTTTATACTTGGTTTTTTTATAGATTTTATAGAGATCAGTTTTATCATTGTTCCTATTTTGGTACCTGTGATGAATGCGTTTGGGATAGACCCTATCTGGTTTGCGGTTCTTATTGCACTCAATCTGCAAGCCTCGTTCTTAACGCCACCTTTTGGACTTTCTCTGTTTTTTCTCAAAGGTGCAGCAGGTGAGAGCATAAAAACTATGCAGATATATAAAGGGATCATCCCTTTTATACTGCTACAGCTTCTTGGACTCGGTTTGGTTATAATGTTTCCGGATCTGGTTTTTGCTTTTCTATAAATAAGGAGTAGAGATGGAAAATATCTTATACGCACCATGGCGGGATGAGTATGTTACAAGTGAAAAAATACAGGGGTGTGTCTTTTGTCATATAAGTACACATGAACAAGATGATAGATCGCTACATGTGCTTCATCGTGATGCATACTGTTTTATTGTTATGAACCGCTACCCCTACACCCCCGGGCATTTTATGATCATTCCCCACGTACATACTGACAAACTTGAGGAACTTCCGAGTGAGACTTGGCTACATATGAGTGCGCTAGCACAAAAGTGTGTTAGACTTTTAAAAGAGGGCTTTGGTGCCAAAGGGGTCAACATAGGTATGAACCTTGGGGGAGCTGCGGGTGCCGGAATAGCAGAACATATACATATGCATCTTGTTCCCCGCTGGGAGAGAGATACGAACTTTATCACATCGATTGCTGACACGAGAGTTTACTCAACCGATTTTGAGAAAATCTATAAAAAGATCAAGGCGTTGATTCCTGATTATATTTGAAAAAGCATAATGATGATTTAATTTTGAATTAATCTATTTATAGATAGTATCTGGCATTTTAATGTCAAAAGAGAGAGAAAAATGACAAGTGTATTATTAGAATTTAGTATGTTTCCAACATCAGATGAGTGTAGAGAGGGTTCTTCTGTATCAAAACAGGTAAGTAAGGTTATAGATGCCATTGATAAGTCGGGTATTGCATATCAGTTGACGCCTATGGGAACGATTATAGAAGCTGCAAGCATGAAAGAGGCTCTTGGTATCATAGAGCTTGCATATGAGCAGTTAGAGTGTTGTGAGAGAGTCTATTCATCACTTAAGTTCGATATACGTAAAAATTGTGAAAACAGACTCAAAACAAAAATAGAGTCTGTTGAAAAGGTTTTAAACAGAGAGGTAAACCACTAGAAGGGTTTACTTCTTGTCCTCTTTTTTTCTTGTTAAAACAAATATAAATAAACCCGCGATCACTACAAAAACGACTGTTCTTATGGTAAGTGTAAGGGGATCGGTAGTATCTTGCATAGTATCCCTTTTGTGGTGTTTTTAAAGAGTAAAGTTTATCACAAACATATACTTTAGTCAATCTCTTCTAAGTTCAAATGGTTTTTGCAAAGTTGTTTGAATGGGCGAGGTTGTGGATGGGGTAGAGGGATTCGAACCCCCGAATATCGGTACCAAAAACCGAGGCCTTACCGCTTGGCGATACCCCAATATGTAGTAATAATAAGTAAAAATTGGTTGCGGAAATAGGATTTGAACCTATGACCTTCGGGTTATGAGCCCGACGAGCTACCGAACTGCTCTATTCCGCGTCATTATAAATCAATAGATATGATAAAAGTGGATGGGGTAGAGGGATTCGAACCCCCGAATATCGGTACCAAAAACCGAGGCCTTACCGCTTGGCGATACCCCAAAACTGTAAAATTGGTTGCGGAAATAGGATTTGAACCTATGACCTTCGGGTTATGAGCCCGACGAGCTACCGAACTGCTCTATTCCGCGTTACTCAAACAAACGCTTTATCGCTGTTTGTGGAGCGAAATTATAGGTAATTTCACTTGCTTTGTCAAGTGTTTTGGTGAAAAATGTATAAATTTTTTTTACGCTGTGTTTAATCAAGATTTCTATATAATTTCATAAAATTTTTATTAAAGAGTTTAGATGACACCGACGCAAAGAGTATTACAAGCTATAGAAGAGATCAAAAAGGGCAACATGGTGATCATGGTTGATGATGAGGATAGAGAAAATGAGGGTGATCTAGTCTATGCCTCAGCATTTTCTACACCTGAACATGTTAACTTTATGGCGACCCATGCAAGAGGACTGATCTGTGTAGCTATTAGCAAGACCATAGCGAACAGACTTGAGCTTAACCCTATGGTGAGTTCTAACACCTCCTCTTATGAAACGGCATTTACAGTCTCTGTCGATGCAAAAAATGCTTTGACAGGTATATCTGCAGCGGAGAGAGATGAGACCATTAAGATCCTTGCAAACCCTATCAGTCATGCTGATGAGCTTGTAAAGCCCGGACATATATTTCCTCTTATCGCAAAAGACGGGGGGACTCTTGTAAGAACGGGACACACTGAGGGTTCAGTCGATCTTTGTCGTTTGGCGGGTTTGAGCGAGTCTTCTGTTATTTGTGAGATCATTAAAGAAGACGGCACAATGGCAAGACGTGATGACTTGGATATTTTTGCAAAAGAGCACAACCTCAAGACGGTGTTTATCTCAGATATTGTCGAGTACCGTTTGGCAAATGAGAGACTTGTAAACGAAACAGAGGTACAGGAGATAGAGTTTTTTGGTGTAAAAGTGAAAAAGTGCACCTTTGAGGATCACGATCACATAGAGCATACAGCCATTGTGTTTTACAATGCCGGTGAAGTGGCCAATGTCCGGGTGCACAATGTTATCTCAGATAAAGAGCTGTTACTGAACCAAAAAAAGTATAACAACCTTATACATTCTATTGAGTATCTTAAGCAAAACAGCGGTGTTTTACTTTTTATCAATAAAGCAAACCATCAGGACAATGCTGCCATGAAAGAGTTTGGTATCGGTGCTCAAATATTAAAATCGCTCGGTGTATCGAAAATGAACCTCTTAGTATCTACAAAGCCAACAGACTTTGTAGGTTTGAGTGGTTTTGGCTTGGAAGTGAAAGAGTTTATCTCTATTTAAGTGCTCTGTACATCTCTAGCATGTTTAGGGTGTTTGAGACTCTATTGATAAACTCTTCATTGATGAATGGCTTTGGTATATAGTCATTGATACCCGCTTTTAAAAACTTTGCTATCATAGAATTTTCTTCAGTTCCCGAGAGAAGCAAGATGGGAAGTTCCTCTTTGGGGTATTTGGAGCGAACACGCTTTGCAAGCTCATAACCGTTCATGCCCGGCATCTCATAATCAGAGATAATCAGGTCTATTTTTTTGGACTCGGTGTCACTGAGGTATGCCCACGCTTCATAGGCACTTTTGCATTTGATATAGTTAAGTTTTTGTGTATCAAGCAAGATCGCCAAAGTATTGAGGATCAAAGAGGAGTCATCGACCAGAAGTATGTTGATATGCTCATTGTTTATGAGTCTTTGTACTATGTTGAGTGATATTGTGCCGTTAGAGCTGTTATCGGTGATGATATAGTCACTTACACCCAAGGCAAGGATCTTCTCTCTTGTTGTATCGTTCCATTTGTTAGTAAGAACTATAACTGTTTTTTCCTCATCACTCAAGTGATCTATGAGAGAGATGGTATGGAGATCTAAACGGATAAAATACAGATCATAGCTTGAAATATTTTCAATCTTTCGTATCTGCTCAAACTCACTGACAACATCATATGCAAAGTTGAACTTAGTGCTTAGTCTTTTTCGTAATGAGTTTATATATCTTATGTCATTATCTATAATCAGTATTTTTTTAAACATGGTGTTTTCGTAAAGGTTTCAGAAGTTCCCTTTTTTCTTTTAATTCTACACACTTTTATATATAATAAAAATAAAGTATAAAACATAAAATTACTACTGGCTAGAGTGAGAAAGGATATCTTAAAGAATGAATGATAATTTTCTATAAAGGTTTAATTGAGCTTAGGATATACTTGGAGTATGAAAAATATCTACATAACTGACCTTGACCACACCTTTTTACGAAACGATTTGAGTATTAGTGCCTATACTAAAAATATTTGGAACGATAAAGCTGCCAGCTCACTTTTAAGTGTTGCAACAGCCAGAACCTACAAAAAGACAGCAGAGTTTTTAGACGGTATTTGTATAAGCACGCCTATGATTTTGCTCGATGGAGCACTTATCGCTACTATGGATAAACAGGTTATCGATACAAAGTTCATAGATCGGGAGATAGCAGATATCATCATAAATGAGGGGGCAAGATACGGCATATATCCTTTTGTTCTTGCACTTAACGATACCAAAGAGCTCAGTGAGGTGTTTGTTCACTCGAGTACGCTGAACATGCATCAGTCAGAAGTACTGAGGCGTTATGCCCATGATGATAATCTGGTTGAAGAGAAAAAGATCCAATCAAGAGAGAAAAATTTTAAAGTTGTCTATATGGGAGAGGAGAGTTTGCTTCGTGAACTTCATGCTACTTTGCAAACACTTTTTGGGGATACTTTGAAGTTTATTATCGCACCTGAAGCGTATGTTCAGTGTTATTTTTTGACCATTTTACATAAAGATGCCGACAAGTCACATGGTATAAAGAGCGTGCAGGAGCACTGTGGTTTTGATCTAAACTCGCTAACGGTCTTTGGTGACAACCTAAACGATCTTGGTATGTTCGCACTTGCAAACACTTCCGTAGCGGTTGCCAATGCACATGAGCAACTTAAAGAGCAGGCAGATGTGATACTAGAACATACAAACGATGAAGATGGTGTTGCAAAGTATTTGGCAGGGGTTAGTGAGTGAGGGAGAAAAGTAGTTTTTTCCCTATGCTCATCATAGGGACTTTGTTTTTTATTTTTGGTTTTGTGACTTGGCTCAACGGTTCACTTATCCCTTTTTTAAAAGTGATCTGTGAGCTCAATGAGTTTGAAGCTTTGTTTGTTACGTTTGCTTTTTATATTGCCTATACGCTTATGGCGTATCCGATGTCGTTGGTGCTTGAGAGAACAGGCTACAAAAATGGTATGGCGCTTGGTTTGGGCGTGATGGTCATAGGAAGTCTGCTGTTTATCCCCGCGGCACTGAGTGGGAAGTTTTTGGTTTTTTTAGCAGCTTTATTTACCCTTGGTACAGGTCTGACGATACTGCAAACCGCTTCCAACCCCTATGTTGTACTGATCGGTCCCATACAAAGTGCGGCGATGCGTATCAGCATCATGGGACTTATCAACAAAAGTGCGGGTGTTTTGGCACCGCTCATCTTTACTGCGCTTATCCTCTCAGATATAACAGCACTCTCACTTGAAGAGCTTTCTTCTGCCCAAGTTGAGCAACTCGCTACTCGTCTGATAGTGCCTTATATTATCATGGCTGTGATGTTGGGTGCGTTGATGATGCTTGTAAAGTTCTCCTCACTTCCTGAACTGGAGTTTGAGAAGCAACACGAGCAAGAAAGGGGAAGTATTTTTGAGTTTCCGCGTGTAGTATTGGGTGCGATTGCACTGTTTTTTTATGTAGGCATCGAGGTGATAGCGGGAGATACTATAGGGCTTTATGCTCAAAGTATCGGTGTTGCCAATGCTACGGCCCTGACATCATACACTATGGTGTTTATGGTGCTTGGTTATCTGGTGGGTGTGTTTTGCATACCAAAGTACCTCTCTCAGGAAAAAGCTCTGAGTGGTTCTGCAGTGCTTGGCATAGTGTTTTTACTTGGTGTGGTGTTTACTTCACAAGAGAGTCATCGTGTCTCAGAAGTTTTATGGGGGTGGAGCGGTGTAGCCACACTGCCTGATAGTGTGACATTTATAGCACTTCTAGGGTTTGCAAATGCTCTTGTGTGGCCGACCATTTGGCCTTTGGCGCTTGAAGGGCTTGGTAAATTTACAGCACAGGGAAGTGCGCTGCTTATTATGGCGATCGCCGGTGGAGCGGTGCTTCCTTTGGTGTTTGGTAAGATCGCACAAAGTACGGCAGATATGCAAAGTGCTTATCTGGTATGTATTGTGTGTTACACATTTATACTCAGGTATGCTTTGAAGTGGCACAAGATGCAAAAATGGGGTGAAGATGTCAGAAGTTAAAGAGCTTGCCAACGGTTTTAGATATATAGAAGTGAACAACAAGGCAGCCAGTGCAAAGATAGCACTGCAAGGTGCTCATGTTTTTTCGTATAAACCACATAAGACAGGGGAAGTACTGTGGCTAAGTGAGCTGAGTGACTTTGAAACCACTCGGGCAATACGGGGTGGTATCCCCCTTTGTTGGCCATGGTTTGGTATGTCTGAAAACACAAACTTACCCCAACACGGTTTTGCGAGAAACTCTATGTTTGAACTCATAGATATACAGCAGATAGACCCAAACACTACACAGGTAGTTTTACAGATGACACAAACGCCGGTGAGTTTGCAGATGTGGGAGTTTGCGTTTGTACTGCAGATGAAGTGTACAGTATCAGATACGCTCAGAGTGGAGCTTACTACAATAAATACAGATACAAAACCTTTTAAAATTACTCAAGCGCTCCACACATACTTTTGTGTTTCAGATATTGAAAACATTGCCATTTCAGGTTTGGAGGGTAAACCCTATCTTGATGCGCTTACTTCCAAGAAGCACACTCAAGAGGGTGTTATAGAGTTTGACTCAGAAGTGGACAGAGTGTATCAAAAAGTAGAGAATGAGATAAAGCTCAAAGATATAAACAAGGTCGTGAGTATCACAAACAGTGGTTCAAGTTCTGTGGTCGTATGGAACCCATGGATCACAAAATGTGCGCGTATGAGTGCTATGAAAAAAGATGCCTACAGGGAGTTTGTGTGCATAGAGTCTGCAAACGCTTTGGAAGATGTTCGGGTTTTACAGCCTCAAGAATACCATACAATAGTAGCGGTTGTTTCAGATGAGTTTGTTTAAGCAGTATTTTGTGTGTTTATGTTGATTTTTAGAGTTTGTTTGTGTAGAATGTGTTTTAATGAATGTTTAGATGATGTAATTAACCTTTAAGGAGTCAAATGAAATCAAGTGGTAAAACAATACAAATTTACCTTCCAGATGGAAATCCTCGTGGCTTAAAAATAGCAGAAATAACAAGTAGGACTATTCAAGCTATTTTATTGCCTCGATCAATTTTAGATGAAGCTTCAAAAAGAGATGAGCTAAATAATGTTGGTATTTATTTATTATTTGGCATTAATGATTCCAAATCTCAAGTTTATATAGGTGAAGCAGAAAATTGTTTATCAAGATTGAAGCAGCATAATAAAACAAAAGATTTTTGGACTCATGTGCTTGTTTTTATATCAAAGACACAATTTTTTACAAAAACCCATATTAAATTTTTAGAATGGCTTTCTTATGAGCAAGCTCATAAATCAAATAGATTTCTACTAGAAAATAGTAATATACCTACAAAACCATATATATCAGAATCAGTTGAGTCAGATTTATATGATAATTTTGAAACCATACAAATTTTAGCCTCCACACTAGGATACCCCGTATTTGACATAATTAAAAAACCGACAAAAAAAGAAATTATTGAATGTAAAGGTAAATTAGCTTCAGCAAAAGGTGAATATACAGAAGATGGTTTAATTATTTTTAAGGGCTCAACTTGTAATTTAGAAGAGACCAAAACAGCTGGAGATTGGGTTATCAATAAAAGAAAGGAATTGGTTGGTAAAAAAGTTTTAATCAAAAAAGATGATATATACGAATTTACAACCGACTATGTTTTTTCCTCACCAAGTGCAGCAGCCGCGGTAGTATTAGCAAGAAGTGCAAATGGATGGATAGAGTGGAAATACCAAAATGGTAAAACATTAGACGAAGTAAAAAGACAATAAACAAGGGAGATAAGGTGGTAATCCTCCTAAAAACCCAATCTTTCCAAAAGTAGAAAATTCCACTAAAATATTACAAGGAGTATTTATAATGAGAGAAGAATATGATTTTAGTAACTCCGTTACAAACCCTTATGCAAAGCATGTAAAAAAGCAAATTTCAATTCGTATTGAAACAGATACTATTGACTACTTTAAAGAACTTGCTAAAGAAACGGGTATATCTTATCAAAACCTTATAAATTCTTATTTAACAGAGTGTGCACATAAGCATCTAAAGCCTGAATTGAAGTGGGTATAATTTATAAAATTCAAATAATTAATAATTATCATAACCTATGCTATAATCTCATATGATGAAAGTTTGGTTGAGAAAATATTTTGCTATTGTTTTTGTACTGGCAACCCTTCTTGGAAGTCATCATCATCATGATGATTTAAAACAGCATAGCGATTGTCAGATATGTACTGTTCAGTCAAGTTTGTCTCATGCAGACACTCCTGCTGATAGCTGCTATTTAAGTGATATTTCACCTTATTCAGAAGCAATACTAGGCTCCTTGGCAAACATCATCGTAAGCTCCAAACAGATCATATCTCATGCCAGAGCACCTCCAAAATACTCTTGATTTTATAAATATAAAAAAATAAACCATTATCAAAACACTAAAATACAAGAGGATAACTATGTATAAAAAATTAGCATTATTCTCGTTTTTTGCCGCAGTTTCACTGATGGCAGAGAGTGAGATAGATACTTTAAAAACACAGTTGCAAGAGCAACAAACGATGACACAGCTTTTGCTTAAAAAGGTCAATGACTTAGAGAAAAAAGATGCACAAAAAGACAAAGAGACCCTTGAGGGTGCGTTTTTACAAAACACTTCAGCAAGCTTTTCTCAAAATGCGTATCTTCCAGATATTGCACTTGTTTTAAATATGTCGGCAGTTGGAAGGGATCTTTCAAATACTCAATATGAAAATTTTGCCATTCCCGGTTTCATAGATGCCACAGACGCAGAACTACCCTTTAACAAAGATCGGGGTTTCAATCTCAACTATGCAGAAGTAGCGATGCACTCGGTAGTGGATCCCTATTTTGAGGTATATACTATTTTTCATTTGAAACGTACAGAGTTTGAGATAGGCGAAGCGTATGTTCTAACGACAAGTTTACCCGAAGGTTTACGCATAAAGGCAGGAAAGTTTAAAAGTAGTTTTGGACGCATCAATGAAAAGCATCAACATTCTTGGAATTTCGATGAACAGCCCATAATCTATAAAGCGCTTTTTGGTCCTGATGCCATTAGCGATGCAGGTATCCAGCTACAGTGGGTAGCACCGACCGATACGTACACCATGGTAGGTGTTGAAGCGATGCAGGGCACAAACGAGAGAAGTTTTGGCGACATAGAAGAAAACAACCTTTACACCGCTTATGTAAAATCAAGTCTTGATATAACGGATGATCTCTCTATTTTGGGTGGTGTGAGTTTGGCACACGGTAAAACCGCCACAAAAGAGCAGAGCGATGTGTATGGTGTTGATTTGACATTGAGAGAGCAGCTTGGAAGTTACAGTGCCCTTATTTGGCAGAGTGAATTTTTGCAGCGTAACAAAGGCACAGGAGAAAAACAGTCGGGATTATATACAGAAGTGGTATATCAATATAACAAAAATTATAGCGGTGGTGTGAGGTATGAAAAAATCACTAAAAACCAAACCGATTTAAGCATTTACAGTGGCATAGACACTGACAATTTACAAAAGTACACAGCGATGCTACAGTACAAACCTTTTGCTTTTTCTCGGCTGAGACTTGAGTACTCTTATGATGCAACAAAAATCATAGACGGACAAAGAACAGATATAAACACGGTGATATTATCACTCAATATTGCAGCGGGCGCACACGGTGCCCATGCTTATTAGGGAGAAGAAGATGAAAAAAATACTCTGGGCTAGTTTAGTGCTTGCGAGTTCACTTTTTGCGACACTCAAAATAGATACGACATATGCAACTCTTGGCGCAGTGACACAAGAGGTAGGAGGAGACTTGGTGGAGGTTCATGTTCTTGGAAGCTCTAAGTATGATCCGCACTTTATTGTGCCAAAGCCCTCATTGCTTTCTAAGCTTCGCCGTGCAGATTTGCTTATCATCAACGGAGGAGGTTTGGAAGTTGGCTGGTTACCTCCACTCATCAGAAGCGCCAACAACAGAAAAATCCAGCCCGGAGCAGAGGGTTTTTTAGATATGAGCCATTTTATTAAGATGATAGACAAACCGACCTCTGTTTCACGTGCTTTTGGAGATATCCATGCACAGGGAAATCCTCACTATGTTACAGACCCGCATCAGGTGATCGTGATGGCAAAGGTTATAGCGAAGAAATTGGCACAGATCGATCCTTCACATACACAGAACTATCAGCATAATTTAGAGAAGTTTCTAAAAAAATGGGAGGCTTACCTGAAAAAGTTTGATCTAAAAATGTCTCAGTGCACTACAAAAAAAGTGTTGCAATACCATGAGCTCTATAACTACTTTCTCAAACGCTACGGCATTGTAAGTGTTGGCAATATTGAGCCGCTTCCGGGGATCACACCAAGTTCAAAACACACACTCGAACTTATCGGCACAGTCAAAGAAAACGGTGTGAAAAAGATACTTCAAGATGTGTACCATGACAAAAAAGCTGCAGAGTTCATCGCCGCAAAAACGGGTGCAAAGGTGGTGGTAGTTCCTCATGATGTCGGCTCTGTGAAAGCAGCGGATACATTGGAGGATTTTTACAACACCATGGCGAAGAGCATATGCAACTAGTAGAACTTTTATGGCCTGCCTTTGTGCTGGCTATTGTACTTGTTTATATTCATACCATTTTTGGTGTGGAGATCATCCGTCGCGGTGTGATCTTTACCGACTTGGCGATAGGGCAGGTTGCAGCTGTGGGGATGGCTCTGAGTGTAGCATTTTTAGATGGTGCATACCAAACATCGCTTACGCTTTTGTTTGCTGTTAGTGCAGCGATCATCATCGCATGGGCTACAAAAAAAGTGAAAAATGTTGAGGCTTTCATAGGCTTGCTGTATGCGCTTGGTATCTCTGCGATCATGCTCGTTTTAGCTAAAAGTGCTGAGGGGATGGAGCTTTTTTCCAAGCTGAGTGCTGCAGATATCCTGTTTGTATCAGCAGATGAACTTTATAAAGATATGGCTATCTATCTGCCCATCTCTTTGGTGATGTTCTTTGTGTATCCAAAGACAAAAGGGGTGCTCAAAGAGCTGATCTTTTTTATCATGCTTGCCCTTACTGTGACATCTTCCGTACAGTCTGCAGGGGTACTTGTAGTATTTGCTTTGCTTATTGCGCCCTCATATGCAGGCGTGATGCAAAAAAGATTTGATCCTCTTTATTTTGCATGGATATTTGGTTCCTTGGCAATTATGGCGGCACTTTATGGTTCGTACACTTTTGATCTGCCTACGGGATACACCATTATTTTTGTGAGTGTGGCTGCTTCACTGCTGTTTGTTGTTTATAAAAACATAAAAGCAAACTAAAGCATTTTATGTGCATCGTGAGCAAGTCGCATAACACCTACGGCATAGTTTGAAGAGTTGTTATACCGCATGATCTTTTTTGTATAGTCTCTGAGATATTTAAGCTCTGGTTTGTTTTTTGTAAAACAGTTGTACACTTTGCCGCTTTTACTTTTTTCATACACAAAGCTTGCATCCTCATTGTCAAACTCATACTGATACCAAGCAGACTCTATAGCTTGCATATCGGGTATTTTATCCCACTCCATAAGTTGTGTAAAGTTTGCTTTTTTATGTAAAAACTTACCTGCCGAGACTATGGCGTCTTGCATTTTTGTCAGATCGGCATATGCTCTTTTGTAGCCCTCTGCATAGATGAAGCTGTTTGGCATAAACTGAGGTATCCCAACTGCCCCTGCATAGGAGCTTGGAAGTATGCACTCCTCTATTTCTATGTTGTTTTTGTAGCAGTAGGTGATGATGGAAGCCATATTTGTTTTCCCCATTTTCAGAAGCCATTTTTCTCTTGAGCTGTTGGGTTTGGTTCTAACAACAAGTGTGTTAAAGACTATAAAAGCATCATGTGTCGGTTTGATCTTGCCTAGTTTTGTTTCTTTAAGAAGTATGGCGGCGATGATCTCGCGGTTCACACCGAACTTTTGTTCCGTGTAGTCGTACACCTCTTTGTACTTTTTGAGATGTTGTACCATTTGAGGAATGTATTTTACGAGAACATTGTTAGCTTTTTTTTCGTTTTCTCTATGTTTTTTGATATATCTTGGTTGGAGATATTTGTAACTCACCTCATCAAATTTTTTGGTTCTAAAGTATGAAAGTAAAAATTTATTGGCATACTCGTATGAAACTCCCTGTTTGACAACTTTTTTACATATATCGCTGTAGTGTTCATTTTTAAAGTCGCAGTTAGTGTACTGTGCAAAAAGTATGGTGCTGATGAAAAGGGGTAGAAAGATCTTTATCACGAAAAATTCCTTAGTAAATATCTGCTAACATCATAACAAAGTTTTGCAAACTTAGTAGTTTTTTTTACGTGTGTTGTTGATATCTTTGAGCCTTTTGGGTGTACCTATATCGTGCCACACTCCACAGTAG
The DNA here is from genome assembly GCA_026996295.1 of Sulfurimonas sp. GTDB lineage: Bacteria > Campylobacterota > Campylobacteria > Campylobacterales > Sulfurimonadaceae > Sulfurimonas. Next base: position 37,633 of record JALWLL010000090.1, read on the forward strand.
AGTTCACCACTGATCATATCTTTTTGTATGGCATCTTTTAGAAGTGGGGCAAGTGCTCTTTTTCCATAGGGAAGTTTGTGAAAAAGTTTTGGGCTGTAGTAGCCTATGCCTGCAAATGTGAACATCTCTTTGGCACTTTTTTGCAAACGCCCATCCTGTAAAGAAAAGTCACCCTTCTCGTTATGGGGAGGGTTTGGCACAAGCACAAGGTGTGCAAGGGTGTCGTTTTGAAGGCAAAAATGGGGATCAAACTCATAGTCACACCATATATCGGCGTTAAGAGTCAAAAAGGTCTCCTCCCCTAGAAGCGGCA
>JALWLL010000091.1 GCA_026996295.1 Sulfurimonas sp.
GAGGAGGTTGAAGAGGAGGTTGTAGTTGTTGTCATAGAAAAAGATGATGACAACGATGGTATCATCAACGCTGATGACAAATGTCCAAATACTCCACAAGCTACAAGAGTAGATGACAATGGATGTGCTCTTGACTCAGACAAAGACGGCATAGCAGACTCCCGTGACAAATGTCCAAATACGCCAAAAGATACAGTAGTGGATGCACAAGGGTGTAAACTTATCCTCGATGATGATAGAGACGGTGTTTTGAATAATACCGATCAATGCCCTAACACACCGTTAGGCACACAAGTAGATCCACAAGGTTGTCCTTTAAATCTTGATCTAGATAATGATGGTGTGTTAAACGCTCAGGATAAATGTCCTAATACTCCAGATGGTTACTCTGTTGATGCTGATGGTTGTGTACAAACACTTAACTTACAAATCAACTTTGAAAACGCTTCTTACAATGTAGATGCACAGTCTCAAAAAAATATTGAAAAGTTTGCAAAGTTCTTAAAAGATTCTCCGGCTTACAATGTTGAGATCATTGGTTATACAGACAGTATCGGTCGTGAATCAAGCAATAAAAAACTTTCTCAAAAACGTGCAGATGCAGTGAGAAAACTTCTTATCGCGGATGGTGTTGAAGCAGGCAGAATCACGGCTATCGGTCTTGGTGAGATCAATCCTGTTGCAAGCAATAAAACTGCAGAAGGTCGTGCTCAAAACAGACGTATTGAAGCTAAACTTATCAAAACAAAATGATAGATATACCCTGTGTTATATTTGCAGGCGGTAAAAGCAGCCGCATGGGAGAGGACAAATCTCTTCTCCCCTTTGGCTCCTATGACACACTAACGCAGTACCAACTGGCAAAACTCTCTGACATTTTTTCAAAAGTCTATATTTCATGCAAAGACAAAAGCAAGTTTGATTTTCAAGCCAACTTCATTGAAGATATCGATACTGATGGGCTCTATGCACCTACAGCAGGTTTTATTGCTGCATTTGAAAAACTAGAAGATGAACGTTTTTTTGCTATCAGCGTAGATGCTCCCTTTATCAGTTCGTACGAGATCACACAACTTTTACAAATGGACAGCCCCAAGAATGATGCCACTATAGCAAAAACTTCTTTTGGCATACAACCACTCTGTGGGATCTACCACCGCTCTCTAGCTCCAAACTTTTTAACAATGCTTCATGAGAACAACCATAAACTCGGACTTTTACTCAAAAATGCAAAGACACATTTTGTTCATTTTGAAAATGATGCTGCGTTTTTAAACATCAACCATCCCCAAGAATATCAAGAAGCGATACAACTGATACAATAATCTTCCTGCTATTTCTTTTGATCTTCTTTTGTTCTGCTATAATAATAAAAACACAAAAGATCAACAGAGGAACATATGAACTTAACCCATCTAGATGAGAACCAAAGACCAAAAATGGTTGATGTATCAGACAAAGATAAAACTACAAGAGTAGCAGTGGCGAGTGGTATTATACAGATGTCCCAAGAAGCATACGATGCTATCGTAAGTGAAAAAACTAAAAAAGGTCCTGTGCTTCAAACTGCTGTTATTGCTTCGATCATGGGGGTCAAAAAGACGAGTGATCTGATCCCTATGTGCCACCCGCTCAATCTCAGTGGCATCAACTGTGATGTGGAGGAGCTCTCTGATCTTCCGGGCTTTAAACTCACAGTTACGGCAAAGCTAACAGGTCAAACAGGGGTTGAGATGGAAGCACTTACCGGAACAAGTATCGGTCTTTTAACTATCTACGATATGGTCAAAGCAATCGATAAAGGGATGGTTATAAAAAATGTTCAGCTTGAGAAAAAATCAGGAGGCAAAAGTGGAGATTATAAACGATTCTAAGGAAAAACTTGAACTTACCTATCCTTGTTCATGGACTTATAAACTTATAGGGCATGAAAAAGAGGCGATTCAAAAAGCGATACATGAGGTGATTATTGAGAGAGAGCATACACTTACGCACTCAAATGCGAGTAAAACAGGTAAATATGTCAGTATGAATCTTGATCTTATCATCCAGAATGAAGATGAAAGAAACTTCATCTATCAGGCACTCAAAGATCATGCAAACATCAAAATGGTACTTTAAAAAAGGATCTGCTATGGATTTAGAAAAACTGCAAGAAGATATAAAAAACTCATATAACACACAACTTCCGAGTGTTGATGAAAGGATCAGCGAGACGCTCAAGCATCTGCAAAGCAAATGGCAACTTGAACCCCAAGAGATGAGTCTGCACGAGATCAAAACCCTTACAAACACCGTGCTCGATGTTGAAACACAAAGACTTCATGATGAAGTAGATGCCCTGCTTGCACAAAAAGAGCAAATAGAGCGATCTCTTGAGAGAAAAGCCGATGATCTCCAACAGGCAAAATACAAAGTATTTAATGCATTTGAAGCTCACATAGGAGATGATGAGCAGGTAGTCTCTAAACTCCATCAAATAAAACTCCAGTCTATTGATCTTTATGACCTGCTTGGTGAGATGGTGGAATCTGCCATCATTACCGCACTTGAAAAAGACAAGGACGGCAACATAAGCGACACGACCGAAGAGATTATCAAAGAGATCACCTATGAAGCGATCAAAGAGGGTTCCCTCAACACTATACGCATAAGAAAGATACTCTCTACCATTTTACAGTCTGCTGTTGATATAGCCGAAGCGTCCCCAAACAGAGCCCAAGAGATACTCAGTGCTACACTTAGAGGGATGAGAAGCGGTCTTGTTCACTCGATTGACAGGTTTAAAAAACGCTTAGCCTTTATGCCGGTTGAAGCCAAACATATTCTCATAGAAGATTATGACACCATTATGGAAGATCTCAATCAAACTGATGTACTTTTCTCCCAAGTGATCCAAACCAAAGCAAACGAAAGTTCTAAAAATACACGAGAACTCCTTCTTAAAATCAATCAGGATATGCATTATGATCTTGAGGAACTGATCCATATCTCCAAAGAAGCGGCTGACATTATGCGTGAAAGATTCTCAAGCTTTGCAAAAAATGCCGTTAAAAAAGGGGAAGAAGCACTTCATTCTCCAGCAGCAAAAGAAGCAAAACGGATGGGGGTAGAGGCTTGGAGCCTCGCTAAAAATGCACTTGGCAGTGCTATTAAATCTGCAAAGGATGCCATAGATACTAAAGAAAAATAATCCTTTAATATTGCTTATCAAAAAATAATCACATTAACAAAATTTATTTATCTTAATGTGATAACAAATAGTGTATAATCTTTTCATTATTTTTTGACAAGGTATCATAGTGATCAAATTTACATCAATTCTGCACATCTTATTTCCAGCCATTCTCTCCTTCTTGCTTCTTGGTTGTCAGGGGGAAAGCACCAACAACACGGACACAACATCCAACGATTCTCAAAGTATCTCTACCTACGAAGGTCTTGTCCTTTATGCAGAGAACTTACCTGTGAGTTCTTATAAACTCAAGCCGATAGATGATGCCTCTTTTAATGCTCTCTCTATCGCAGAGCAAAAAAAAGTTGCCGATAAACTTCTAAGTACTCTTTACTTTGGTATGCCCGAGGAAAAGATGCAGGAGATGCTGGCTTCTCAAACTTTCATAAGCACAATCGAGAAACAGATACAACAAAGCAGCAACGATCTTAGTGCTGTAGAAGAGCGTTTAAATGACAATGGAAGCGAAGATGAGGAATTTTACTTCTCTACCTATCCAAGCGGAACAGCAGAGGTTGCCAAAATTTTAGCCCGTTTTTATGCGCTTAAGGATCTCGATAAGAATTACATCGATTATTGGAGTGCATATATACTCACATCAACTATCATGTTTTCTCCGGCATATGAGCTTGACTCCTCTCATGCTCCAAATATAGATAGAGTCTATAGTAACTTGGTACGAGGCTTTAGAGAAGATTATACCGCCGGATATATCACATTTGTGCATATGGTCAGTGATGATAACTGGAGAAGATTTAGAAGTCCCGAAGATAATGGTCGTGAGATGATGGAGATTTTTTTGCAAAACTTTAATGACACACTTGTTCCTATCGCGGCAAAAGCATTACAAAACTGGAAACTCAGTAGTGATAATGACACCCTTGTAATAGGGCTTGATGAGAACACGGAGCCTTTGGAACTTTTTGGAACAACCATTACGGACGGGTTTGATTTTTATAGAGAACTTGTAAAGTCACCTGAGTTTATTCCAGAAGTCAGTTCAAGACTTGTAGATATCTACTTTCCCGATTTTTCTGCAATACAAAAAGCTGCTGTTGTCTCAGAGATAGCTGCCAGCCATCCACAGACATGGCAAGATATCTTGCTTCAGATAGTTTTTTCAAAAACATACCTCTTAGAATCTGAAAGAGTAAAAAGTGCCGAAGAGCTGTTCTTCTCACTCTCCAAAAAAATGCACTTTGAACATCGTCGTGGTTTTTTCAGCGATTTTGCGAGAGCTCTCACTGAAATGAATCAAGCCTCTATGAAATACAAACTTGGTAAATATACCGAAGTGCCACTTGATACACAATCTTTTATGGTTTATCATAAATATATAAGAGAAAACCTTTTTATACGTGATAAAAGAGACTGGAGTTGGGGATGGAATCCCGAGAAGTTGATACCTGATACTCTTTTTGACAGCATTGCGGCATATCAACATAAAGAGATGCTCCACAAGCTGATCAACCATCTTTTTTTGTCCACGGTTGCAAGAGAGGCTGATGAAGAGGAGTTAAAACTTTTTGATGAACATATGCTAGATAGTGAAACACAAACATATATTCCGGCATACAGGATATTTAGAGATGATGGAGAAACATATGAACGCACCCAGGCGTCCATAATCATTTTAGATTATCTCTCAAGACTCTCGGAAGTTTACCAATACCAAAAGGTGCAATAATGACAAGAAGAAATTTTTTAAAAACAACGAGTGCTGTTACTGCAGGATTGTTGCTACCACATTCTGCTTATGCTGACACTATCGATCTGAGTAAGGTAACATTTGATCAAGAGATCTATGAAAGCAATAATGCACAAACAATTATGATCTTTCTTTACGGCGGTGCTTCTGAACTAGCCGGAAATATCACAAATCTTCAAGAGATAAAACCTGAATCACAAAGCAGCTACGATAACTACTTTGGTGACATAACAGCCACAACAGACGGCTTTTGGCAAGAAGCCGGAGGCTCTATCATGCAAGAGCTTGTGGACAATCAGGAGATGAATGTGTTTAGAACCTGCTTTTCAAAAATCCGTGATGAACAAAACAATAAATCTCACGACAGCTGCGTACATCAAAACCAAACAGGCACCATGAGTAATGAAGCTGCAGCCGGAGTATTTACGAACATCGCAAAAGTTCTTTACCAAAAAGGGGTCATAGATGAAAACTCCAAACTCCCTTTTATCACCATGGAAGGGGACTCTACCTTTTTTGCAACACCAACATACTCACTCGAGACATTTTTAAAGGCCAATGCCTTTGATGCTGATCTGAACAATCCTTATGAGAGACGCTATGATGATCAATGGTACTACTATACAAGAGCAGAAAGAGATGCAAATCCCGATAACTATAGAGATAGCAGGGCTTCTTTGGATATTGCTATGGACTCACTTGCACAAAATAAAAATAATAGTGGAAAGATCAAAGACAATTTTGACAAGCGTGTGGAACTGCAAAACTTTATAAACGGTATCAAAGATGCCACAGTTCCAGATATTGCTACCCCTTACAGGGATAACTATTTTGCCGATAAACTTCAAAGCGCTATTAAAATACTTGTCAAAAATCCAGATACAAAAGTTATCTCCCTTGGCAGTGGAGGACTTGGCGGTTGGGATGATCATAGTGAGGGAAGAGAGTATAGAGACAGGATGCAAGATCTCTTTGAGGCGCTCAAAAGTGCCATGGAGCATATCAAAGCAGAGAACAAAGAAGGCAATATCAACATAGTTATCTGGGGAGACTTCGGACGTGGAGTTAACCTTAACAACTCTCTTGGCTGGGATCACGGAAATTTACAAAATGTATATATGCTTGGCGGTAGAAACTATTTTAACCATCTTGGTGTTGTCGGTGAGACAAAACTTGTCAAAACAGGTGAAGTAAACCGTCTTTACCTACAACCTGCAGAGAACTCCTATTGGTTTGAACCAGCGAGTGTTGCGGCAACGCTGTATAAGATATATGGTATCACCAATCCCCAATATCTTACCGGTGGCCACGGAAGTATAGAAGCCGGCTTGTTCACTTAAGCTTCAAACCTGCACTTCTTCATCACATATCTCTAGCGAGTGTAAATACATGGCTAAACTCCTCTTGATAGGAAGCACACCTGTCACACACAGGATCTCCTCCACGGTAGGGGTAGGGGCACCTGCACTCTACACACATAACCATCTCATAGTGAACCAGCTCTTCACCTCTGTCATAAGCAACATTTACAAGATCTATTCCCGGAAGCGTTGCTATGGCATCGGTTTTACAGATATGATCACAAATGCCACATGCTATACAATTGCCTGTATTAAAATTAATCCCCTGCTTATCTTCTGTTGGCAGTAGCGCTTGTGTCGGGCAAAACTGGATACAGTCTCCACAGTTCGTGCACGATTCAAAACTAATCGCCTTTTGAGCAAACAGATCAAAGTTACTTTCATGAGAAGTGTAAGATAACTTAGACAAATTTCGCTTTAAAGCTTGTTTTAAATGCAAAAACTTTAAGGGCAAAGCACTTGTATTTGGATCCTTTTGATATGCTGCGGTCATTGTCAATGATGTTGTGGACTCCTCTTGTGCCGATTCTTTTACTTTTGTAAAAGCAGCTTTAAACAGTGCCCGTCTGCTATTGTCCTCTTTAGGTCTCTGCTCAAGAGTTTCTACAGTGCCATCAACACCACAAAGAGAAAAAAAGTTATTTGCTTTTGCTATCTCATCACGGATAAATTTCTCAACTTTTTGTTCTGTATTGAGAGCACACTCCCCACAATGACTCAAATCACATTGAGGCATCTCATCGCTATCAAGACCCATAGCGATATAATGGTGTGCATCAAAAACCCCTAAACAGGTTGTTGTTTTTTTGCAAGAGAGCAGTTTTTCCTTATTGTCCTTAAAAGCTACAGTATAAGCATTTGGATCAAATCCTGCGATACTAAGCGCTTCTGTCGGACAAGAACCTACACATGCAGCACACTCTATACACTCATTGCAAAAGAGTGTCAGCTTATTCCTGACAATATGAAAAGCTCCCTGTGGACAAATATCAACACAGAGCCGGCACGCATTATGGTAGTAATCATTTCTTATGCAGTTCACTCCACTGTAAGAGAAAAGCTCACTTTTTTGAACAAATGTTATACTACTCATACACATCTTCCTCTAATGAAGCACAATACTCATAGTCTGCTACTATAAATTCTGTAATAAAATCGCATATCTCTCTGTAAAAAGGGGTAATTGCCATCGATTTCATTCCTATCATATAAGGGACAACCCAGTTAAAAAGATGCTCTTGCAAAAACCTGAATTGAGGTTTTTGTTCACCTCTAAAAATAAGCGTTTGCATAAAAGCAAGTTCAATAGAGAGATGATCAGGTGCCATCAGTTCTGTTTGATCCATATTAAGCTCAAAGCCGTTTTGATAGTAGAAATTCATTACAGGATTTTGTAGTCCAACAAGCGTTTCATTTTTTGCATCAAGCACAAAAGACTCTACAGCTTGGGTGTTGACCACAAACATTGATGAAAAATCTTCATTTAAAGCATCTAAAATCGTTGCATCATCATGAGTGGCAAACCATTGAACACTCTCACTTCCAAGAAGTTCAAGAAGTTCACTGTTACCCCTAAGATCGCTGATATATCTTTTATCGGGTGCTGATGCCATTGTTCTTGATAAAAATGCATATATATAGAGTCTATACTCTTTGTTCATCTGTAATCCTATAGTGTATAATATTTGGGATTTTTATCATAACTTCACTTATATGCAAGTACATCTGTAAAGTTCATTAAAGAGTGTAGCAGAAGTTATAAGAAAAACACCTCTTAAAGCCCTAAGGCTTTAAGATTATAAACAACCTTTAAAGAATGACTTCTTAGGCGGTGGTGGCGCTTTAAATTCTTTCGCTACTATTGTATTTGTAGCAGGGTCATATTCACCAATAATAGTGACATCATTACGGTTGATACCCTCATCGATCTCATGTGTAGGTATAGCTGAAACATCCAGTTTGTATGTTACTCCGTCTTTGTGTGAGTAGAGTACAATCTGAACATCTTTTTGAACACCCGGTTCAGCTGTTCTAAAACATCCATCACTGCCACATGCATAATTTTCAAGATAACAATCTGTAAAAGCACCCTGTGCAGCACAAGAGTCTATAGTTAAGAAACCTTGCTTTTCAATATGCGCAAGCTCAGGTTGCTCTTCTACCTTGCTCTGAACCTTTTTTTCAACTTCAGCTTTAGAAACAGGGGCAACCTCTGAACTTGTAGTACAACCACTCAATCCAAATATGACGCCAAGCACTAAAACAGAAGAGATTAAACGTATCTTTTTCATTATTCAACCTCCGCTTTAAGAGTTTTTAAATATGCCACGATATTATCAATATCGCCTGACTCCATCCATGAAAAGTCCGGCATTGTAGATACTCTTTTGCCATTTTCAAGATTATACCATGCATAATTGCTGTGAGCGTTTCTGTTATAACCAGGAACAACCACGGCAGAAGGCTTCATTAAAGACTCTTTTATATAATCAACGGTAGCATAACCACCAATGTTTGTAAGAGATGGTCCCATCAAATTTGCAGCATCATTTGATGTCATCTGATGACATGATGTACAGTTCGCCGCTGCGATCTCTTTCCCTTTTGCTGCATCACCTTCAGGTTCTTTTGTAAGTGCTTTGAGCAACTCTTCTCCACTGCTTTTACCATCAAGCTCAACTGCCAGCCAAGGGGTAAGATACTTTAGTCCATTACGACCCATTTTTGCACCGTCCCAAACAGCAAATGCAACCGGAATAACACCTGCATCAAGATTAACATAGTCATCTTTAAGTGCTCGAGAAAGTGTACCTTCCCACCCTTTGCCGACATAGCCTATACGAGAATATGAATCGTTACTTCCATCTTTGATCTCTGTCATTGAACGGAAACCTTCACTTACAAAACTTCTCTCATAGTCGTTGCTCGCGAGTTTTTTTACACTTTTTTTGAACTTTGCAAGATCTTTACCAAAAAGATCTGTTTGATTAGGGTTTACCTGATGGGCAACATCCCCCTTTCCGTTAGGTTCAAAAATACCCATAGCCTCCTTTTGAAGATGGATAACAACAGGACGACCCTCAGAACCCATACCTATGTATGGAAGCTGTGTCGGGTTAGAGTACTCAGAAGCAAACTGCACGGCAAAACCATCTGAATACACATCTGTCGCATATCCCTTTTGGATATTTTTCGTTCCATCAGGCCACTTGATCATAAATGCAATTTTTGAGCCATTGTACACCGCAGCAACTTCTGCTTGTATAGCTTTGTTGCCTGCATTAAGTTCATTTGCTTTTTTATCATTGAACTCTATACTGGTTTGAGGATATAAAGTAATCTTTGAGAACTGTTTATTGTTCCAAACACTGGATTTGTAATTGACCTTATCTAAATTATCATCAACTTCAACTGCCAATATAACCGAGCTTGCAGCTAAAGCTGAAGCCATAATACCGGCTGCTAAAAATGTAGTTGCTAATTTTTTCATTAATGATGTCCTCCTGCACTTGAATGACCACCGAAGAAGTTCATTTTATGAGTTGGTTTTGTATATTTTCCAGCTATATAACGGTTATCTACCGGTGCCAATGGATGCTGAGAGTTCTCACGAGCAACCTCTTGGTAGTAGTTGTTATCTAAACGGAACATATCTGAGTGTTGGTATGCGATCAAAATATCCATAAGTTCACTCTCTCCCGTCTCTTTACGTTTTTTCATCTCTGCTTTGAGTGTTTGTATAGAGGCATGTACTTCCGGGCCAAAAAGTTTTTCAAGCTCTTCGATCGGAAGACGGGTAGAACCCTCTATAATCTTACCATCAGCATCAAATTTTGCCGGTGATTCGGTTGGTGGCACATAGTACACATTTGGTTGTGTACCATAATCTGTTCTCAGACCCAGCGCCACTTTGTACTTATGAACAAGTTTATACACTTGAGAATCTTCGTCATCCAAAAAACCGACAAAACGGATACGACCGACACACTGTTGTGCACACGCCGGTGGAAGCCCCTGCTCAATTCTTGGAAAACACAAGATACACTTCTCAGATTTTGAGATCTTCGGATTGAAATAGATCTTTTTATAAGGACATCCCGCTATACAATAGCGATACCCCTGACATCTGTCTAAATCAACCAACACAACACCATCTTGCTCACGCTTAAAGATAGCATCACGAGGACAAGCACTCAAACACCCCGGGTTTGTACAGTGATTACAGATACGAGGAAGGTAGAAAAAGTAGTTGTCCTGTGGAAAGACACCTGCACCCTCATCTTCATCCCAGTTTGGACCCCATGTAGGTTCTACATTTGGCTCAAATGATGCACCCTCTTTGAGTGCATCATAGTTGTAATCCCAAGGTACCCCATAATCCGCTTCCAAATTTGGAATAATTCCGGGTTGAAGATCACCCGCCTCATCAAAACCACCACCAAGCTCCATCCAGTTTTTAGGATACCCTGTACCCGGATATGTCTCAACATTATTCCAATACATATACTCACGACCGTTACGGTTGGTCCATTGGGTTTTACATGCTACAGTACATGTTTGGCACCCGATACATTTGTTCAGGTCCATAACCATTGCTAATTGTCTTTTTGACATCTATGCTCCTTAAACTTTTGCTTTTTCATAATTTACGGCGCCATCATATGCGTACTGATTACCGTCCCAAAGACCACCAAATTTCAGGTGACCCCAACCATCTGCCATCTCAAGCAGGTTTAGCGATGTAGGCACAACTTCATTGTGACCTTTGTTAAATTTATACATATATGGTTCCCATCCATGCTCCATTACCAAGCCATCAGCAGGTGATGAAGATGAAAGTTTCGCCATCGCGAAGAACTCTCCGAGATTGTTGTAAACACGAATCGTATCTCCATCTTTAATACCTTTGGCTTCTGCAACCTTACGATTGAGTGCAATTGCAGGAACACCACGTTGTAAACGAAGCAGTGTGCGAGATGTTTTATAGTTAGAGTGGATCGACCATCTGGCATGTGGAGTCATCAGCACATACGGATACTCTTTGCGTTGTGGACGGATCCCCTCCATACCTGTATTTGTCGCGGCACCCATTTTAATGAACATCGGATGATCTATATAAAAAGTTTGACGACCGGTAACCGTGTCCAATCTTTCAAATTTGTAAATATGGTTCTCCATAGAACTGTATGGTTTATCTGAATACAGCGGTGATGACTTTGCAGCCTTTTCATTGATAAGCAAGAAACCACCCATTTTATACATCTTCTCTATTGTCCAAGGCTGATACTGATCACACTTCTCTAGCGCTGCTTCGAGTGCCATTTTATCAGTACCGAGATACACCTCACCCTCACCTTCTGATTCTGCATCTGTGTTCGTATATTCTTTGTGGAAGATACTCAAGTCATGATAGCCCGGTTTTGCATAACGCACATCATCTTTGACTTTTGCCTTTGCAATATTTTCAGGGCGATTAGCGATCTCTTCGAGTTTTTTCGCCAGGAGTGTAAACATACTCCACTCATCCATAGACTCACCGATATTTTTAATATTTGCAACCGGATATGCCAAGTTTGTAAAACGGTGATAACCCGGAGATGTACGAAGATCATATACTTCATAGTGAGATTTCGCTGGAAGTAGTACATCTGCATACTGTGCAGCTTCACTCATTCTGTAATCTACATACGCATAAAAGTCCATTCTTCCTAAAAATGCTTTACGGTATTCATTCCCTTTATTACGTCTGAATGTTGAATCTGCAACAATCAATGCAGTTGTCGGCAACCACCAAGGTTTTACAACATTACCATGATCACTACTCAAGTTGGCACCGCCATTTTTACCGGCATCAAGCATCTCCTGAAGTACTGTCATATACTCTTTTTTACTCATCCCGTTTTGGGCACGCTTGACATCTTCATCTTGAAAATACTCATCGAAAGTTTTCATCCCGTTGCCGTTCATAAACTCACCGACAAAACCGGAACCAAAACGTGGAGCATATTTACCGCTAAATCCTGAAAGTGCTCCAAGTCCGGCAAGCTGGAACTCATTTTCAGTATTCAATCCGCCATATGGTCCCATGCGACCCGTAAGACCACAAATAGAAGATATATTCCAAATGGTCATCATACCGTTGAAGTACTTATTGAGTGAGAAACCGGTAGTGATCTCAACAACCTTTGGCAATGCGATATCGCGCGCTAGTTGTTTCACTGTATCTGGATGAACCCCTGTTATCTCCTGCGTTGTCTCAGGCGCAAATTTTGCAGCTGATTTTTTAAGCATTTCAAAAACAGTGGTTACCTCTCTTGTATGACCGTGAACATCGGTGATAGTAAAAGTACCCTCTAGTGCCGGAACAACATCTTTTGGAAGACGCAAAGAACGATTTTCATGCGTTTCTGTACCCGGCATAAGATAAGGCTCACCGCTAGTGGTGTTCATGCAGTAAAACTGCTCACCCCACGCATGGTGCTCCTCTTTATCTTCGGTATGTTCCATATCGGTACGACGGATCATCTGTTGCGTTTTGACATCTACTAGCATCGGAAGGTCAGTATAAAGCTTCATAAATTCAGGCTTATAGAGTTTTTCTTCCAAGATTGTCTGTATAACACTCATTGCCAAGATATTATCACTACCCGCTTTGATCGGGATCCAAAGGTCAGCTGATTTTGCCGTTGCGTTGAATTCCGGAGTGATGACAATGATTTTTGCACCATTATACTTTCCTTCCCATACAAAGTGAGCATCCGGGATACGCGAAACAGAAGGGTTACCACCCCACATAACAGCTGTGTCAACCGTGTACATAAAGTCCCACGTACAACCAACATTACCCTCACCATACGCAATAGCGGCACCGGAGAACATATCTCCAAGATAAGATGACGGATAGATACGGTTTGCGCCCAGTTGTGTAGAAAAACGAAGCACTGAACCACGACGACCCTCAGTTAAAAGACCGGTACCGGCATGAACCATCAACTTATCCGGCCCACGCTCCGGATCTGTCAGCGTATCGAAAATATTTTGACAAATTTTCTCAGCAGCCTCATCCCAGCTCACTCGTTTCCATTTCCCCTCACCACGCTCACCGGTACGAACCATTGGGTAAAGGATTCTATCTTTTTGGTACATCACTTGCGAGTGCTGAACACCTTTGTTACATCCACGAGGGTTAAAATCAGGTATTTTAGCATTGATCACCGGATATCGGGCTGATTGGTTTTCACGGGTGATAACACCATTGTGAGACCAAACTTCCCATGCACAGTTTCCTTGACAATTTACACAGTGGTAAGCAAAACCGTGCTCCTCTTTTTTACCATAAGTAAAAGAGAACTCATTTCTATACATCTCTTCTGTGTAGCTTGTGTTTGGGTAATCATTTTTACCGTTTTCAACACTTATTACATCTGTTTTCGCAAAAAGGCTGCCTTGAGAAGCAACCAACGCAGCAGTCATCCCTGAAACTTTAAGGAAATTTCTACGCTTATTATTCATAACTTTTGTCATACTGTAAACCTCTTCCTTATCTTTTTAACGGTAAGTTCATATCATTACCCCAAACATCCCAACTACCTGTAAACACCTTAATGTTTTTATATCCAAGAAGTTTTAATGCTGTTATGTGTTCAGAGCCACGACCTGCACCAACCATGCAATATGCATAGATTGTTTTATCTTTATCCACACCATATTTTTCATATACTGCTTTCAACTCTTGCGCTGACTTGAATGATTTTTTATTTTTTAAGTCAGAGATTTTATTCCATTCGATAAACTTTGAACCGGGTATATGACCGCCACGGGCAACATTGTCCATTTTGCGCTCACCGATGATCTCACTCATTGCGCGTGAATCGATAATCACATACTGAGAGTTTTCTCCATTTTTGAGGATATCTTTCATTGCATGTACCACTTCCTCTTTTGCGGCGATATTTGTAAAGTCAATGTTGTTTTTATCTATCTTGTAGGTTCTTGGTGTCACATGTTCTTCACCTTTAACCACCATAAGATCTTTTTCCATTGCTTTCATTTTTTTCTTAAGCTTTTTGATCGTTTTATTACTTTGTGCTACAATTGCTTTGAGTTCAGCTATCTCTGCATCACTCAACTCTATCTTGCCTTTTTTGGCTTTTTTAAGTTTTTTCTTTGCAGGTTTTGCTTTTCTTTTTACTTTTTTCGCTTCAGCTTTTACAGCATCGTACTTGATCTGCGCCGGATCAATTTTCATAATTGCTGCGCGACCACCATTGAGTATTTTAATATTTTTGTGTCCATAACTTGTAAAGAAAGAGTAAACACCCGTAGCATTTGGTCCTTTAAAATCATCATAAGCTATAATCATAGTATTGTTATCAATACCTTTTGAGCCTATGTACGCTTCTGCATCATCAATACATCTGTATAAAGGTGCACAATGCATTGTTCCGGTAATATCTGAATGATGCAAATGGTGCGCATACATCGATACCGATCCTTTTATGTGTCCAAGCTTATATACATCTTCTGTATCACCGGAAACAAACATAACATTATCTTTGCCTATTAATTTTATAGCTTCCTCTGCAGAAATCAAAATATCTTCGTTGGCATACCCTTTTTGTACCGCAGCCATCTCTGCTTCAGCAGATCCCAAGATATTTCCATTTTCACTAGCTATTATAAAAGGTGTAAATGTTACTGTTGCTGCAACAACTAATGTCTTTAGCAATTTTTTCATTCGTGCTCCTTATTTAATTTTATAGCCCAATACAGTCTACAAGCAAAACAACCACTCATAGCTATTTGAATTATATTTTAACGAAATTACCTCTTCATTATAGGCTCTCGACTCTTACGCAAGTATTAAATCACAAAAATATCACACAACTTCATTACCAAACGAAACACACTCATCTATTTATATATTTAACATTAAATTCTATGATTAATTCATTTTTTTTACTTTTAAAAACCACTCTTAAATTTAATAATTAGAATCAACTTTTAGAGTACAAAAAGTAATTGTTCGATATATTATCACAAATTAATTACGCTAAGTAGGTACAACGTGTTAGAACATCATATAGATAATGCAATAAACAATAAAGATACAGATACGCTCATAGAAGCTTTAGATGACAGAACACTTGATATTGAAAGTGTTAAAAAAATCTACTTCTCATTTAAAGACCATAAAGAACTTGTTGGACAGGTAGCAATGAATCTGAGTTTGAGAACCTCTGTTTATAACAGAGATAAAGAGTATAGTGAAACGATGGTGGAACTTTTACGAGATCTTGCTGTCAATGAAGCAGATATGGGTGCACGCTGGGCGGTTGCTAAAAACCCTCATACCCCACAGGATGTACTGAGTACATTAGCACAAGATGATGTCAATCTCGTGCGAGCCCTTGTTGCCACAAACCCAACGACACCCCCTTCAATACTCGAAAAATTTTTCAGCGATGAAAAAATCGTTAGAGACGGTCTCTCGGGCAACCCGGCAACACCGGTTAAAATTTTAAATATCTTGGTCAATGATGCAGACAAAATGGTGCGGATGAGACTTGCAGAAAATAGTGCTGCCCCCAAAAAGATACTAGAAGAGCTTCTTAAAGATGCAGATGAAAATGTTGCAAAAGCAGCAGAAGCTAACTTAAAGGCAAGAGAATGAAAGAGCATCAAAAAAGCATGAAAAGTAGATTTACAGCTTTAGAGAACCACTTCTTAAATACCTTTTTCTCCGGTATCTATATCAGTGCCAAAGAGTTCTTAGAAGTTGCCAAAGAGGTTGGTCTTGATTTGAGTATGAATTCAAGAGAGCTTCTTATCAAAGAGCTTCTCAACAAGAGTGATGAACAGGGCTCCTTAGAGCAAACCATAGCACTTCTAAATGCGCTACTGCAACAAAGAGTTGAGAAGTACAATGAACTCAGCCGTGATTACCCCGGCGCAAACATGCCCCTTGCTCAGCTCTCACAAAAAGCAAAAGCTACAAAATCTTTGCTTGCACAAAAAACCCAAAGGAGTCCTTATGAACTCTCATGATCTTAAAAACTCTCTTAGTGAACTAAAATATCCGGGTATCCACAAAACGATTGGGGAGTTAAAACTTCTAGGAGATATGAAAGTTGTAGATTCTGTTGCACATATAGAGCTATTAACTGTTAGTGATGAGTCTTACCTCAACCTAAAAAAACTGATCGAGCAAAACTATAGTGAGCACTTTACAAGCCTCAATATCACTAAGAAAAATTTGGCTAAAAAAGATATGAACTATGGTCACTCCCAAGCTCCAAACAACCGTGCACCTTATGCAAAAAACATTATTGCCGTTACAAGCGGTAAAGGTGGTGTTGGCAAATCAACTGTAAGTGTGAACCTTGCGATCGCTCTTGCACAAAAAGGGTTTAAGGTTGGCATCTTGGATGCCGATGTGTACGGACCAAATATTCCGCGTCTTACCAATACCGATATGGAGAGAATCAAGTGGAATGATGATGACAAAATCATCCCTGCCCAAAACTACGGTCTTAAAATCATGAGTGTTGCACTCACCACACCAAGCATGGATACCCCTCTTGTTTGGAGAAGCTCGGTAGCTGTCAATGCTCTTATCCAATTCTTAGAAGATGTCGCATGGGGTGAACTTGACTTTATGGTGATCGATATGCCTCCGGGAACGGGTGATGTTCAACTGACCATGGCTCAAGAGCTTCCAATCAGTGCCGCCGTCCTTGTAACCACACCTCAACTCGTTGCAACCGATGATGTAAGTCGTGCAGTTATGATGTTTAAAGATATCAATGTTCCTATGGCTGGCGTAGTCGAAAATATGAGCTTTTTTATAGCACCAGATACAAAGAATCGCTATGATATATTTGGAACCGGTGGCGCAGAGAAAATAGCAAAAAAATATAATATAGCCTATTTAGGGGGTATCCCTTTGGATATGCAGATACGTGAAGCTTCTGACAAGGGTGAACCACCTGTTGCCCTTGGCAATAGTGAACAAAAGAAATACTACAAAGATATTGTAGAAAATATCTTGCAAAACTCAGCGTTTACACTCTGATTACTCTTTGGATTTAAGCTGTGCATAGAGTTTTTATGCAAGCTTCCATTGAGCTTCTATCAGAAAAAAACCACTCCTTAATTGTAATACTTAAGAACACCTTCCATATTTGAGCCCATATTTAAAAGCAGCATATCAGCTATAACCAAGGCACTCATCGCTTCACACACAACTGTTCCGCGAATTGCTACACATGGGTCATGTCGTCCTTTGAGTGCAAAATCAACCTCTTCATCATGAGTGGTTATCGTGCGTTGCTCTTTAAATATAGAGGGAGTTGGCTTAAAATAAACATTCATCACTATCTCATCGCCATTAGAGATACCACCTAAGATACCTCCCGAATGATTCGTCACAAATCCATCTTTTCGTATCTCATCATTGTTTTGAGAGCCCAATGCACTTGCGCTTACAACACCATCACCAATCTCAACAGCCTTGACTGCATTGATTCCCATCATGGCATCGGCTAAAATCGCATCAAGTTTATAGTAAAGCGGTTGACCAAGACCCCTTGGTGCACCTTTGATCACAACACGAGCAACCCCGCCAACAGAATCGTGATCATTTTTGGCTTTGAGTATCGCCTCTTTTTGTACCTCTTCCCGGGTGCTGTCTAAGGCATAAATAATACTTGTTTTAGCATGTTCATAGTTGTAGTGTTGTGCCTTGATACCTGCTATTTCACTGATACCGCTTTGTACAGATATACCTAATTCCTGTATCATAAGTTTTGCTACAGCACCGGCTGCAACCCTTGCTGCTGTCTCTCTTGCAGATGAGCGTCCGCCGCCGCGGTAGTCACGTATGCCATATTTATGAAAATAGGTAAAATCGGCATGACCCGGACGAAACACATCTTTGATGTTTGAATAATCTTTAGACTTCTGATTTGTATTGTAAATCACCATAGCTATCGGCGTTCCCGTTGATTTACCCTCAAAAACACCACTGAGTATCTCTACCTTGTCAGCCTCTTTTCTTGCCGTTTCAAACTCACTCTTACCCGGCTTTCTTCTATCGAGTTCTGACTGAATATACCCCTCATCTATCTTTAATCCCGCAGGAACTCCATCAAGCAGACACCCTATAGCTGTTCCGTGGGATTCACCAAAAGTACTAAACCTGAGTTTTTGACCGAAACTGTTCACCTATCTATCCTTCTTTAATAGTTCTAATGCCTGTTTTGCAGCCTCTTGCTGCGCTATTTTTTTGCTTTTTCCAACAGCTCTGGCATACTCTTTCTCCTCTATGATCACAGCTATTTCAAACTCTTTTTTGTGATCAGGTCCACGGCTTGCTATCACCTTATACTCAGGAGTGAGTCCAAAACGTGCCTGTGTGAGCTCTTGAAGAGTTGTTTTAAAATCTCTAAAAAGGGAATCAAGAGAGATATCTTTATAGTTTTTTTCCAGAAGTTTGATCGCTATCTCTTTAACGGTTTGTAAACCTGCCTCCAAATAGATGGCACCGATCACCGCTTCAAAAGCATTAGAAAGAAGTGAGGGTTTGTCTCTACCTCCATTGTTCTCTTCTGCGTTTGAGAGATAGATATAATCACCCAGATCTATGCTTCGGGCCAACTTGTCAAAACCATCTTCATTGACCAATGAGGCTCTGATCTTTGAGAGCTTACCCTCATCAGAGTTCTTAAACTTGAAAAAAAGATATTCACCGACGATCAAGTCAAGTACCGCATCACCCAAAAACTCCAGTCTTTCGTTGTCATAGGATTGCTTAAAACTTTTATGTGTCAAAGCTTCTATAAGAAGCTTTTTATCTTTAAACCTGTACTCAAGTACATCTTCTAAAACTTCTATATCTTTACTACTCATTGTTCCCTCTTGTGTGCTTGAAGCAGATCTTTTGCTTTTTGTGCTTCATCTCTTGCGATCTGATCACACCTTTCATTCTCTTCATGTCCGTTATGACCTCTCACCCAGATACCGTTTATTTTATGCCCCTGAGAAACTTTCATATACTCTTGCCACAGGTCTGGGTTTTTTACTTTTTTAAAGCCTCTTTTGATCCAGTTTTGCAGCCATTCATTCATCCCTTTGATCACGTATGAAGAGTCTGATACCACATCCACTTCACATGGCTCTTTGAGTGCTCTGAGCCCTTCTATGACCGCTAAAAGCTCCATCCTGTTGTTTGTGGTATGCTCCTCCTTGCCGGAGATGATCTTCTCTTTATCGCCATAACGCAAAATCGTCCCATAGCCACCGGGGCCCGGATTGCCAAGTGCACTGCCATCACTGAAAAGAGTTATTTTCTTCACTAAAATCCCTATGGTAATCTTTACACAAAATAAATTCTACTCTAGATGTATCAATAGAGTGACAATGGCTGCAACGATTGAACGAAAACGGAAACACCTGCTTACAGTTGTCACATATATATTCAAAGCTCAACGTAGCATTGACACTCGAGTTGAGATTTATCAATATATCAAACTCAAACACCGAACTCTCAGTGGTCTTTGAGATATCACCACGGGCACTGTAAAGCTCTCTGAGATAGCCATTTTGTAAAATTATATCTAAATCCAAATCTTTTTTGTCCACATGCCATAAAATATCGGCTAAGAGTTCACTTTTTGAACTGTCAAAATTCTGCCATGCAAGCTTTGGATCGATCCGAAACAAAAACTCAAACACAAGGTATGTAAGCTGTCCTGTTTTTTTATAGATCTTTAGAAGCCTTTGCGCTTTGTCTTCAACACTTAGGTTTGTGTCGTTGAGAAGTGCCAATGCTTTTAAATAGATACTGTCTTTGCTGATATCTTTGTCAAGTTCATCAAGGGGTTCTAAAACTTCCAAAGCTGATGTATAATCTCTCATATATTCATAGACCAAAAGCAAATAGTGCAAAGCCTGAGGTGTACGAGGATTATTTTTTAATATCTCTAAAAATATCTGTTTTGCACGCTCTAAAAAACCCGCTTTAAAGTAGGTCTTCCCAAGCAGAAACATTGTCTCTCTGTAGTTGGCTTTATTGCCGAGTTTTAGCAGTTCATTGTATATCTCTATACATTTTTCATAATCACCGTTTTTAAAATATGAACTCGCCAAAAGCAACCATGACTTTTCAGAAAGCTCCCCCTTGGCTATGAGTACTTTAAGCTCATTTTGGGAAGGAAGTGTACGAAACTGTCGCAAAAATTTATCGAGATGTCTATAATCCTCTTGTCTTTTGTAGCGTCCCCACCAGTAGGAAAAAAATGTTATGACAAAAATCAGTGCAAAAAAGATGATGATAGAAAAAAGGGGATCGCGAAATTCAATAAAAAAGGTATTCATTGACTGCTATCCATAAACAACAATGCCATAGTCGTTCTTAAGATTATAAAAGGTGGCATTTGCATCAAACTCAAGATCTTTTATACGTCCAAGCTGCACTATGGAGTTTTTTCCAACCTTGATACCAAACTCCGTAAAAAATTTTTTGATATTGACAAACTTTATATCTTCTACGTATTTGTACTCAAACTCTTTGTAAAGTTTCATCTTTTCATAAGAAAATATATGTTCGTTGACATGAAGTCTGTCAGAAGCATACTTGATCGGCAGATGACCGGAGAGGTCTGTCAAAACAGGTTCGATATAATCATACTTTTTTGGAAGTGTATTTTTTTGCACAAAAATATACTTGTTGTTAAGTTTCAAGTTGGGAGTATCTCTCCAATATTTATACAAAGGGTTTGAGACTCCCAGTTTCGAGGAGACCTCACGCCAGAGCCAATAAGAATTTAACGTATTTGGAAGATGTGACATTCTCTGCTAGCCCCCTTTTTACATAAATTATATAATTTTTTTTTGACACTGCCCTTAAAATAACTTCTTTAGAGCACTTTGTTTACACTTAAAAAGTGGCAGTGACCACCTTTGTTACTATAAATCCTCCAACCACAAGCCATACAAACATACTTCCGGCTGTATAAAGTGGCGCAAGACCAAGACCTTTAAACTTTGCAAAGATCGTTCCCATACCAAGAGCAGTCATAGCCATTGTAAGCAAAAATGTATCTATTTCATTGATTACAGAGACTATATTATGTGGCACAAGATCAAGCGAATTAAACCCTGCCATACCTATAAAATAGACTGCAAACCAAGGGATAGTCAGTGTTAAACCGCCTGCCTCCCCGCCGGCTTTTTTTGCTTGCATAGAAAGATAAAGACCAAGAATGATAAGCATAGGCGCTATCATAATAACACGGGTCATTTTCACAATGACCGCAGAGTTTGCCATAACCTCAGGAGCACCGGCAACAGAAGCCGGAACCGCTACAACCTGTGCTACCTCATGAATAGTACCCCCTACATAAATTCCAAACTGCTCGGGAGTCATATGCAAAAATCCTGTTGCAGGCTCTATAATGGAAGCATACAAAACAGGGTATAAGAACATAGAGATGGTACCAAAGAGAACAACCATACTTACAGCGACCGCTGTTTTATGCCCCTCAGCTTTAAGCACAGGTTCTGTTGCCAAAACTGCTGCCGCACCACAAACAGAAGCACCTGATGCGGTGAGCATAGAAGTATCTCTGTCCATTTTAAAAAACTTTATTCCCAAATATGTTCCAAGTAAAAATGTTGTCGAAAGCATGATAAGTGAAACCATAAAACCACTCATTCCTACTTCCATAATCTGCTGAAATGTTATGCGAAAACCGTAAAACACAATAGCAAAACGCAGAATTTTCTTTCCTGAGAAAGTAATACCGCTACCCCATGCACTTGGGATATGATTATGTAAGGTATTTGCATAAAAAATACCCATAACAATACCGATAACAAGGGGGGAGATACCTAAACTTTTTATAAAGCTTATTTGAGAGATCATCGTTGCAGCTGCAGCAAAAATAGCTACAAAAATAATCCCACTTATTGTCCCTTGTCTATTTTGTGCTGAAAATGGCATCTATATCCTTTTACATTGAATAGCTAATTATATCAAAATAGTATCACTTTACTTCTATTTTGAGCTCATTTTTTACTAATTTTTCATTTTCTTCATCAGAAACACCAACTTCTAGAAGCTTAATTCTTGTAGGTTCTATGTTTTTTGCATTGATCAAATAGCTTTGAATTGCTTGTGAGCGTTGTTGTGCCAAACCTTCAAGTTCCTCTTTTGAGACAGGTTGTATCTTAGTGCATTCCTTCATAAGTGCACTTTTATAAGCTCTTTGAAGTGTCTCATCTTTATATTTTTCACTCAACTCTTTTTGTATTGTAAGAGGTTTATCATCTTGTTTTGCGTCATAATAAATTTTCTCCAATAACGCCACACTCATTGCACTCTGATAATTTTTTGCATCTTTGGCTCCGCTGAGTGCTAGTACTTTTTTCATCAGTTTTTCTTTTTGCAACGCTTTTGTATCACTCAGCGTATCATAACGCCCGCCCACGCCTAAAGCGATCTTTGGTCTCTTGAGAAGCATTTTAGCAATAGAATCAAGTTTCTCCCGCTCAGGAGGCAGGATAGTTTTATCCCCCGGTTCAAACTCGGCATACTCAAGATCTGCTCCATCCATACCCATCATGGAAGCCAAAAACCTAAAGGGCGAACTCACTGCTTTGACAACCAAATTTCCAAGTGTCTTCCAAACAAGTGCACCATACTTAAAGTCCGGTTCATCAACATTGCCTTTGACCGGCATATCAATATCAATCACCCCTTCACTGTCTTCTAAAAGCGCGACAACAAAGCCTAAAGGAAGCTTGGTAATATTCTCATCCTCTATCTCATCACCGAGCTTAATATTTTTAATGATTATGCTGTTTTCACCCAGAAGTTCCGAGTCAAGTATCTTATAGCCAAGATCAAGATAAAGCTTCCCTTCATCTATTTTATAGCCGGCAAAACTTGCACTGTAACCACTGAAGGAGTTTAATGCTAGATTTTTAAAATTAAAGTTTATATCTGTGTACTCTTTAGGATTGGAGGCATTGAGTGAACCTTTAAGTTTTGTCGAACCATACTGATCGACCACCCCGTCTATCTCTACATAGCTGGTCTCACCCGGTATGGTAGAGATCGCATAGACGGCACCGTTTAGATCATGGATATTTGTTTTGAACGCAAGAGGCAAAGAGAGGTCTGCAAACTGTGCACTTCCGTTATGCACGTTAAGTTTCATAATCTTTGCGGGAAATACTTTCTTAGGTTGTTCCTCTTCAACGTCTTTGTTTGCCTCTTGTGTCGTTTTGGTTTGTTTCATCAATGAAGCAAAGTTCAACTGTTTATCTTTATATACAATGGCATTGACATAAAATGAGTCAAGATCAACCTCATTTATAAAGAGCTTATTTGGAAAAAGCTCTAAAGTAAAAGGAGTAAGGGCAAGCTTAGAAAAAGAGAGCAAAGAGGTGTTGTCTCTCGTGTCATTTAAAAAGAGCTCTTGAATATTCATAGAGCCATTCACAAGAAGATCAGGCTTATGTTGTGATGGCATATACTCTATCTTATTTTTTATATTGAGATAGCCATCAGCAATATTGACATATGCCATCTTTTCTACGTAAGGGCTCAATGCTTTTAGGGAGAGATGTTGCAAATTCAGCTCCCCTTTGTACTTCAGAGGTGTATGTCGCACTTTACCCTTGGAAGTCAGAATACCATCGCCGTTTATTCGTAAGTGTGTGTCATATCTCAGCCAGGTGTTAGCACTTGAGTTTATATCATATGCATTTATAGTGAACTTCTCAATCTTATGAATAAGTGGCGGGAGGAATGTTTTATCTGTAAATTGTATGTTACTCTCACTAAGAGCAAACTGTTGCAAAAATAGTGTATAAGCTCGCTCTTGCTCTGTCTTTTGCTGTTTTTGTGTAGTTTGCAGTGCTTTATTCTCTTTAGCAACGATCAAGTTCTCCACATTGAGCGTAGTATCTTTGCCTTTAGTGATGGCAACATCCAGTTGATCCAACAATATCTTGTGAATCTCTATATTTTTAGTTTGTGTATCAAGATCTATTCCTGAAACATTAAAACTTTGAAAACTCAGAAGATCACTCTGAGTATCTCGCTGTTTTACAATAAAATCCTCAACTTCAAAGTTCGCCCCCACCACTTTACTCACTAGCATTTGCTCTTTTTCCTGCACACTTACATTGGCATCAAAACCAATAACTGCATTCTCTAAAAGAACATTGTAGGTGCTTAGGTTGGCTCTTGCTATCTCATCTATATAAGGGTTATAGTGCACAACATCAAACCCCCTGCACTTCACAGAGGATCTAAGATCTAAAACATGTTGCTTGATACTCCCTTGAAGATCACAAAGAAAATCTTCATTGATCTTTGTATCAAGCTGATAGGAAAAAGGCTCATCTCCGGCAAGGCTTAGATGCTGTATATACACATTTAATTCATCGATTCTTGTATCGACCTCAGGACTAACCCCCTTATCATAAAAATCTACCTGTATATTCTCTAGTGCGATATCATCAACAAGCACTTTCCATGGATTTGAAGTATTACCCTCAGAAGCTTGCTTTTGTTGTGTTTGCTCACTTTGCTGTACGCTCTCTTCATTTTTTAAATACTCCACCCAGTCTATCGTGTGATTGGTATCTCTTTTTACTTTCACAGATAAAGCATCCAAAGCGATTGTGCCTATATGAACATCTTGAAGCATTGGCATAATTGTTGTGTTGTAGAGGTAAAAACTTTTAAGATTTAAGATATCTTTATATTTATCTTTTGGCTTGATTCTGAGTTTCTCCAAATAGAGTGTAAGATTTTCTATTTTTGTAGCATTGAGCTCATCCATATTGAAACTATAGTCCGTGTAAAAAGAGAGTTTTCCATCAGCTATTTCAAGTTTTAAAGAATCTTGCAAATACCTCCATTGTGTGTAAAGTTTACTCGCTTCAAAATTCAGGCTGCCCTCCATCTTAAATGGAGCAACCCCTGTGATCTTACTTTTCAGATCCACAAAGCCGCCATCACCCAAAGCTGAATACAACCTCAAAGAGCTATCACTGCCGTTAAAGTCATCCGTATCAATATTTTGAAGCTCAAACCCTATACGCTCAAATGAAAAATCAAACTTGCTTTTATGAGTATAGTCTTCGTACCTAAGCACCCCATCTACTATGGCCACCCTGTCTAAAATGATCCGTGGAAGTTTTGTGGTTTGTGTCTTTTGTGTATCTTCTGAAGTGTTGTTCTCTTTGAGAATTTGAGTAAAGTTCAATGTTTTGTCTTTATTGTAGATCAGCGATATTTTCGGCTCTTGTACAACAAAACTTTTTACATGGATAGCTGAGCGTAAAAGAGAAAGCACTTCAAGATTAAGCGTTAAAGATTTGACAGACAGTAAATGCTGTTGTTCTCTTGAGTACAAATCGATTCCAGAGACTTTAAGTCCAAAAGTAAAGGGGTTAAAATATATATCTTCTATGCTAATATTTGCTTTTGTTTGCTCAGAAACTCCGCTGACAATCTGAGATTTTAACACATAAGGAAGTACAAAAAAGCCCAATATAGCGTAAAGCAGTACCATATACAATATGATTTTTTGAATTTTTTTTAACAAAATAAACTCCGTAACACTTGTTTTGTAAGTTTACACTATTGTCTTTTAAAAGAGGGTTAGATTTTTTTACCTGCAAATCCGGCATATGCCGGATTGATAAACTATTTTGCGTTTTTAATGATATCTGCTCTTGGGAAAGTAAATGTTGATTTTCTAAAAACAACGATTGTATCTTCATGATCTAAAGCATATGCACGAATAGTGATCGGAATAATCGTATCGTGTCTGTCGTCGTTTGCCAGCATATCATATGTTCGAAGCACTACGATCTTTTTCTTTTTGATTCCAGGTACGGCCGTAAACGCTCTGGAAGGTTTTGCGATCTCAATCGTTCCGTTGATATCTTTTGGCAGAATAACCTCAAAATAATACTTATGTTTTTCATTTTCAGTATTTTGAAGTAAGAACTCATACGCATTATCCACACGAACTCTGCCGTCTGGCATCTTCTTCACAGCATATAAACGGTTTTCTTTGTTGATATTTAAAAGCATATGCTCTTTTGTACTTCCCATCATCCCCAAAATAACCGCAAGACCAACAAGTAGAGCAATATAAGCAAGAACTTTAGGGCGAAAATATTTTGTTTTTCCTTTTTGGTCTATGATCTCATAATCACTTGACCAAGTAATAAGAGAAGGTTTACCGAGTTTTCCCATAACCGTTGTACAGGCATCAACACACTCTAAACAGTTGATACACTCAAGCTGAAGCCCCTTACGAATATCGATATGGGTCGGACATACAGTCACACAAGACTCACATGCTGTACACTCGGCATTTGGCTCAACCGCTTGAAGATCTTTTTGTTTTGTGAACTGTTTATGTTTATGTTCATCATAGATATGTCCCCCTCTGTGTGGGTTATATAGTGCCATAACAGTGTGTTCATCATACAAAACAGACTGGACTCTTGAGTATGGACATACATAGATACAAAAATTCTCCTTTAAAAAAACGATGTCGTATATTAAAAATGCCGCAATTCCGATAATAGAGCCTATCAGCGTCCAGTGTTCAGTCGGATTTGACAAATACGCAAAGAAATCTTCAGGCGGAACAAAGTACCATAAAAAGTCAGCAGCTGCAATAAGTGCCAGAATGGTCCACAAAAGGATGGCAATAGCTTTTTTCACCTTATTTTCAGGCTTGCTCATATCGGGCTCTTGCTGTTTATTTTTAATGCGTTTACGAAGTTTTAAAAGTTTTGTCTCAATAAGATCACGATAGATGACACGAAATGTTGTTTGGGGACACACCCATCCACAAAACACACGCCCACCCATAACCGTCATACCAAAAATACCCAAGAACATAATCATAAGTAAAAATGGCATCAGGTAAAGCTCTTGCATATCAAACTGTACAAAAGCAAGATGAAGCTTAAGCTTATCAAAACTTAAAAGGAAAAAATGATTTCCATTCACCGTAATCCATGGCAAGACCAATGCAACTACTGTGACAAATGCATATAAGTAATAGCGTTTCACTCTCCATGGAGTTGGGATCTTAAACCCCTTTTTTTTCTCTGCACTCATTAATTTTTCTCTCCCGTTATATTTTTGTTATTCTGGACATGTAATTTTGTCAATTACATCTTTTTGCGTATTTTTTGGCAGTTCCGGCAGTAATGAGCCGTGTGCAACCTGTTTAAGTTCTCTTGATTCTATATAATCTTTCAATGAACTTCTGCTCACATTCAAAAGCCTAGCCATCTCACTCACACTTTTTTTCTCTTTTATATATCCAATGATCTCATTGATATATTTATCAAATTTGGAGTTTGATCTACTTCCTTTTGGTCTGCCGACAACTTTTTTTGATTCGTTCTGTATAGTTTGACGAAACTGATCGATCAAACTCAAAACCAACATCACATTGCTCTGAGGAGATATTGTAATAGATTGTTTTATAAAATGAACAGTATACTCATTTTTCAATAAACAACTAATCATTTGAATAATATCTTCCATATCAGTACTCAGTACCCAGACATCTGAAATCAGAAGTGTACTTCCGACATGTTGACGAAAATATTCTGCAACATCAGGTCTTTGTGCTAAACGTTTGTTTTGTGAAGTTTGATCGATAAATTCATCATCTATTTGTAGGTTGTTTGACAATGCATATGCATTGATCAGCTGAAGCTGTTCATGTATAGCATCAAAATGTTTATCTGGACGTATATAAGCAAGTACCATAATAACGACTAAACCTCTCTCTTATGTGAATTTCATCGTCATTATACTATTTACTGACGATATAAGTCAAGTATTTTTTGCTTTATTTCGTCAAAATTAATATAAATTATGATTTTTATAATACAATGCATAAACTATTATGCATTGTATTTGTATCTGCTACCACCCAATACTTAGCTTAGCCATATATCTTCTATCCGGGATATCGACACTGCCTGTACCCACTTGTTCCTGGTATGTTGCAAAGTTGAGTTTGAGCAGTGTAAG
The DNA here is from genome assembly GCA_026996295.1 of Sulfurimonas sp. GTDB lineage: Bacteria > Campylobacterota > Campylobacteria > Campylobacterales > Sulfurimonadaceae > Sulfurimonas. The sequence continues at coordinate 28,398 of JALWLL010000091.1, forward strand.
TTCCAAATCGATCCCTGCCGTATAAGCACCCTGATACAACCCGCCACTTATGGCAGTTGAGAAGTATGTGGAATCAATAAGTCCAACATTTACACCCAGGCGCAGTCTCTTTGTAAAGTCAGACTCACTGTAGTCTGTGTACTTGACAACATTACCCTCATCGTTATACTCATACAGACGAACTTTGTTTGCTTCAAACAGGTCAACATAATCAACAGCGATAACAAGCTTGTCAACATAATCAACATCAGGAGAGATCGATGCGCCAATATTTACAGTCATAGGTTGCCCGCCGTAATTATCATCCATATCCATAGGTCCAATGTTTAAAATACTCAGACCGAGTGCAGGATTCCAAGAGCTCCCTTGAAACGGGTAGTATTTTACACCGATATCCAGCCCCATACCTGAAGATGTTTCTTCATACTTATCTCGCAGCTGCTCTCCTATATCGTCACCATTGGTCAGCTCACTTACACCCAAGGCACCCTCGTACGATGTTTGTTGGATATATTTTAAACCCAAACCAACATCCAAACGGCCTATTTTTGTATGGTATGGTTTTGCGAAACCTAAAACAACTCCACCATATACACGTGATGATGTCTCCAAAAGACCACCGTTGGAACTACCGTTAGCATGTGTGACATAGTTTATATCTGCCGCAGCCAAAATACCTATGCTCCATGCAAACGCATCAGAGTTTTTAGATAGCGCACTATAGTTATCAACACCTATGTGAAAATAATCCCCTGCATACTCTTGAAGCACGGCAACCACTTCCGCATCGTCACCACTGTCTGAAGCGGTGTTGATATCATCTACAAAGGTTTGTGTTTTCTCGCTTGAAGAGACACCGATACCCAACAAATCAACAACAAATCCATGCTCTTTTTTTATACTCGCAAGACCGGCAGGGTTTGAAAAAACAGAGGTTGAGTAGCCGCCAACTGCAACATTTGCACCTCCCATCGCCATGATTCTAGGATCTTTGTAAAGATAGGCATGCTCACCATACATTGCCATGAGCGAAGTTGTTGCACCAAGAAGTGCCAAAGATATAATTTTTTTTGTTTTTGTATTCATTGCCTGCACTCCTGTTAGTTTTGTGTATTGATATAGTTGATGATATCATCGATAGTGATTGTTTCATTTGCATCCTGATTGATCTCTGATTTAAAATTATCAATATCACTCGCCAAATCACTGCCTGTACCACCTACGCCGGCAATAACAGCATCAAATCCACCATTGAGGATATCCACCAAAAGTACTTCTGTAGTAAGGTTCTGATCTCCCGTTTCATCAACAGGGCACACATAATAACCTGGCGCTTTTGTATCAAAAGTCATAGTGGTATTTCTATCTGCAAAACTATCAAGAGGACAGTATCCATTTGTGATAACAGTAGAACCCGGAGTAAATGTTGTTTTTAAGTAATCAAATGAGTTACCGTTTACTGTCATAAAAAATGTTGTGTATGTGCTGTTACTCTCAACAAAAGTCACATCGGAGTCAACTCCCTTTGTACACTCTGCAGGGACAGTGCCATCATAAGCATACTGCATCGCACATGCTGAAGCTGTCAGCTCATCATCACTTGTGTTATCTGCCAAACTCGCCACATCTCCAAGGTAACCAAGGGTAACTGTAGCTCGCATACTCTCTGAGAGTCCTGTGTATAAACATATATCTCTTTGAGAATCGGTTAAGGTTGCATTGGTGTCGCTACAGGCATCACCCACAACTTGTTTATAAGCATCACTCGATTTTCCAAGATATTCTAACGCCTTAGGATTACTTGCCGTTTTTTCATCAACACTGTTGGCAAAACTTGCAAAAGCATCACTATCATTATTATCATTACTATCTGCGATAATCGTTATAAGGTCAGAAAGACTCAAGCCTGCTGCTCCCATATATGCGGAACCCAAAGCTATATATTCACTTTGTGTATCTGCACTACCTTCCAGTCTTGCGATTACACCCAGATAATCACCATCATCAAGCATCTGCTGTATTTCAAGCTGAGATTCAGCATCACTCTCTCCACATCCGCTAAAAATTAAACCTGCACATACAAATGATGTTGCCAATATTTTTTTTATCATACATTCCCCTTTATCATAATTTTATCACGAAATAATTATACCATAAACTTTTTTTATCTATACTCTTCAAGCATTTTATCTAAAACGATAAAGAGCTCTTTTGAGCTTTTTTCTGTTCTCTCAAAAAGATTAATAATCTTATCGGCATTCTCTAAAGAACCACTATTTACATACTTTGGAAGTTCTCTCATGCTTTCATGCACCTCTTTATGAGGTTTATCGACTTGTTTATATGCTGAGGTTGATGCAAATACTGCTTTACCTTCACCGCTGTACCATTGACCAAATCTACACTCTGTAGATGTTGAGAAGTGCTGGTCCCTTTTATTTTTAAAGACCGTTTCGTAACCTGAAAGCTTGTACACGGTGTGATCAATCTTAGCAAGATTGACAAAAAGCTCATGCGATATTTTTATATTTGAGTTCTGTATCTCATGGGAACTCTCCACGAGCGCATAAAGACTACTGTTGAATTCATCAAGTTTTTCCAATGAAGTTGTAACCTCTGCTCCCATCTGCTCAGAAAACTCCTGCATAGCAGAGGAGTTTTGTTTGAGCAGGTTTATGTTGACTTCAACCTCACTCGTTGCCTTTTGCGTACGCTCTGCCAATTTTCTCACCTCATCGGCCACAACGGCAAAACCGCGTCCATGCTCCCCTGCACGAGCCGCTTCTATCGCAGCATTGAGTGCAAGTAGATTCGTCTGATCTGAAATATCTTTGATCAATGCAATCACATTTGTAATTTCATTAACACTATTGTTAAGCTGTTGTGAATTTTCTTGACTTTCAGCCATTTTCTGAGAAATACTTTCCAAAGAACTCCCCATGGTTGCTGTTGATTGTTTGACATCACTCACGACCTGCTCTGTTTGAGAACTTTTCTCATTAATCGTGTTGAGTGCTTCCATGTTATTGGAGATACCCTTTTGCACATCACTAAGACCCTCTGATGCACCATCTGTAAGTAAGGCTGTCAAAGCAAGTGTCAATCTGTTTTTTTCTAACTGCTCAGCACTCTCCTGGGCATGTTTTTTTGATTCTTCTAAGGCATTATTTGCTTGTACTATCGCTTCATAAGCGACTTCAATAGTATGATTTGCCGCACTTTGAATAGATGCTATCTCATCATTGCCCCTTACACTTATACGTTTTGAGAAGTCTTTTGAAGCAACAATATCATCAAGCTCTTTTTTAAACAAAGAGATTCTTTGTGTCAAATTACGAGAAACTATATAACCAAAAAATATAACAAAAATCATCACAAGCATATTTACTGAAATACTCACTATCATATTTCTTTTTGCTGTGCTCTCTAAATGGATGATCAACTCTAAAATAGAACCAGAAAGGTGTTCTTCCACTTTTTTCAGCAGATTTATTTTTTGTGTTATGGTCTCAAACCAGTAAGAAGCATCGACTCCAAAGCCACCATTTATTCGATCGAGTGCAATTTGTCTCATTCTTGCTACCTCTTCAACAGGCTTGCCCACTAGGGTGTTTTTATAAAATGCAGCATTTTGCGGTGTCGCTAAAAATAAAAATCTACCCATATAGGTATCTTGCTCAACCATCAGCTTAATGAATTTTGCATAAAATCCCGGAGGAAACATATCTTTGGCAAAGGTTCCCGTCATAACGGCTCTCTCTATCCCCGCTCTCTCTTTTGAGTACAAAAAATTAACAAAAGCATTTAAAGCAGTGCTCATTTTTTGATCGGAACTCATTTTAGCTATATATGCCACAGTATCTAAAAATGCTCCATTAAGCGGTGTATAATAACCTACAGTCTGAGGAACACTATATTCTAGAGCACTCACTTTAGTTCTGACGCTACTGAGCTTTGAGAGCCTTTGCATAGCATCTTGCATCTGCTCACCCATAGATTTTGGATACTTGCTGAAATCTACAGTTTTATAAAACGCCTCCATCTCTGCTCTTGTTTTGTCTGTATCTTTTCTAATCTCCAAAAGTGTTTTAGCAAACTTTTTTCCCTGTGAACCGATAAAACCGGCGGAAGCACCCCTCTCTTTTTGTGTATTATGGATCATAGCACCTATTTTTGTAGCTAAAATCGTCATCTCTTCTATATTTCTTAGCTCTTGTGTTTTTTTGTAATTGTCATAGCTTATCATACTTACCAAAATAAATATCACAACCATAGGTATAAATACCATCAATGCCATCTTTATCTTTATGGACATATTATCTAACATGAGTTTCCTCCCCCCCCCTACAAATAACCTTATCTAATAAAAATTTTCTTTTCAAATTGTATCATAAAGATATCAAATTTTAAATTTCATCTCTATGTTTCTGAAACTAAAAAGTGCTAAACAAATAAAAAGCGTTTCTTATGCTCCTTTTCGTTAAAATTCACCTTATTTATTTTCACATAAAAGATTTTCTATATGACAACACAAGAGTACATCTTAGAAACCATCAAAAAACGCCCCCTTATCATTGATGGGGCTATGGGAACGCAACTGCAACAACGTGATGATAAGATTCCAAAAGAGGCTTGGGAGGGAAACGAAGGGTGCAATGAGTTACTAAACGTAACAGCACCTGATGTTTTAAGTGAGATTTTTCACGCTTATCTCAAATCTGGAGCTGATTTTATAACAACAAACACTTTTGGTTCCTTTTCTTGGGTGCTCGATGAGTATCAAATCGGCCATCGAGCATATGAACTCACCCATGCCGGTGCAGCGTTGGTAAAACAAGCATGTGAAAAGTTCTCAACACCGCAGCAGCCACGTTTTGTTTTAGGCTCAGTAGGTCCCGGAACAAAACTGCCATCACTTGGACATATCACTTATGATGAAATGTTTGAAGGTTACACCCAGTTTTGTGAAGCCCTTATCGATGGCGGGGTAGATATTTTCCTACTTGAGACCTGCCAGGATCCCCTCCAAATCAAAGCAGCACTCCATGCCTGCGAGGAAGCGAACAAACGAAAAGGAGTGCACATTCCTATCATGGTCTCTGTTACCATAGAACTTAGCGGAACTATGCTCATAGGAACAGATGCTGCGACCATTACTACCATACTTGAGCCTTTTGATATCTTGAGCCTTGGATTTAACTGTGGAACAGGACCTGAGCAGGTACTCAAACATGTAAAAACATTGAGCCAACTATGGCATAAACCCATAAGCATCCATGCAAATGCGGGACTTCCACAAAACCGTGGTGGCTACACCTATTATCCGATGGGACCCGATGAGTTCACACAGAAGCAACGTGAGTTTTTAAACTATGACGGTGTCAGTTTTCTTGGTGGATGTTGCGGTACAACGCCTCAACATATCCGCGCACTAGTTGATAGCACACACAACATAACACCAAAACCCCCTTCTGGAAGTGTAGAGAACTCTCTTGCTTCACTTTTCTCAACAGTGCCCCTTATGCAAGAGCCGGCTCCGCTTCTTATGGGTGAGAGAAGTAATGCTACAGGTTCTAAAGCATTTCGTGAACTGCTTTTGGCAGAAGATTATGAGGGAACCCTCTCGGTTGCTCAACAGCAGGTTCGGGCGGGTGCCCATGTGATAGATGTCAATGTCGGCTTTGCAGGACGTGATGAGACCAAAGATATGAACGCAGTTATGGGGATGTACAACCAAAAAATCTCTATACCGCTTATGCCTGATTCCACGCAGGTCAAAGGGCTTGAAACCGCACTTAAAAATATTGGTGGCCGCCCCATACTCAACTCTGTAAACCTTGAAGACGGTGAAGAAAAATTTGACGAGGTGTGTGCACTTGCTAAAAAATTTGGAACCGCACTGGTATGTCTTACGATCGATGAAGTTGGTATGGCAAAAACCGTAGAGCATAAACTTGAAGTTGCCCAACGCATCATTGAACTTGCAACTTCACGCCATGGACTCAAAAAAGAGGATCTTGTTTTTGATGTGCTAACCTTTACGCTTGGAAGCGGTGATGAGGAGTATCTTGATGCCGGCATCAACACCATTGAAGCTATTCGTGAACTTAGAAAAAGACATCCGGAAGTGGGAACCACACTTGGACTCTCAAACATCTCTTTTGGACTTGATAAAGATGCAAGACCATATCTCAATTCCATGTTCCTGCACCACTGTTTGGAAGCAGGACTGACCTCAGTCATCATCAATGTAAAACATATTATCCCCATAAATAAAATAAGCAAAGAGGATCAGGAAGTTTGTAACAACCTCATCTTTAACCGTACAGAGGAACCACTTTTTGAGTTTATTGAGCATTTTAGCACCAAAGAAGCTATTGATACAGAGGCAGATGATGCAGAGTATCTGGCAATGAGTGATGAGCAAAAGATTGCCAAGCTTCTTATGGATGGTGACAAAGAGAGGATGATACCCCTTGTCGAAGAGGTTCGCCACCGTATCGCTCCCGAGAAGATAGTCAATGAGATACTTATAGATGCGATGAAAGTAGTAGGGGAACTTTTTGGATCTGGACAGATGCAGCTTCCTTTTGTGCTTCAATCAGCTGAGACCATGAAAAAAACAGTCGATCATCTCAACCCTTATTTGCCAAAAGTTGAAAAAGAGGTCGATACCACTCTTGCACTTGGCACCGTCAAGGGCGATGTTCATGATGTTGGAAAAAACCTTGTAGATATTATCCTCTCAAATAACGGCTTTAAAGTTGTCAATCTTGGAATCAAGGTGGAGCTTGAGAGCTTCTTGCAGGCAATGAAAGATGGACATATCAGTGCACTTGGGATGAGTGGACTCCTTGTAAAATCGACGCAGGTGATGAAAGAAAACCTCGAAACCCTTAAAGCACAAGGGGTTACAATACCTATACTGCTAGGGGGAGCTGCTCTCACCCGTAGTTTTATCGATGATTTTTGTCGCCCTGCTTATGATGGACCGATCTTTTACTGTAAAGATGCTTTTGACGGGGTAACCGCTATGAGCCGCATAGAAGCAGGAAACTTTGACACCGATCTACACGGCAAAGATACACAGGAAAAAGCAACAAAAGAAAAAAAAGAGGTGATTATTCCACCTTTTTCTGAGATAAAAATGCCCTCACGTGATATAGATATTCCTACCCCTCCATTTTGGGGAAGACGAGAGTTGAAACTCACTCCCCAACAAGTGGAGATGGCATTTGATTGGATCAATCATAAACTTCTTTTTAAATCACGCTGGGGATACACCTCTAAAGGGATGAGTAAAGAAGCGTATCAAAAACAACTTGACGAAGTAGTTTGGCCCGCCTATGAAAAGCTCAAAGCAAGATTTTTGGATGAGGGGCTTTTTGAGCCCACTATTCTTTATGGATACTGGCCGTGCCGGAGCGATGACAACACTTTGCTGATTTTTGATGAGAGCGAGGGGTATCATTCACAAAGCGAAGTAAACCGCGAACCTTTAGAGCAGGTAATGGGTCGAGCGATCAAGCAGTTTACTTTTCCAAGACAGTCTAAAAAGCCACACCGTGCTTTGAGTGACTTTTTCCACTCGCAAAGACATGATGTTATAGCGCTTACCTGTGTAAGTGCAGGCGAAAAGCTCTCTGAGGTAGAGCGTGAGATCTATGAGCGTGGTGATTATACTGAGTATTATCAGTTTCACGGTTTAGGGGTTGAACTCGCTGAGGCACTCGCTGAAATAGCCCATAAACAGATAAGGCTTGATCTTAATATAAGCGAGGGGGAAGGAAGCAAACTCAGTGATGTGCAAATGAACAAATATCGAGGAGCACGCTACTCTTTTGGGTATGCAGCTTGTCCTGATCTAGAACTTAACCGTCCCCTGTTTGATCTTCTCAAGCCTGAAGAGTTCGGTATAGAACTCAGTGAGACATTTCAGATCCATCCGGAACAGTCAACTTCTGCTTTGGTAGTGCACCATCCAAATGCTACATATTACAATGTCTAGCGTCTTCTATAACTAAGAGCTTCTAGAAGATGCTCTTTTTTTATGCTGTGACTACCCTCAAGATCAGCTATAGTTCGACTCACTTTTTGAACTTTTTTTATACTTCTAAACGATAATGAAAATCGCTCAGTAGCAATTTCAAGTGTTTCTTGCGCATCCCTATCCATGATACAAAAATCTTCAAGTTCCAGATCATCAAGCTTTGCATTGAACTTTTTTTGCCCCCTTTGATGTGCAAATATATGTGCCTCAACCACCTTTTTGTGAAGTTGTTTGGATGAGTAGCTTGCTGTGTCTTGGGAGTTAACATTTTGCATAACAACATTAAGATCTATTCTGTCTAAAAAGGGATCAGAAAGTCTGTTTTTATAGCGCTGAATTTCAAGCTCATTGCATCTGCACTCTTTGTTTTCATCTAAAAGGTTTCCGCATTTACAGGGGTTCATCGCTGCGACAAAAAGAAAATCACTCGGATACTCCACTTTTGCATTGACACGAGAGATCCGTATTTTATTATCCTGCATAGGTTCGCGAAGTGCTTCAAGGATACTCTTTGAGAAGTGTGGCAGCTCATCGAAAAAAAGCAAACCCCTGTGTGCAAGACCCACCTCTCCTATCTGTGCTCTAAAAGAGCCGCCGCCAAAGATACTCGCTAGTGTAGATGAATGGTGTGGTGAGCGCATATTTCTGTGTGGCTTAAAATTCGGTTCATCCATATCCAGGACCTGCAGTTTTGCCGTTTCTAAGATCTCATCTGTTCGCATGGGTGGAAGTATATAGCGCAGACGTTGCGCTATCATACTTTTACCACAGCCGGGACTTCCCTCAAAAAGTATGTTATGAAAACCTGCTGCAGCTATAAGTGCCGCGCGTTTTGCCACCTCCTGACCTTTAACATCAATAAAGTCATATAGATACTCTTTGGTGTAGTAAAACCTTTCCCCCTCTAGTTCATAAAAAGGGTACTCTATTTGCGATGCTTGGGAAGTGGGAGTAAGATGCTCCTTATTTTTCAGCAACTCAATCGCTTCTTGCAAATTTTTAACACCATAAAATTCTATGTTTGGAATTTTTAACAACTTCTCTAAAGCTGCATAAGGAACGATAGCTTTTTTTATAATATTTTGATTTGCAAGAGAAAGTAGAAGCGGGTAAAGGTGCACATTTTCTTTTACATCCCCGTTGAGTCCCAATTCACCAAAAACAAACCACTCACTGAGATCATCTTCGATCTCACTTGAAGCTATGAGAAGTGCTATACTCAGATCAAACTGACTTCCCTCTTTTTTTACATCACTTGGGGCTAGGTTAATGGTTATACGCTTTGGAGGAAAAGAAAAATCATTACATAAAAGTGCCGATTTCACCCGCTCTTTTGCTTCTGTGATAGATGCGCTTGCCATGCCAACGATGCTAAAAGAGGGTAAGCCTTTGGTTAGGGTGGACTCAACTTGAACCACTTTTGCATCTATACCCTCATATGTTGCACACAAAACTTTTTTCATA
>JALWLL010000092.1 GCA_026996295.1 Sulfurimonas sp.
TCACCGTTTCAGGGTGTGGCAGATCCATATACTCTCTTGTTCCCATAACGATATCATTTGGAACATAGATGCCGCCACGCTCCTGTATCTCTATGAGCGGGTGACGCAGTTGCATGATCTGCATAAAATTCTCATCATCTTTAGCTTCTACAATCATTGGGCGTGAATGTTTATAGGTTTGAGCAATCTTAGAAGAGCTTACCCCCACATCAAGATCTGCAACATATGAGATCACCCTGTCAAATAAAAGTGAGTAGCGTCTCTCAAAAAGAGACTGTAGCTGTATATATTTTTCTTTGACAAGCACTACGATCTTTCTTCTGTTTTTCATGATTCTATCTGAGAGTTCATCTGTAAAAGCAGAAGTGATCTTGACATTGTTGGTCAATTTTTTTATGTTGAATTTGCAAAGCTCTTCATCTTTTTTAAAGGCATTCTCTATAAGGGAAAATCTGTTTTTTGAGAGTGATATATAATAACCCTCTTTTTCCAAAAGACCCAATGTCACTAAACTTTTTACACCGCTTGCATTGGCATCTTCTAAAAGGGTTTCGATCTTTTTCATGATATCTTCAAAAGCTATCAGCATCACGGCATTCTCTTTTACAAGTGTGTCTATGGTCTCATCGACACCATTCATCAAAAAATTTTCATCCACCGTTGCATTTGTAAAGCGTCTTGATATATCAAGATCGATCGTTTTTTGAATATCACGTAAAAATTCATCCACTTCACTCTCATGGAACGGAGTTTTTTGAATCTTGTGTTTTTTTACATAAAGCATCAACTCTTTTACACTGAGCATCGAGTCATAGATATGATTCATCTCAAAAGGGTGCAGGCGACCAAGATTTAAACGGCGTGAAAGCCTCTCAAGATCATAAACTCCCCGCATCATCTCATCGAGATATCTGACATGAGAAGAGACCCTCTCTATAAGGTTATAACGACGTTGCAGTTCATCTTTGTCCATTATGGGGTTTAAGAGTCTTTCTTTGAGAAGCCGTCTGCCTATAGCTGTTGAGCTCTTATCCATCATTTTAAGAAGTGTAAACTCTTTGGTATCTTTGGAGATGATCCCCATCTGCTCTAAAGCATTGTTGCCAAGGTACATAAAACGACGATTGTCGATGATACGCGGCATCGACATCTTTTGCACTATATGGTAATCATGTTCGATTACAAAGTTGATCAGTATCGCCAAAGCTTCCGTGATCATAGGACTTCGCTCAAGATCGAGGTGTTCTATGGGTGAGAGTAGTGACTGGATCTGATATACCTCTTTAAAAAGCTCGTTTTGAAAATCTATGCGTGGTCTTTGGTTGTTAACAGAGTAGTGGTAGTGCTCAGGGATCTCAAGATACTGCATAACATGACGCTGATCATCAATGCCGTCTAAAAATGTAACCACCACCTCGCTTGTTCTATGCACATTCAAAAGGTTAAAGACTTCATCAAGCGCATAAGCGGGATCTTCACTTGTTCCATGCGTTTCATAGAGCCATGTTTTCCCTGTTGTTACATCTATAGCCGAATAACCGATGGTATATATACCTCTATGTTTATCCGCTAAGATAGAAACTATATAGTTATCATCATTATCAACTATATGATCAAAATTTGTCCCAGGTGAGACAATTTGAGCAATATAGCGGCTGATCTTTGGCGGGTTCCCTTTTTGTTTCACTACGATAACAGTATATTTTTGCTCTGCAATGAGACGATTGAGATAGCGCTCAAAAGAGACTGCGGGGACACCTGCTAGGAGTGGATTTTTATCAGAGTTTTCAATGATACTTTTATTTTTCTTTGTAAGTTGGATATTGAGAAGCTCTGCGATCTCTTTTGCTTTGCCTATCTGCTCTTCATCATTGTTGACTTCATACACCTCAAAGAATGTTCCAATCTCCATAAACACAACCGTATCATTGCCGTATTTGTCTTCGAAATATCTTTGCAGATCAAAATAGATTTGGGTTAGAAGTTTATCTTTGTTATTTAAAATATCACTGACATCCGATGAAAGCATGGTGCACTTTTCCCTAGTTTTATAATGGATGAGATTATATCATAATTGCTATTTAGAGAGCTAAAGAACTTAGCTTCAATATTTTAGAGTATTAGATATTCTGATACTGCAAGAGATTTAGATTTGTATCACTTTTTGACTTTTATCATACATTTATCAGTAAATAAGAAACTTTATTCACCAATCCCGTTTTTCTTTGCTATAATCACATACAAAAATTTTAAACCCCTAAAGGAAATTATATTTTAACATGAAATATATTCTATTCGTAACTTCTTTCGTTGTACTGACAATGCTCAATGCAAATGAAACTCTTGAGCACAACACCGACAATACAGCTTCTCAAAAAATAAAAGAATTTCAATATATCCAGCCCATTGCGGTTGAGGAAGCTCCACCTGAAGTAAAAAAATGTGAAGTACCACAAATTGAAGTTTTTGACAAAGATGGCGATGGTGTGTACGATGGCGGAGACAAATGCCCAAATACACCTCCGGGTGAAAAAGTTGACAAATATGGCTGTCTTATAAAAAAAGACTCCGATAAAGATGGTGTTCCTGATGAAGATGATAAATGTCCAAGCACCAAAAAAGGGATAGAAGTAGACTACCGAGGATGTGAAGTTGACAGTGATGATGATGGTGTCGTCGATTCCAAAGATCAGTGTCCAAATACTTCAAAAGATTTTATGGTTGATGGCTATGGATGCCCCCAAACCGCAACACTGCGTGTTCATTTTGCAAGTGCTAAGTATAACATTACCGATTCGATTATTAATGATCTTCAGTACTTTGCACTCTTTTTAAAAGAGAACAAAGGGTATGATGTGATTATTTACGGCTATACGGACAGTGTAGGTGATGCAAATAAAAACAAAGTACTTTCACAAAGACGGGCAAACACGGTAAAAGAAGCTCTTGTTCGTTATGGCATTAAGCCAACAAGACTTACAGCCATTGGTAAGGGTGAAGAAGATCCGATAGCGGACAACTCCACCAAAGAGGGGCGTGCGCAAAACAGGCGTATTGAAGTTGAACTTATTCAGTAGTTCACAATAACTTTATTAAGGATATAGGAAAAAAGATGAAAACAAAAATATTAGTGGCTCTATCACTCTTCGTAACTCTTAATGCACAGGATCTTAAAACAACTGTAGATGAAGTTTTATCTACCAACCCTATTATTTTAGAAAGACTCAAAAACTACAATGCTACAAAAGAGGATATCACAGCTGCAAGATCAGGCTACTATCCAAAGCTCGATCTTTACCTTGGTGTCGGGTATGAACATACAGACAGAGATACTCCCGCACGAGGAAATGAAAACTTTGATTTTGACGTGTATCAAAACAGCTTAAAGTTTACACAAAATATTTTTAAGGGGTTTGAGACAACCTATCAGGAAGAACAACAAAAAAACAGAACCATTGCAGCAGCCTACAGCTATGTTGAGAGTGTCAATGACACCTCTTTTAAAACGGTCGATGCCTATCTGCAGGTGATGAAAAACAAGGATCTACTTGAAAACGCACAAGCAAATGTTGATATCAATCAGGAGATTTTTCAAAAAGTAAAAAAACTTTTTGATGCGGGGCTTACCACCCTCTCTGAGGTCAATAAAATCGAAGCCTCTTTAGCACTGGCAAAATCAAACTACATTGTTCAGGAAAACACCCTTTTAGATGCTACATATAACTTACAAAAACTTCTCGGAAGATATCTCGATCCTTCTGAGATGAGCAAACCTGTACTCAATGTTGCACTTCCGCAAAGTGTGGAAGAAGCCGCAAGTTTTGCCATAAAAAACAACCCCTCTTTACTCGTGAGCAAGTACAATATCAAACTCGCACAAGCGACTTACAAAGAGAGTAAATCTCCATTTTATCCCTCTATTGATATAGAGATATCGCAAGCGATGAACAAAAACCTCAGTGCTGTTGAGGGAACGGATAACCGCTTTCGTGCCATGGCATATTTGACATACAACTTTTTTAACGGTTATGCTGACACGGCAGCAAGACAAAAAAGTGTCAGTAATATCCATAGAGAAGTACAGGTGAAAAACAAGCTGCGTCGTGAGACTATTGAGGGGCTGAACCTTTCATGGTCTGCCAATGAAAAACTCCGTGATCAACTAGAACATCTTATATCTTACAAAGAGTTTGCACTCAAAACATTAACACTCTATGCAAAAGAGTATGATCTTGGCCGCCGCTCTTTGCTTGATCTTTTATCTGCACAAAATGACTTTATCGGTGCAAAAGCACAGATCATCAATACTCAATACAGCCTACTTTTTGCAAAGTACAGAATTCTTGATGCCCTTGGAACACTTGTTTCCACAGTGACACAAGAGAGTGACATAGTCTATGCAACAGTTGGTCTCAATGGTGAAACACCTAAAAATGAAGATGCGCTTCCTGTTTATTTTGACAGAGACAAGGATCTGATCGTTGATGATAAAGATCTGTGTAGTAATTCTTTACCAAACAAAATGCGTAATATCTACGGGTGCAAATATATATATGATGATGTACAACGTATAGAGCGCTACAGTGGTTTTATCTTTCAAGATAATTCCGCAACACTCACTGAAGATGGAGAGAAAAAACTGAATGCTCTTATTGAACAGATCGAGCCTTATGGTTTTGCAAATCTACAGTTTGATATTCTGGGCAATGTGGAAAACAACAAAATGAAACATGAAACTCTTATACTCCTCTCTAAAGAAAGAGCACAAACGATCAAAGAAAAACTGATCGAGTCCGGTGCACTTGAAGAGAACATAACACTGTATGCAAATGCAGATGAAGCACCTATGTACAGTGATGAAAGCAAAGATTCAATTGCATTAAATAACAGGGCAGATATAATAGTCAAAAAATTAAAAAAATAGTTACTCTAAAGGCAATCAATGCTCATAACAAGTGCCGATAATTTAAAAATGGATTCCTTGCTTGAATGCTTGGTAATCTTTACAAAACTTTATCATAAACCATTCTCGGCAGAAGCTCTTACTGCCGGGTTACCAATAGAACCTGGCAAAGAGTCTCCGGAACTTTTCTCCATTAACAATGCAAAAGGGCTTTTTTCACGAGCCGCTAAAAAAGCAGGTCTCAAGTCAAGTCTTGTCAAAAAACCTTTACGCCAGATATCTCCCTTGCAGCTTCCGATGATACTGCTTTTATCAAATCAGGGTGCCTGCATACTTGAAAGCTTTAACAAGGACAAAACAAAAGCCAAGATCATCATGCCCGCTGAAGAGCCTATTGCCGACTGGGTTGATATTGATATCTTGGAAGATGAATATATCGGTTATGCTTTTATGATCAAAAAAGCTTTTGAGTACAGCGATGAAAACTCCAGAACACTCAATCTCAATCAGAAGCACTGGTTTTGGAGCACCATAAAACTTTCTCTTCCGATCTATAAAGATGTACTTTATGCCTCTTTGCTCATCAATCTTTTTGTTTTGGCATCCCCTTTATTTACCATGAATGTCTATGACAGAGTTGTTCCAAACAATGCTATTGAGACTCTTTGGTTTTTTGCCTTAGGCGTTATCATCGTTTATATTATTGATGCTTTTTTAAAATTCACCCGAACCTATCTCCTTGAAACTGCGGCTAAAAAAAGCGATGTCATTATGTCTTCTATTATTTTTGAAAAAATACTTGACTTGAAAATGGCGCACCATCCTGCATCTGTAGGTTCTTTCTCAAACAACATAAAAGATTTTGATTCTATACGAAATTTCTTGACCAATGCCACGATGACAGCAATCATCGATCTTCCTTTTGCTATTATATTTTTAGCAGTTATCTGGTATATCGGCGGTAGCATAGTGATCATACCGATCATAACCATGCTGTTGATTTTGGGCTATGCCTTCTTGATCAAAAACCCTTTAAAGATATCTATACAAAGCACACATGAAGCAAGTGCGAAAAAGAACTCTATTCTCATAGAGACCCTCAATAATATAGAAACACTCAAAACACTTGGCACACTGAACCAAACGCAATGGAAGTGGGAAGAATCAACAGGTGAAATTGCCACGAAAAGTTTAAAATCAAGACTGCTTTCAGCTTCCATACCAACGATCACACAACTCTTTATTCAACTCAATACCGTGATGATTATAGTCTATGGGGTTTACCTGATTCAAGACTTTGAACTCTCTATGGGTGGGCTTATTGCTATTGTTATTTTAACTTCCAGAACTTTGGCTCCTATGGGTCAGGTCGCTGCACTTTTAACAAACTATGAGGATACAAAAACATCTTATGAAACACTCAATGAGATCATCTCACAACCAAGTGAAAGACCCGATGGTAAAAAGTTTGTTGAGCGTCCTGCATTTAGTGGAAAAATTGAATTTGTAGATGTTACATTTACATACCCGACTGCAGAAGTACCTGCCATAAAAAATGTTTCCTTTACTATCAATCCGGGAGAGCATGTAGCTATTATCGGTCGTATAGGTTCTGGAAAAAGCACAATTGAAAAACTTATACTGGGTCTGTATGAGGTTGATTCAGGACAGATTCTCATAGATGGTATAGATATCAAACAGATTGACCCCGCGGATCTTAGAAAGAACATAGCGTATGTTTCTCAAGATATAACGCTCTTTCGCGGAACTGTCAAAGACAATATCACATACAAAGCAACGCACGCAAGTGATACACATATGTTGCGAGCTTCACAGATCAGTGGTACCTATGAGTTTATAAAAAAACACCCAAAAGGGTATGAAATGCCTGTGGGAGAGCGTGGTCAGGGACTCTCAGGAGGTCAAAGACAAAGCATAGGAATCGCTCGTGCATTTTTACTCGATGCTCCTATTATGCTTATGGATGAGCCGAGCAATGCAATGGATCAACACACAGAAGCAAAACTTCTACAAAATTTACAAACACATCTACAAGGTGTTACTTCCATTATAGTAACACAAAAAATGACTCTTTTAAAACTTGTTGAACGGGTTATTGTTATGAACGAAGGCAAGCTTATCATAGATGCACCAAAAGAGGAAGCACTGAAAAAACTACAAGGCGGAGGGAACAATGTTCAAGAAAAATAAGCCTGTAGAATATACAAAAACAGACTATGAGTATATGCAAAGTCTTAGTTCTGCTATTTTGGAGAAGACCCCTTCTAAAGTCAGTATGGTGCTAAAAATATGGCTTTTAACAATTGTTGTAGTGATTCTCTGGGCTTCTTTTGCTGAGATAGATGAGATAACCAGAGGTGATGGAAAGGTGATCCCTTATGGAAATAACCAGATCATTCAAAATCTGGAAGGTGGGATCGTTGAAGCTATTTTAGTCAAAGAGGGTCAAATGGTTGAAAAAGGTCAAGTTATTTTAAAAATAAATAATGCCAAATCAGTCTCTAGCTCAAAAACAAATGAGATGAAGTTTCAAGAACTTCAGGCAAAAAGGCTACGTCTGTATGCCGAAGCAAATCAAAAACCTTTTAAACTCATCGCTACAAATGATCATGAACTCAAAACTCAGATGGAGCTGGCACGTCAACTTTACAACTCAAACAAACTTGAATTTCAGGCAAAAGATAATGCCATCGTTGCTCAAATCGAACAACGAAAACAAGAATATAAAGAAGCAAAAGCAAAAATCAAAGCTTTAAAAAAATCATTGCAATTCGTTCAAGAAGAGATATCTATGACAGCACCAATGGTTCAAGAGGGAGTCAAATCGCGTGTTGATTTTTTAAAGCTCAAACGGGAAGCCAATGATATAGAAAAAGATATAGAAGCTACAGAACTTTCCCTGCCGAGAATCGCATCAAGCATAAAAGAGTATAGAAACAAAAGAGAAGAGAACAAGCAACTTTTTATCAATAATGCTAAAAAAGAGTTAAATGAGGTCACTGCAGAGATCTCAAGACTTCAAACACAACAAGTAGCACTTACCGATCAGGTTGAGAGAACGATGGTGAAATCTCCTGTTGAAGGTATTGTTCAAAAACTCTTTGTCAATACTGTAGGGGGTGTTATAAAACCTGGAGATGATCTTGTAGAGATCGTTCCAACGAGTAAAAAGCTTTACTTGGAAGTGAAAATAAAACCAAGTGATATCGCGTTTATTCATCCCGGAGCCAAAGCAAAAGTAAAGATATCAGCCTATGACTATGCTATTCACGGAGGGCTTATGGGTGAAGTGGTTTCCATTTCTCCAGACACCATAACTGATAAAAAAGACAACACTTTTTATATTATTCATATCGTTACTGAAAAAAACCATTTGGGAACAAAAGAGCATCCCCTGAAAATTATTCCAGGTATGACTGTAAATGTCGATATTCTTACGGGTAAGAAAACAGTTATGCAATATATTCTTAAACCAATTATCAAATCAAAACAGTATGTTTTTTCGGAGAGATAAATGAAAGTACTTCTTTTTAGCTCAGACATCTCCACACTTGATGAGTGGGAGAAACGAGATGATCACTCCCATGTAGCATGTTATGATCTTGTGGACTTGGAGCACGAGCTTGATAAGGAGCCCTCATCTCTCATCGTAGCTGATTATGATACAAAAGCCAATGAGATAAACAACTGGATCTCATCAGACAATCTTCCAAAAAATGTAGCAATTTTAGAGAGTGTACCCCAAATAGCAACCGGAAAAATGCTTATTTATCGAGGGGTAAAAGCGTACGGAAATTCACGTATGTTAAAGGTACATTACGAACAGATGCTGCAAACTCTTACAAGTGGAAATATATGGACCTACCCTGAGCTCACAGCATCACTCGCACAAACAAAAGAGAAAGAGCTAAACCCAGACTCCATCGAGCTTATAAACAATAAGCTCTCTGAGAAAGAAAAAGAAACACTTTATTTGATTTTACAAGGTCTGACAAATGATGCCATTGCCACTAAAATGGGGATCACAACAAGGACTGTCAAAGCACATATAAGTTCCATTTTTTCTAAACTTCATGTGAATGATCGTCTCTCCCTTGTACTTTTATTGAAATAATCTTTTCTCTTTGGAAGCACTTCAAAAGAAGTGCTTCTGAAACTTTAACGACTAGCTTTCATCAACAATAATTTGAGTATTGACCTCAAGAGTAATGTTGTTTCCATTGTTATCTATGCCGGTATATTCCTGATAGCTTTCACCTGTATCTGAATCAGTAATTATATTACTTCCCAATGTCCATTCACCCGAACCATCTGCCGTTGTATCAAGGTTTAGCGTGTCTGTTGCATCACCCTCTATACGAAGTGTGTTACTCTCATCTGTCATATCTAAAACATCATCCAGTGTCAATGACGTAATGTTTTGATTACCCTGTGCGAGTTCTATCGCCTCGACATTAGAAACAACATCACTTAATGATGAGAAGTCGATGGTTGCATCATCTAAAATAAGAGTATCAAACTCCCCGCTTCCATCGATTGTTGGCGTTGCTCCATCATCAGCATCAACCACCAAACTTACATCAAGACTACTTGTATCTCCATCGACATCAGAGACATTGACACTAAAGCTCTCGGTAACATCAGCTGTAAAGTTGTCACCCGAAGCTGTATATACATACTCACCGGTACTAAAATCAAATGTCAGCGTAGCCCCACCATCCGTAGTGACACCCTCAGCAGGGAAAGTATCTGCCGTATAGGTTTCACTACCCACAACTATACTATCAATAGTGATCTCACCATTGCCACCACTTACATTATCAAGTACATTTCCAGAAACACTATCAGTAATAACCGCTGCTGCCACAGAGTAAAGATCATTCACAATTTCTGTCTCCGTAGAGCCAGCAGTTGCCAAAATATCCAAATATTCTGTATTGGTGATCCCTTCGCCCAAAGCAACAACATGGAGGTTATCTACATAAGTGTTTACAAAATCATTCCATCCGTCTTGATAATCCTGATCCAAATAGCCCTCTTCGCCATCTGTTAAAGGAATTCCCCATCTTCCAAATGCCACCTCTCCGGTATCTGCATAGTTCTCGATCGTTGGTTCACCATCAGAGATAAAATAGAGTACAGTTTGATCTGCTTGAGGTTCTTCGTAGTTATTGTACGTTTCAAATACAGCATCTTCATAGTTTGTACCTCCGCCGGCTTCCAGAGAGTTTAAAAATGCAATAGCATCAGTAGCACTCATCCAAGCACTTGCAGTTGCATCTGTGCTAAAAGTTACAACCTTTACATTAACATCACCCATAGACTCATAGTTGTTAATCATCTCAGCCAAACCATCTTGAGCTAGCTGGAGTCTTGTTACTCTACTGCCATCTGGAGCAGTTACCATATCATCCATACTTCCTGAGACATCAAGTGTGATCACAACGTTTGTAGTGGTGGATGGTGGTGGAGTGTTTGGATCTGTATTTAGATCAAGTAGCTGTATCTCATTGGTAGTTGTCGGCATAGTATTTTGAATCACCTTATCTGTCATCTCGAAGTTCGTATGCATAACAACATCATTAAAATCAGCATCACCCAAGTTTGGAAGATCCTCTATCTTAATAATTGTTCCACCTTCCCCATCAGATTCAAATATAAAATGGTCAGCATTATCAGGATTAAAAGTAGGCTCAGTAAAATACACCGGTTTCGCTGATGGCTCACCATCTATAAGCAGAACAGGTTTTTCACCACTATTATCAAATGTTATGCTACTGTTTTCATTCACAAGGTCAGCACCGTCGGCAATGATAAAGAAGTCATAATCTCCAGGCTCAAGATCTGCCAGATGTGTTCCACTAACCATTCCATTTTGATCATCTATAACAACAGTTCCCACAACAGGATTTCCATCTGCATCGGTTGTGTAGTAACCAACAACATTACTGTAGCCGGCACTCTCACTAACATAAGTGAGATCATTATTCTGTCCCTTTATGTTAATAGTAAGTGTGGTTTGTGTTTCAAGTCCATTACCGTCACTAACAGTAATTGGCACCTCTAATGTTTGTGTAGAACCTGCATCTATATCATCATAACTATTGGCATCAAAAGTATAGCTTCCATCAGTATTTAATATCAGACCTTCCGGCAGAGTACTTCCGGATGTCACACTAAAGGTTAAGTTGTCTCCATCGACATCAGAAGCACTTATTTGTCCACTGATACTGCAATCTTCATTTACATTAACAACTTCTGCCGTAGCAGTAGGAGCTTCATTGACATCCCCTA
>JALWLL010000093.1 GCA_026996295.1 Sulfurimonas sp.
CCGCCATAAAAAAAGCGTGAGGGCTCAAACAGGTGCATACTGCCACCCTTACCACCACTCACACCCTCTGCCTTGCCAAAGAGTTCTGCCATCACGGCTTGAGGCTCAATGCCACGCGTCATAGCCATAACATGCTCACGGTAGGTTGCAAACACATCCCCCTTCTCAAAAGCTTTCATAGCCCCGACACTCAAAGCCTCCTGACCGATATCAAGATGTAAAAAGCCTGAGATATTGCCTTTCATGTAGTTCTCTTTGGCAGCGTATTCAAACCTACGCCCCAATACCATCAAATAATAGATCTCTTGTGCAAGTAATTTATTCATCATTTAACCTTTCTCTTAATTCTTCAAATAAAGGTTTCTCTTTCTCTTTATGCCAAGACACGATATATTCCCATGCTTCTTGGGCATTATCTGCAAAGTGCAGCATATCTACATCATCTGGAGCTATGACACCCTCATCTTTTAAAAATTCAAAATCGATCGCTTTGTCCCAATAACTCTTTCCAACCAATACAACAGGGATCTCATCTGTTTTTTTTGTTTGAATTAACGTCAATGTCTCAAAGAGTTCATCAAATGTCCCAAAACCACCGGGGTACACAACAAGGGCTTTTGCACGGTTTAAAAAATGGAGCTTTCTTATGGCAAAGTAGTGAAACAAAAAGCACAGATCCGGTGTTATATAAGGATTTGGAAATTGTTCATGGGGAAGTTTTATGTTGAGACCTATACTTTTTGCACCAACATCATAAGAACCACGGTTTGCAGCTTCCATAATACCGGGACCGCCTCCTGTCATAAGTGTCACCCGACAATCTTCAGCCGTTTCTCCACTGCTTCCCACAAGCTGACCAAATGTTCTTGCATCTTCATAATATATACTTTTGCCAACCATGCGCTCTGCAATATAGAGTTCTCTCAAGAGGCTTCTGTCATTTGGTTTTTTACGTATCATCACTTCAATGGCTTCAAGTCTTTTGAGTGCAGTTTCCCGCTCTACGATACGTGCACTTCCAAAAACTACAATAGTATGTTGGATCCCATGCTCTTTCATTTTGAGTTCAGCTTTTAAGTAATCAAGTTCAAGTCGTACGGCTCTAGCCTCATAAGAGTCCATAAACTCAGCATCTTTTTCAGCCATAATATATGTGGGACTTTTCATAATTGCCCTAATAAGCTTCAGTGATTTCGGATCCTCTTCTTCAAGTTTTGGATGTTCCCACGGTAAAATAGTTTTTTCATTTTTCATAAGGCTTCCTCCCCATATCTTTTTTTATAGTATCGAATTACAAGTATTTTGACAAAATCATTAAAAACAAACCAAACACTGACATAACCCCACAGAAAAAGTGCCCATTGCCAGTTTATGCGAGTCATGAGATCAAAACTGTAAAGCCCTATGGCTGTACCGGCAAGTGCAGTTAGTAGTGATGCTAAAACAAGCGGCCAGGATGGATAGGGTTTTTTAAAGAACCAATCTGCTATACGTGTATTAAAAATTGTATAGTGCCCTGCAATAATAAGCTTGACAAAAAAGAGTGTTTGCACAAAACCTAAAAACGATTCTTCATCATGCATATCAATCCATGAAGGAACTTCTGGAAGATACATTGCTGTATCAGGGTGTGACTTCAAATAAACCATTGTAATATAAAAAATAGTAAAGGAGCTAAGAACTCCGGCAACACCTAGCCAGGTTGAAAGAACAAAAACAGGTTTCATATCCCAGCGTACAGGTTTTTTTTCTACTTTTGTATTATCATAGGCAATAGTCATAATGGGAATATCATTCAGCAGTGCCAAAAGAATAATCATAATAGCTGTAATAGGATAAAAATCAAACATAACAATAGAAAGCGTCATAAACATTAAAATACGAACAGTCTCTGCAATTCTATACACCACATAACTTTTCATTCGCTCAAAAACTATACGGGCTTGCTCTATCGCATCTACTATGACATGAAGACCCGGAGCCATCAGAACGATATCTGCAGCAGCGCGCGCCGCATCAGTTGCACCACTCACCGCGATACCACAGTCTGCTTTTTTAAGTGCCGGTGCATCATTGACACCATCACCCGTCATACCTACTATATGGTCTGCTTTTTGCAGTTTATCTACTATAAAGTATTTATCCTCAGGAAATACCTGCGCAAATCCATTGGCTTTTTCTATGATTTGTACTATTTCAGACTCATGTTGCTTGACACTTCCTGCAGGAAGAGGCTGTGAATTCAGCTCTTTTTGTACATTAGTGACAATTTTGCTCACCTCTTTGTTTAGTGTATCCTCATCTATCTCAGTTTGTAAGGTTTTTAAAATAGAACGAGAAATAATTTCTGAGAGAAAAACATACTCTTTTGTGCTTTGTCCTTTGAGCTCTTTTATATCTTCTATATCCTGTCCAATATCTAAAATACCGGAGATATACTTCGCCACAGAGATATTGTCTCCTGTGACCATCTTCACAGAAACACCTTTGGCATTTGCCTCGGCAATAGCCTCCTTGGAATCTTCACGCGGAGGATCAAAAAGTGGAATAAGACCTACAAAATGGTACTTGTCTTCACCCTCTTGTCTATACCCTACTCCTAAAGTTCTAAAACCTTTTTTAGCAAATGATTCTACCGCCTTATACGCCTCTTTTTTGTCAAATTCCTCTGTATAACAAAGTTCTATAATAACTTGCGGTGCACCTTTTGTATAGATCATATCATCACTAAAGACACCCTCTGTTTTTTTATGAACAGGATCAAAAGGGATAAATTTTTTCATTTTTACTTTGAGAAACTCTTTAGTGAGCTTATGTGCTTCAAGATACTCAAATATAGGTTTTTCAATCGGGTCTTGATTTTCTTTTTTACTGGCATATGCAGCATAGAGCATTAACTTCTCTTGCGTGTAGTCATTGGCAAGATAAGGATCCGCCAAACTCATAATATTTTGTGTAAGTGTTCCTGTTTTATCAGAACACAAGATATCCATTCCGGCTGCCTCTTCTATGGCGGAGAGTTTTGTAACAATAGCCTCTTTTGTAGCAAGCACACGTGCACCTAAAGCCATAGTAACCGTCAAAACGGCAGGCATTGCAACCGGGATAGCAGAGATAGTCAAAATGAGTGCAAAGATCAAGAGGTCTAAAAGCGGTTCACCTTTTTGCACACCGTGCCATATAATAATTGCTATTAAAAAAATTGTCATAATGATTAAGTAATCACCTACTTTAATAACCATCTTCTGGAAATGTCCGCTCTCCTCTTTTTGGGCTTTGGCAACCAGCCCTACAGTTTTACCAAAGTAGGTATTAAGCCCTGTAGCTGTTACACGTGCAATCATCTCCCCTTGTTTGATAATCGCATTGGCATACAGATCTTCATTAGCTTGTTTATTGACAGGAAGTGATTCTCCCGTCAGCGCAGATTGATCAACCTGCAAAAAGTCACCACCACCCAATAATGTACAATCAGCAGGAACAACATCACCGATTTTTATTTTAATGATATCCTCTGGAACTATCTCTTTTGCGTCAATATCTCTCCATTCACCCTCGCGTAGTACAATAGCCTTACGTGCCAGTTTTTTCTTCAAAACAGCAATGGCATTTAATGCTTTTGACTCCTGATAAAAATCAACAAAAGCGTTCACAAACAACATAAATAAAATGACAGAAAGATCTTCCCATCTATGCGCAACCGCCGAGAGAATGGCGGCAACCTCTATCATCCACGGGATCGGTCCCCAGAACCTACGAAAAAGACGATGCAGCCAAGCCTCCTCTTTTTCGTTTATCTCGTTATAGCCGTACTTTTCAATACGCTCTTTTACATCCTCTTGGCTTAGACCACTTAATCTATCTAAATCTACACTCTGCTCTTGCATCTGAAATCCCTAAATATTTGTTTATTATACTTTTTCTGCAAAATCTGTTAGGATTGGGTGAACTCTTCTATAGCCTTTTCTACCGGTATCATATACATGAGTGCCGGACCTCCGTGCATAAGCACAGCCTGCATTGCAGCTTCAAGTATCTCTGTTTTTGTAGCACCTGCACCCAAAGCACCTTTTACGTGCAGAGCTATACACCATTCACACTGTGCAGAAACAGCCAAAGCAACATTAATAAGTTCTGTATATTTATCTCCCAAAACAGTTGACTTTTCTGTTGCAAGCATAAACTTGTTAAATGCATTGATCTGTGTGGGTGTATCTTTTTGCAGCTTTGCGATGAGCTCTTTTATCTCTTGAAGTTTTTGTGTATTTGTTTTCATAACGATCTCCTTAGTTAAGTAATTTAAGTGCCTCTTTTAGATTTTTTTATAAACTATAACTCTCTCTGCCACTACATCGGCCGGTACATTGTATTTCATTTTTCATCTCCTGTTGTTTTATCATCTATATCTTCTATAAAAGCAGCACCTAAAAGGAGTGCTATGCCGTCAAATAACAAACTTATCCCCACAAGGATTCCGATAAGAAACAAAGAGCTTGCCGGCCAGCCAATAACAAATAAGAGACCTAATGCCAAAGAAGTTACAGCGTTAAAAAGCCACACCAACCATATTTTTTCAGGTCTTAGCGACAAAGCCAAGGAAAAACCTGCAAAAGCATCTGTAAAGAAGTAAATAGCAAAAACAAGCCCTAACGCTGCCGCACCTTGAACTGGATAGTATAGTAAAATAAAAGAAGAGAGTACGAGTGTAAAACTCTTCAGCCAACCTACCCAATCTTCTTTGTTACTTTTATATGTCAAGACTCCTGATGTAATTCCTGCAAACATCATGAGATATGCCACTAACATCACTGTCGTAACACTCATAAACTCAGGAAAAAGAATTCCTGTCGCTCCAAAAAGAACAAAGAGCGTCCCACTGATTCTGGCATGCTTTTTAAAGTTATCTACCAAGTTTTTATTTATATTCATCTCTAAATTAAGATTTTTATGCCATCTCCACATCATCTATTCCTTTAAATTTTAAGCATAGTCGCGCTTACATGCTAATGCCAAGCAATTAGGCAACTCTTTTTTTTCTAAAAATGCCTGCATATTAAGAAGTGAAATATTCCTAATTCTCTGTAAAGCTTCTTGTGTAAAATATGCCATGTGCGGTGTATAAAGCACATTTGTCTCTTGTATATAACTGATATCATCTATAACATCGAGACAAAATATAGTGTCCATTTTTTTATAGAGTCTATCTTCTATGATCTCACCTCGAGATGTATTGACAATGATCGTATCTTCTTTTATATTTTTCACACTCTGCTCATTAAGCAAATTCTTTGTTGCAGGGGTCAAAGGAAGTGCGATCATAAGAACATCACTTTGTACAAGTACCTTCTCAAACTCACAAAAAGTGATGCCCAGCTCATCAACAATCTCTTTTCTTGTTCTAGAGTGAGCCACTATATTCATACCAAAACCTTTGGCGATGCGTGCCATTTGAGAGCCTATGGTACCAAGTCCCAAAATACCAAGAGTTTTGCCATAAAGCTCCATCCCTTTTAAATCACTGTATTCAAAATTATCCTCTTTTGTTCTTTGTAATGCTTTATATGTCTTGCGTGTGGCATTTAAAAGCAGTGAAAAAGCAAACTCGGCAACGGCACTTCCTCCATAGCCTGCAACATTGGAGACTACAAGACCCCGTTCATAAAGTGCTTGGCACTTGATATGATCATATCCTGTTGAGCGTGTTTGCAGATATTGTAACTTCGGCAGTTTATTTAAAACAGCATCTGTAATGCGAGAGTGCACAAAAATAGATACAGCATCATAAAGCTCCTCTTTTTGCAGCGTTTTATTTATGGTGTCATCAAAAAAGAACAACTCTTCATTTGGTAGATTTTTTTCAAAGAACTCTTTTTCTTCCGGTTTTGTCTCAAAAAATGCTATTTTCATAATTACAGCCTTATCTGTGTAACTCCTGTTCGAGTTTTCCGATATTTTTTATCGTTTGTAGTACTGAATCCGGATTAAGACTCATAGAATCCACTCCAAGTTTCACAAGATACTCTGCCATCTCAGGGTAATCAGAAGGTGCTTGACCACAGATTCCGCTATGGCGATGATTACGCTGACACCCCTCTACTGCCATTTTTATCATGCGTTTTACACCTTCATCACGCTCATCATAATCAAACGCGACCACTTCAGAGTCACGATCAACCCCAAGTGTAAGCTGCGTAAGATCATTACTACCGATACTGAAACCATCAAATATCTCACTAAACTCATCTATACTGATAACATTGTTTGGAATCTCGCACATAACATAGATCTCAAGTCCGTTTTCACCCTGTTTGAGTCCATATTTTGCCATGGTGTCGAGCACTTTTTGACCCTCTTGCACTCTACGGCAAAACGGAATCATCAGTATGACATTGTCAAAGCCCATCTCATCTCGAACTCGCTTCATTGCCGCACATTCCAAGGCAAATCCCTCTTCATAGTTTGGATGAGCGTAACGTGAGGCACCACGAAAACCTATCATAGGGTTGTCCTCTTGCAGTTCAAAAGTGCTTCCACCTAAAAGTGTTGCATATTCATTTGACTTAAAGTCACTCATACGCACGACACATTTTTTCGGATAAACGGCAGATGCGATGGTGGCAACACCCTCAGAGAGTGTTTTGACAAAAAAGTCTTCCATCGAGTCATACGCTTGCGTGAGTTCTTGCAGTTTCATCCTTGTTGCATCATCCACTTTTTGGGGATGTTTCAGTGCCATAGGGTGTGCCTTTATATACTCATTGATGATGAACTCCATACGTGCAAGTCCGATACCATCAACAGGAAGGGAGCTGAGTGAAAATGCAAGATCGGGATTACCAAGATTCATCATGATCTGTGTTTTTGTTTTTGGCAGATTCGAGAGGTCTGTTTTTTGTATTTCAAAATCTAAAATTCCCTCGTAAATATGCCCCTCTTCACCCTCGGCACAACTAACCGTCACTTTATCAGCGTCTGCTAAAACTTCCGTAGCGTTATCACAACCGACAACCGCAGGGATCCCCAGTTCACGTGAGAGGATTGCCGCATGGCAGGTACGTCCCCCTTTGTTTGTGATGATGGCAGAAGCTATCTTCATAACAGGTTCCCAATCGGGGTTGGTTGTATCAGCCACTAAGACTTCACCCGCTTTAAAAGTGTCTAACTCTTCAACACTTTTGATGTAGTGTACTTTTCCCTGCCCTATTTTTGTGCCGATTGCCTGACCGCTTACAAGAACTTTGCCTGTCTCTTTCATCTGGTACACTTCTAAGATATTTCCATGTTTTTGACTCTCTACCGTTTCAGGGCGAGCTTGAACCATGTAAAGTTGCCCGTCTTCACCATCTTTTGCCCACTCCATATCCATCGGTTTATGAAATCCTGCTTTTTGTGAGTAGTGATTTTCCACTTTAATGGCATACTCAGCAAGCACCATGACATCCTCATCCGTAATACAGAAGTGAGACTGCTCTTGCTCAGTTGTCGGTATGTTCTTTGTATATTCCACGGCGATATTATCAAGGTTGATAGTATCTGTAAATATCATCTTTTTCTCTTTTGAGCCTAAAGAGCGTTTGAGCACACTCCTAAAACCTTTGTTAAATGTCGGTTTATGCACATAAAAGGCATCGGGGTTGAGAGTTCCCTGCACTACATTTTCACCAAGACCAAGCGCTGCATTTATAAAGACAACATCTTTAAATCCTGTCTCGGTATCAAGGGAGAACATAACACCGCTTGAGGCTTTATCACTGCGAACCATTTTCATCACAACCACAGAAAGATACACTTTTAAGTAATCAAACCCATTGTCATATTTGTAGTGGATGGAGCGGTCTGTAAAATTTGAAGCAAGACAACGCTTGTAAGCATCGAGCAGTTCGTCTGCATTTGTGATGTTTAGGTAGGTGTCATTTTGTCCGGCAAAAGAAGCTTCAGGAGAATCTTCAGCCGTTGCAGAGGAGCGTACGGCTACAGAGAGATTGTCACCATACTCCTCTTTTAGTTTTTCATAGGCACTTACAATATCATTTTTAAGATCATCGGGAATTTCACAGTTGTAAACTATCTCACGGCAGTTTTTTCCCGCACTTTGAAGTGCATCGACATTGTTTACATCTAAAGTATCAAGCTGTCGGTGCAACTCTTCCCAGGCATCGTTTACATCTAGCAGGTAGATATAAGCACTTGATGTTATCGCAAAACCGTTAGGCACACGCACCCCTTCACTTGTGAGGTTTTGATACATCTCTCCAAGTGAAGCATTTTTCCCGCCAACCTCGGCAACATCTTCTATGCCTATTTCATTAAAAAATTTAATATTTTTTGACATCTTACAACTCCTTGGCTCTCTTTGTAACAATTATACTCCTTATTAGATAAATGAATTATTGTTATATATCAATATTATCTTTACCTGGGTTTTTATATATAAAAAATTTTGCTATAATTACGAAAATTTTAAAGGAGCAAGTGTGAGAGCACCAAAGGGCTTTGCCAAAAACTATTTTAGATTCTCAGCGGTACTGGCGTACAGTGTTGAGCACAAAATTCAAAGCCAAACTTCTGCACTTACCCCTTTTTTGCATAACAATATCTCAGATGACAATGATGAGATCGATGAAAATGATCCACCCTCAGATGCTCTGGAGACCTTATGCACACTCAACGCAAAACCTTGCCACTGTAACTGTTTTTACAAAATAAAAACGCGTCTTACACTTTTACTCAACCACTACATCCCGAGATGCCCTTACTATACAACTTATTTTGCATTTCGCAGAACCGGTGTACACCCTCCACAACTATCCTTTTAAAATAACTTTTTCAAAAAAAACAAAATATTAAAATATCAAAGGATATACCCATGTCAAAAAACTATGTAGTAGGATTCCCAAGAATCGGTGAACAAAGAGAGTTAAAAAAAGTCTTAGAGAGCTTCTGGGCACAAGAGTGCAGCTTCAGCGAAGTAGAAAAAACAGCAAGCAAGCTAAAGCAAAAACACTGGAATTACCAAAAAGAAGCAGGCATTGAGTATATAAGCTCAAATGATTTCTCACTCTATGACAACATGCTTGACACTGCTGTTATGCTTGGTGCCATTCCACAAAGATTTGCCCACCTCAAAGATGAAGCACTTTACTTTGCAATGGCAAGGGGTGCACAAGATGCTCTGGCAATGGAGATGACAAAATGGTTCAACACAAACTACCACTACATCGTACCTGAACTCTCCCTGCAGGACAGCTACACACTCAATGCAACAAAAATTTTACAAGAGTACAAAGAGGCAAAAGCATTAGGGATCAAGACAAAGATCAACCTCATAGGTCCCATAACATTTTTAGGACTCTCCAAAAGAGTTGATGGCGGCGATGTTTATGAACTTCTAGGAAAAATACTCCCTTTATATGTAGAGTTACTAACAAACATAGCACAACTCGATGAGCATATAACCCTGCAAATAGATGAGCCTATCTTTGTCAAAGATAACGAGGTGAAACTTCTGAGCCTCATAAAGCCTACCTATGACACGCTTGCCGGTGTTGCCGACAACATAGATATCGTTGTGCAGACATATTTTGAACATTCAAACGAAGCGACCAAAATTTTAGTGCATACTCCTGTATGGGCATTGGGGCTTGACTTTTTACACGGTGAGCAAAACCTGGAGTCATTAGAGATTATTGGACAAAGTGGTAAAAAACTTATAGCGGGTGTAGTGGATGGAAGAAACATCTGGAAAAACGATATCGAAGCAACCCTCACACTCCTTGAGACAATTGCGCAAAAAGTAAAAAAAGAAAATATTATTATCGCCTCTTCATGCTCACTTCTGCACACACCTTTTACACTTGCTTATGAGGAAAAAATGGATGCAGAAATAAAAAACTGGCTGAGTTATGCAGTTGAGAAGCTTGATGAGATCTCACTTTTAAGTAAACTCTTTTTCAAGCAAAACCTCACCATACTCGATGAAAAACAACTTGAACTGAACAAAGAGGCAAACACAAGCAGAAAAACATCTTCTCGCATCCATGATAAAGAGGTACAAAAAAGAACGCAACATATCGACAAGCTTCAAAGAGAGGGCGATTATGAGGAGCGTATCAAGATCCAAAAAGAGCTTTTGGGTTACAAAGATCTCTGCACAACAACCATCGGATCATTTCCCCAAACACCTGAAGTGAGAAAAGCAAGACGTGATTTTAAAAACGGTGTGATCTCCCAAGAAGCATATGAGTGGAAAATGAAAACCTATATAAACGACTGTATCACCTTCCAAGAGGAGTGTGGCATAGAGGTGCTCGTTCACGGAGAACCTGAACGCAACGATATGGTTGAGTACTTTGGAGAGCAGCTCAGTGGATACGGTTTCAGCCAAAATGGTTGGGTACAAAGTTATGGAAGCCGATGTGTAAAACCTCCTTTTATCTATGGTGACATCAGTCGTCCAAAAGCGATGACGGTTGATTGGATCACTTATGCGCAAAGCAAAACAGACAAAATCATGAAAGGGATGCTCACAGGTCCCGTAACCATACTCAACTGGTCTTTTGTTAGAGATGATATGCCCCGTGATGAAGTTTCAAAACAGATAGCTGTTGCCATCAGCGATGAGATAGATGATCTGCAAAATGCCGGCATAAAGATCATTCAGGTAGATGAAGCCGCATTTAAAGAGGGCTACCCACTCAGAGAAGCAAAAATCAAAATCTATGAACAATGGGCGGTAAGAGATTTTAAAATCTCAGTCAGCAGTGCAAAAAAAGAGACACAGATCCACACCCACATGTGTTACAGCGAGTTTAACGATATCATCCGCACCATAGAGGCGATGGATGCAGATGTGATCTCCATAGAAACTGCAAGAAGCGGTAATGAGCTTCTCAAAATCTTTGCAGAGGTCGGCTACAAACAAGAAGTTGGTCCGGGTGTGTATGATATTCACTCCCCGCGTATCCCATCAGTTGAAGAGATAGTGCATCAGATCGAACAACTTCTCGAAGTGCTTCCGGCACATCAGCTTTGGATCAATCCCGACTGTGGTCTGAAAACTCGTAAATGGGCAGAGGTAAGACCAAGTTTGGCACATATGGTTGAAGCTGTAAATATAGTACGTCAAAAGCTCAATAAGTAAACACTTATTGAGTCCTGCAGAGGGAAGGTTTAAGAGGATTTACCTAATTTTAACCACAAAAAGGCTATAATCCGAAAATTTTACTAACCATTTCAACTCTGCAAAAGGATACCCATGAGAATTCGTAAACGCGCCTTAACATTTGAAGATGTACTTTTAGTACCACAATATTCTGAAGTCTTACCAAAAGAGGTTTCACTTGAAACCAAACTGACCCGCAACATCTCTTTAAAAATTCCTTTGGTTTCTGCTGCAATGGATACAGTAACAGAGTATAGAGCCGCTATCGCTATGGCACGTCTTGGAGGGATCGGTATTATCCATAAAAACATGGATATCAAAACCCAGTGTAAGCAGGTCAAAAAAGTGAAAAAAAGCGAAAGTGGAATCATCATAGACCCTATTTATGTACATCCTGATGCGACACTTGGAGATGCTGAAGCACTGATGAATGAGTTTAAGATCTCCGGTGTTCCCGTTGTTGACGGACACAACAAACTTCTTGGAATCCTTACAAATCGAGATATGAGGTTTGAAAAAGATATGCGTAAACGTGCAGATGAAGTTATGACAAAAATGCCGCTTATCACCGCTAAAAAAGGGATCAGCCTCGATGAAGCGGCAGATATCATGCACCAAAATAAAATTGAAAAACTTCCTATCATCGATGATGATGGTTTTTTAAAAGGTCTTGTCACCATTAAAGATATCAAAAAACGTATAGAATATCCTAACTCAAACAAAGACGCCTTTGGACGCCTGGTTGTAGGTGCGGCTATCGGTGTGGGACAAATGGACAGAGCAAAAGCCCTTGTTGATGCCGGTGCCGATGTACTTGTACTCGACTCTGCACATGGACACTCAAAAGGGATCCTCGATACGGTAAGAGCTATCAAAGACTCTATGGAAGTTGATATCATTGCAGGAAATATCGCAACGGCAGAAGCAACACAAGCACTTATAGAAGCAGGAGCTGACGGTGTTAAAGTCGGTATTGGTCCCGGTTCTATCTGTACAACCCGTATCGTTGCGGGTGTTGGTGTACCACAAATCAGTGCCATAGATGAGTGTGCCGGTGCTGCTCGCAAACATGGAGTGCCTATCATCGCAGATGGTGGTGTCAAATACTCCGGCGATATTGCAAAAGCACTTGCCGTAGGAGCCAGCTGCATCATGGCCGGTTCACTTCTAGCAGGTACGGAAGAATCTCCGGGTGAGACCATAATGTTTCAAGGGCGTCAATACAAATCATACCGCGGTATGGGAAGTATCGGTGCGATGCAAAAAGGCTCAAACGATCGCTACTTCCAAGAGGGAACTGCAGCAGACAAGCTTGTACCTGAGGGGATTGAAGGGCGCGTGCCGTTTCGTGGAAGTATCGCAGGCATAGTTCACCAAATGATGGGAGGGCTTAGAAGCTCTATGGGCTATTGCGGTAGCGAGAGCATTCAGGCATTTTGGGATAAAGCAGAGTTTGTAGAGATCACATCAGCAGGACTTAAAGAGAGTCATGTTCACGATGTTATCATCACTCAAGAAGCACCAAACTACCATGTTTAATTGCTAAGAGATTTATGAATACCGATAAAAATGAGCATAGACACGCAGGTTTTTGGATCCGCTTTGTCGCTTCATTTTTAGACACTCTTTTTTTAGCCTTTCCTGTTGCTGTCGTTATCTATTTTCTCAGTGATGGGAACTGGTTTGATTTTACCCAGTACCAACACAACATACATATGGCACTAAGCGGTAACACCCAAGCACTTCAAAATCAACCCCAAACATCCCTAAAGTGGGAACTTCTGTTTGAATTTTCAGTTTTACTCGTTACTCTTTTGTTTTGGAAGCAATGGAGAGGTGCTACGCCGGGAAAAAGACTCGTTCACATAAAAATCGTGGATGCAAAAACCTACAAAGATATCGATAACAAGCAAGCAATCACACGCTCTTTTGGCTATGTGATCTCTACATTTGCACTTCTTATAGGTTTTTTGATGGTCGCTTTTAGAGAGGACAAACGGGGACTTCATGATCTGCTCGCAGGCACTACTGTTGTTTATGATCTGCAAGATCAAACACAAGATAGCTAAAAAACTGCAAAAAAATCATATTATTAAGTCATTTTCGCTAGAATTACAAAAATTATTTATATACAGAATCTGGAAGATCAATTGTCATTAAACTTACAAACACATACTGAGCACTTTACCAACCCTCTTTATCTTGAGAGTGGTCGTATCTTAGAACCTTATGATATCACTTACGAGACATATGGGACACTCAATGATGACAAAAGCAATGTTGTTGTGATCTGCCACGCACTTACAGGTTCTCACCACTGTGCAGGACTTTATGAGAATGAAAACAAACCCGGTTGGTGGGATGGTCTTATAGGTCCAAATAAAGCGATAGACACAAACAGATTTTTTGTGATATGCACCAACGTAATAGGGAGCTGTTTTGGCTCTACAGGCCCTATGAGCACTATGCACCCTCACCATGAGCCTTACCGCTATAAGTTCCCTGTTGTTACCATAAAAGATATGATCAAAGCACAACGCATACTCTTTGACAGACTTGATATCCATAGGGTGCACGCGATTGTCGGAGGCAGTATGGGCGGTATGCAGGCACTTCAGTTCGCCATCCACTACCCAAACTTCGCAAACAAGATTGTCGCCATGGCTACAACCTATGCAACACAGCCCTGGGCGATAGCATTTAACAAAGTAGCAAGTGAATCAATCTTAAAAGATCCTGATTTCCAGCAAGGCTATTATGACCCAGAAGTTATTAAAGAACAAGGGCTCTCAGGAATGGCAGTGGGACGTATGGCAGGACATATCAGCTTTTTGTCTCATGAATCTATGAAGACAAAATTTGGCAGAGAGTACAAAAGAACGGATGGTCTTTATGAGCTTTTTGGAAAGTTTCAAGTTGAATCTTATTTAGAGTACAACGGCTATAACTTCACGAAATGGTTTGACCCACTTTCTTACCTCTACATCACCAAAGCGATCAATATTTTCGATCTTGCCCGCGGTTTTGACTCACTCGAAGAGGCGATGAAAAAAGTTCAGGCAGAGCTGCACCTTGTCAGCTTCAGCAATGATCTACTTTTTAAAAGTTCAGAGATGCGGGAGTTACATGAGGTACTAAACAAACTGGAAAATAAAAACCATCACTATATGGAAGTAGCAAGTGACTACGGGCACGATGCCTTTTTGGTCGAACTCGACAAATTTGAAGATTATGTAAAGGATGTACTCAATGGCTAAAGAGGAGTTTGAAAGCAAACTTGAAAATGCAAAAAAGATACTAGAAACACTTATGGATCCACAGATCACGCTCAAAGAGAGTGTCAAAGCTTATGAGAAGGGTATGAAAGAGCTCAGTGATGCGCAAAAGATGCTAGAAGATGCTCAGATAAAGATCAATGAGATCAAAGGCTCTTAAACCGTGAGAGCCGCTGTTTTACAACTCAATGCCCAGGGGATGAGCTCCACAAAGCTTTACAACTACATCCGCATAGCCCACAACAAAGATGTCAAAGTGCTGCTTCTAGGAGAGTATGTTTTAAACCCTTTTTTTAAAGAACTTCAAAGTATGTCTGTTAGTATGTTAAAAGAGCAGGCAGAGCACCAGATAAAGATATTAAAAGAGCTCTCATCTACGTACAATATGACGATCGTGGTTCCTCTTATTGTTGTCAAGCGTCAAAAAGCCTATAAAACAGTAGCAAAATTTGCACCAAACTCTACCACCTACTACCAGCAACAACTCCTCATCAACTACAACCATTGGAATGAGGAAAAATTCTTTGCCAATGAAATAAAACCTCTAAAAAGTCCTATGGTCTTTAAGATTAATGGCTTTAAATTTGCTGTTATGCATGGTTTTGAGATCCACTTTGATGAGCTGTGGAGTTTTATCGATGCTAAAAATGTAGATGCTGTTTTAGTGCCGAGTGTTTCCACTTTTGACTCTTATGAAAGATGGAAAAGGATCATACTTACAAGAGCTTTTACTCATAACTGCTACATACTAAGGGCAAACCGTATTGGGGAATACCAAGATAAAGAATATACCTGGAAATTCTACGGTGATTCCCTTTTGGCTTCACCAAATGGTGATATACTGACCCACTTAGGCAACAAAGAGGAACTTATGATCGTCGATATGAGCCACCAAGAGGTACTTCAAGCTAGAAGATCATGGGGTTTTAAAGATATGCTCAACAAAAGACAAGTAACACTATCAACTTAGTTAGGTTTTATGTTATAATCTTTGTAATTTTTCTAAACAAGGCATAATCATGATGCAATATTTCCATCGTCAAGTACAACTTTGGGGTGAAGAGACACAGTTATCTTTACAAGAAAAGAGCATAGCAATCGTTGGTTCGGGCGGGCTTGGAAGCTCCCTTGCATTTGCACTTGGAGCAAGTGGTATCGGCACGATACATATGATTGATTTTGATGAAGTAAGCCTTCATAATATTCACAGACAGATCGCTTTTAAAGTGGGTGATGAGGGGAAAAACAAAGCCCGTATCAATGCTGAGATCATTGAGCAAAGATCCCCTTATGTCAAAGCTCTCTCCCATGAGTGCAACTTTGAAGAGTTCAGCAAAAAAAACATAGAAGTTGACCTTATCATCGATGCCACAGACAACCTTCCGAGTCGAGCAGAGATCAACGCTTATGCCAAAGCGAACAACACCCCTTGGGTATATGGAAGTGTCGAAGCATTTCACGGTCAGGTTTGTTTTATAGAAGATGCCTCTTTTACAGATGCCTTTAAGATCATTCAAAAAACTCCCGCAGGGATAGCTGCACCGATTGTGATGCATATCGCATCACTCCAGGCAAACCTTGCCCTAAGATATCTTGCGGGACTACCTGTGAAAAAAGATATGCTCTATTATCTGTTTTTTAACGATGAAGGGGAGCTTGTCACACAAAAATTTGCTCTTCCAAAATAAAATCTACATATGCAGGGGATTCTCATTTACCCCTCTTGGAAACATTTTAGATATAATGTCACGATTTTATAAGGACATTACCTAAAAACTATGAATTTTGAACCCTATCCATTTGAAAAACTAAACAATTTACTCAAAAATATTACACCTACTTCCAAGTATGAAGCTTCTGTTTTAACTATTGGTGAACCACAGTTTGAAACACCCGAGTTTATACAAAAAGCGCTTTGTGAGAGTGCACAGCTTCTAAAAAAATACCCAAAAACCTCCGGTGAACAAGAGCTCAGAGATGCTCAAAAAGAGTTTATGAGAAAAAGATTTGGTGTGAAGCTCAGAGATGAGCAGATCATCCCAACTTTTGGCACACGTGAAGTGCTTTTCAACTTTCCACAATTCTTGCTCTTTGATAAAGAGGAAGCAACTATGGCATTTACAAACCCTTTTTATCAGATCTATGAAGGTGCCGCTATCGCTTCAAAAGCAAAAATGATTTTTCTCAATCTTAACGAGAGCAACAACTTCAAACCACAGATAAATGAAGAGGAACTCTCAAAGTGCGACCTTGTGATTCTTAACTTCCCAAATAACCCGACATCTTCTGTTTTAACCTTAGAAGAACTTGGTGAATGGGTCTATTTGGCTTTAAAACACAACTTTGTTCTGCTCAATGATGAGTGCTACAGTGAGATCTATACAAACAAGCCAATCCCCTCACTTCTAGAAGCGGCTCATCATGTCGGCAATACCACTTTAAAAAATATTCTTGTTATCAACTCCATCTCAAAACGCTCCTCGGCACCGGGGCTTCGTTCGGGATTTATCGCAGGTGATGAAGTGATTTTAAAAGAGTATATGAAGTACAGAACTTACGTGGGTTGTGCCTCCCCTCTTCCACTTCAAAGTGCTGCCGCGAGTGCATGGAGAGATGAGGAACATGTGAGCCTCTCACGAGAGATCTATAAGAAAAATTTCACTCTTGCCAAAGAGATACTCGGCACTCCTATACCTGAAGCTACATTTTACATCTGGCTCAAGGTTGACAACGCCATCGAATTTACACAAAAACTTTACAAAAACTACAACATCAAAGTACTTCCGGGAGAGTACCTTGCACGCGAAGATGCACAGGGCAACAACCCGGGCAAAGGTTTTGTCCGTATCGCACTTGTAGAAGATGAAAATAAAACAAAAAATGCCCTCATAAAAATAAAGGAATGTTTATCATGAGTGAGAAAAAAGCTTTAAAACAAAAGATACTAGAAGCTCAAAAAAATGCCGATATAGCATCACTTTATGTGCTCGAACAACGTGCTCATGATACTTTAGATGAACAAGCGCTTCATGGGTTTTATGCCAATATTTTGGATCTTGCACTAGAGAGACTCACCGACACTTTAGAAGCTCACAGAGTTATGGATATGAATGAGGTTCAGGACTTTGCAACACTCAGAGCTCTGTATGAATACGCTATAGAGCACTACAGCGCAGGTGCCACAAAAGATGCAAGCGCTCTTTTTGAAGTACTCTCGGGGCTCTCTAATGATGAAAAGTTTTCCAAGGCTATGAAACTGCACTGGATCGCTTCTGCAGAAAACCTGACATTGGATGATTTTATTGAGCAGATAGCAGATATTGAAGCAACCAACGACAGCGGAACATTTTACATAAGTGTTTTTTCCAAAGAGGCACAAAAATTGCTGGATAACAGCCAAAAAGGCGGGGAGTAACTTATGAAAATTCATTTTATCGGTATCGGTGGTATAGGGATCTCAGGACTTGCACAGTATATGCACTTTAAAGGGCATGAGGTAAGCGGCTCAGACATAGCAGAGACTATCATCACTAAAAAACTTGAAAAACTCGGCATAAGTGTACAGATTCCCCATACTCAAGATGCCATTACTGATCAGGATCTTGTAGTACACTCAGCCATTATCAGTCCTGAGAACCCCGAAGTTCTTGCTGCAAAAGCCAAGGGTATCAAGGTGCTGGCGCGTCGCGAAGCACTCCCATATATCCTTGAAAACTCAAAAGTGTACTCTGTTGCAGGTGCACACGGCAAAAGCACAACGACAGCTATTCTTGCTTCTATCATGAGCGGTTCGGCGATCATCGGAGCAGAGTCTAAAGCTTTTAGCTCCAATGTACGCTACGATGACACAACAGATGTTATGCTTTTTGAGGCAGATGAGAGCGATGGAAGTTTTATAAACTCCAACCCTTATTGTGCCTTGGTGGTCAATGCAGAGCCTGAGCATATGGAGTATTATGACTATAATTATGAAAGATTTTATCACTCCTATACCACTTTCATCACCTCCGCCACTTTGCGTGTTTTAAATGCAGAAGACCCGTTTTTACGTACACTCAAAGATAAGATAGATGCACATTGGCTCTACCCCAACAAAGATATAAACAATATAGAGTATATTCTTATAAACGATGAACCACACACACGCTTTTCATTGAAAGATCTCGGAGTTTTTGAGGTTTGGGGCTTTGGAAGACATATCGCCATAGATGCATCTTTGGCAATTTTAGCAGCAAAAGAGTCTATGGATATTGAGAGTATTCGTAAAAACCTTCTTAGTTTCAAAGGGATCAAAAAACGTTTTGATATTGTCGGCTCAGAAGCAAACCGTGTTATCATTGATGACTATGCTCATCATCCCACCGAGATCAGAGCAACCTTTGAGTCTCTCAAAGAGTATGCACATCTCAAAGGCTTTGACAAGATCACGGCCATCTGGCAACCACACAAGTACTCACGCACCATTGACAACCTTGAAGAGTTCACCAAATGTTTTGAGGGTGTCCAAGAGTTGATAATCCTTCCTGTATGGTCGGCGGGTGAGGCATCTCGTGATATTGACTTCCAAGAGAGTTTTAAAAACTATAACTTGACCATGGCAGACAATATCACAAGAGCAAATAACTCCATAACGGTTATGAAAGACCATGAAAAACTCAAAACACTGGACAAAGGTCTTATCATAGGCTTTGGAGCCGGTGATATCACATACCAAATAAGAGGTACCGCTTAATGGCATATATACTCGGCATCATCATTGTCATACTGTTCTTTTTGGCACTACACTACTTTACAGAGCTCACCACTTCTCAAAAAGCAATAACTACAGGGATTACCCTGAGTATCATCTTTGGAGCAATCGCTTATAACAGTTACACAAATGCTCAGCAGGAAAAGATGCTCAATGTTGTGATAAAATACAATCAGGATAAAACCGTTAAGTGTAACAACCTTGATATCAATAAATCAAACTTTACTCTGAGTATAGGCACCTACACCTTTATAGGTAAAGAAGGCACCCCTTATTACTCTCAAATGATCAGTGCGAGTGAATGCGAATAGATCCTAAAACAAAGCTGGAGTTGCTCATCGAGCAACTTGATCTTAACGAACATATAGAGCATTTTAAAAACTTCTTTTCAAGACACAGCAGCCTCTACATAGAGGGTGATCAGGAACTTCATTTTAAGTATATCAAAGCACTTGATGCCATAGAGTTTAAAGCGCCTCCAAAAATAGCTGACTTCTCAACTATCAAGGCACATCTTAAAAAGCATGGTGTTTTAAACTTTGAGCAGATCTTTGAGATCATTAAGGTTGTGCGTTATTTTCGCTACCTCAAAAACCGTGAGATCGATGGGCTCATTGGTGCGTGGATGTCCAAGTTCGTCATAGATGAAAGATTTTTAGAGATTGAGAAGTACTTCTTAGAAGATGGACGTTTTAACGAAGAACTTGATGAAACGCTCTATGGACTAGGCACAAGAATAAAAGAGCACAAAAACAACATGAGCGGCTCTCTTAAAAGGCTGATGTCAAGTTCAAAACTAGCAGGCTATCTCATAGATACACAGGTACACTTTATTAATGATGAAGAGTGTCTTTTAGTGCGTGGTGGATTTAACCATGTACTCAAAGGTGCCGTGGTTGCAAGAAGCAGCGGTGGTTTCTTTTATGTTTCTCCCGATTCAATTTTAAAAACAAAAGAGAAGATCCGCTATATTGAGCAAGAGAGGGAGTCTATCTTTTACTCCTATGCAAAGGAGTTCTCCGTAAAGCTTTCAGAAGTGCAGCCTTTTATCGCTTTTATTGACAAAGAGTTTACAAAATTTGACAACTATCAGTCGAGAGTTCTGTTTGCAAGAGCCAAAAATCTTCAACTCATCAAATCAAAAAAAGACTCCAAAATAGTTTTACACAACTTTATCCACCCGGCTCTACACAAAGCAAAGCCGATCAATGTTGATTTTTCAAAAAACATACTCATGGTAACAGGTGTCAATGCCGGCGGTAAAACCATGCTTCTCAAATCTATTTTGGCATCAGCCTTTATGGCAAAATATATCATCCCTATGAAACTTGATGAACATAAGTCCCATATAGGTTCTTTTAAAAATGTGCTTGCGATCATAGACGATCCTCAAAATGTCAAAAACGATATTTCCACTTTTGCAGGACGTATGCAGGAGTTTAGTAAAATATTTGAGTACAAATCTGCCCTTATCGGTATTGATGAGATAGAACTGGGAACCGACTCTGATGAAGCGGCGGCTCTTTTTAAGGTGATCCTTGATGATCTTATCAAAAGGGGTCAAAAAGTTGTTGTCACCACCCACCATAAACGTCTTGCTGCCCTTATGGCAGACAGAGACGATGTCGAACTTATGGCGGCGATCTATGATGAAGAAAACCAAAAACCCACCTATGAGTTTATACACGGCATCATTGGAAAAAGTTATGCATTTGAGACTGCAAGCAGATACGGCATAGCCAACAACATCGTGCAGGAGGCTAAAAAAGTCTATGGTGACAACTCTGAGCGTTTGAACCTGCTCATAGAAAGAGGTTCGCAACTAGAGCGTGAACTCAAACAAAAACATAAAAAAGTTGATGAAAAACTTGAAGAGCTCCGATTGAGAGAGCGCAACCTGCTAGAGCAAAAAGAGCAACTCTACAAAGAGCTTCAAGAGCAAAAATATGCACTTAAGCGAAGCTATGAAGTTGCCATAAATGAAGCTAAAGAAGCAGCGCGTGCAGGTGACAGTTCATCAATCCACAGAGCGATGAACAAAGCGAATAAAAAACTTCCAAAAGAGAGTAAAAAAGAGTTAACAAACACTACTGAGTTTGAAGTAGGCAACACAGTAAAGTACCACTCTAAAACAGGGACTATCATCTCCATGAAAGACAAAAAAGAGGCGATGATAGAAGTAGAAGGTATGCGACTTCGCGTAAAAACAAAACACCTAAAACACACTCAGGAAATTAAGAAAAAACCAACGACCAATCTCAAACTCAATGTTGAAAAACGAGCAGGACTCAAATGTGATCTTCATGGTATGCGAGCAGATGAAGCCATAGAGGTTCTTGATAAGTTCATCTCTGATGCACTTATAGCCGGATGGGATGAGATCATTATCTATCACGGTATAGGAACAGGTAAGCTCTCCTATGCGGTTAAAAACTTCCTAAAAGCACACCCGCGAGTCAAAAAATTTGAAGATGCTCCACCTCATCTTGGTGGATACGGAGCAAAAATCGTTACTTTGTAAACTACTCTTTGAGTAAAAAAGAGTGCAGTACTCCTATAAATGCCTCATGATCGATCGGTTTGGAGACAAACTCATCCATCCCCGCATTTAAAAACTTCTCTCGATCAGTTACGAGAGCATTCGCCGTCAATGCTATGATAGGTGTATGTTCAAGCCCTTTTTCTTTCTCATAATTTAAAATAAGTTTTGTTGCCTCTATACCATTCATCTTAGGCATATTCTCATCCATCAGCACAAGATCATAACTATGGTTTTTAAATTTTTCCACAGCTTCCAGACCATCTTTTGCCAGATCTACTGTTATACCTATGTCACCTAAAAGGATATTCATAAGCATCTGATTTGTTTTATTGTCCTCTACAAGCAACACGACTCCCTCGAGTTGTTTGGTAATATCTATCTGTTTAGTATGTTTTTGAGACTCTGCAGCTTCTGAGACTTCAGCTGAAGGTATGGTGAAACTAAACTCACTCCCCTCACCCACAACACTTTGAACATTGATGGTGCCATTCATCGATTTGATAAGTGCAGATGAGATAGAGAGCCCAAGACCCGTACCGCCGAACCTTCTTGTTGTGCTGGTATCTTCTTGTGAGAAAGAGTCAAATATTCTCTCAAGATTTTTCTCATCGATCCCTATGCCCGTATCTTTAACACTAAACAAAAGCTCTTGGGTTTTATCATCAAAACCTACAGAGATGATCACCTTTCCACCTTTTGGAGTAAACTTGAGAGCATTACTTACAAAGTTTGTAGCAACCTGCTTTATCCTTACTTTATCACCTATGAAAAACTTTGGCAGTGATGCATCCATACGGATAAGTAGCTCTATTCCATCCTCTTTTGCTTTTTCATAAAAAAGTTGCACCACCTCTTTAAAAGGTTTTTTTGTCGAAAATTTTCTTTTTTCTAAAAGCATCTTTCCGCTCTCGATTTTAGAAAAATCCAAAATATCATTGATAACCGTCAGAAGTGTATCTCCGGAATTTTTAATAATCTCAAGATAGTTCTTTTTCTCTTTACTCTCTTCTGCTGCACTTAAGATATCGACAAAGCCTAAAATAGCATTGAGCGGTGTTCTGATCTCATGAGACATATTTGCCAAAAAGTCGGACTTAACTTTGGAAGCATATTCAAGTTCAAGAATCTTATCTTGCAATTCCTGCGTCTTTATTTCTACGAGTCTTTCGAGGTTGTCATTGGTTTCTTGAAGTTCCGAAGAGGTTTCTTGAATCAAATGAGAGAGCACTTTATAAGTAGC
Source organism: Sulfurimonas sp. (assembly GCA_026996295.1). Lineage (GTDB taxonomy): Bacteria > Campylobacterota > Campylobacteria > Campylobacterales > Sulfurimonadaceae > Sulfurimonas. Next base: position 22,969 of record JALWLL010000093.1, read on the forward strand.
ACCTGCTTCTTCAATATCTTTATGATAAAAGTTATAATCATGCTCTTCATGAGTGATCTCATCATGTTCACTCAAAGCAATAACAGTCATCGTTTGATTGAGAAGTTCGCTTTTTGTACCTTTAAAAAACTCTCCATAGGTAAAAAATCCACTTGTGGGTGCCATACTTGCAAGTGGATATATCTCTGCAGTGATAGCATCTTTTAAAAATCTGCGACGCGCCATGCATGAATAGATAAATATAGACTCCACCGCAGAATTCTTAAATACTTCTCTTGTCATAACAGATTCTTGCAAGATCATATTTGAATTTCCATATCCAAAATGTACTTTGTCACCAACTTCAAGATTTCCGGCAAAAATCAAAGAACCGTCATCCTCTTTTCCAACAATAGCGCGAGCAATCTTTACATCATTTCTTGTAATGATAAGAGGAAACTCAATGCCCGTTGCCGGAAGATACTCCGCAACATCTTTGCCTAAATAGCGCGCATAGACATCGACTGCTCTTTTGTCATCTATCTCATAAACACGGTTATCTTTTGCCTTTGTAATAGTAAGTGCTTTACCTATCTCATGCCAAAAAAAGCTGTATGTTGTATTGACATGAAGCTTTTTAGTATTAATACTGACACCCACAGCCCCAGAGCTTGTCATCCCTTGATTACAAAAAACATAAGTTGTCTTAAAATTTGCACCATCACCGGCCATACCGCCTGCGATCGGGATATCACCGCTTACACTGCTAAATCCATCGAGAAAAAACTCACCATTCATCCCAAGGCCGTCTGAGAACAAAAAACATACTTTAGTATCTTGAGTTACAATTTTTTCGGCAAGTCGTGCACCACACAGATAGTCATCATGATCATTCTCTTGCATAGCAACCTTCAAAGATGCATTTTCAAACGCACTGAGGCTCACAACCACTTTATCTGTAGATATTTCACTTCCCAAGATATCACCGTCTGTCGTCGCCCCGATAATACAAGCCTGAGGAAGAACCTCTTGAATATCACTGAGAATACTCTCTAGTACATTTTTATTCAGTTGCGAACTAAATACTTGAACCAATAGGTTTTTTTCACAATGAAAAGAACTCACTTCTACAAATGTTTTAAACTTCTTCTTATCACTAAAATAAATATTTTTTGTTCTCATGTAACCTGACTTTAGTATTAATAATAATTATTATAACATAATTCTTTTACCTCGCTAAAACCTCTTTTTTGATACACTTGCATTTATGAAAAAAGTAGCTATTATTGGTGCCGGCGCATCAGGACTTATGTGTGCGATTGTTTGTGCAAAACATTCGCTTCGTGTGGATCTGTTTGAACAGAATGAAAAGTGTGCAAAAAAAATTTTGGTCTCAGGAAACGGTCGATGCAATATCACCAATACACACAGTGGTGTCCATGATTTTTTCTCAGACAACCCCTCCTTTGTAGAGTTTGCTTTAAAAAACTTTACATTTGAAGCATTTGAGAGATTTACTTCTGAAATAGGATTACTGCTAGATGTAAAAGAAGACGGCAGAGTGTACCCTTTGAGCAATGAAGCAAAATCGGTGGCTCTCATACTCCAAGATTACGCTAAAAGTTTAGGTGTAGTGTTTCATACAGCCACCAAAATCTCCAGTGTGCAACACAACAACAAACGCTTCACACTCCATACGAATGAGAAAAGTTTTACAAACTACAGCCACCTTGTTGTCTCTACGGGATCGCAGGCAGCAAGTCATCTCGGCGGTAACGATGACGGACATATGTTTGCCAAATCTTTTGGGCACAACATCGTTGCAACCTACCCCTCTTTGGTACAACTGCATCTCAACTCCTCTATACATTCTAAAATTTCAGGTGCAAAAGTAGATGGAGAGATCACTCTGCTTCTCAACGCTAAAAAAGAGCTTTCATGTAAAGGGGATATTCTTTTTACAAATTACGGTGTTTCAGGTTTTGCCGTTTTAGATATATCCCAAAGAGCAAGTGTCGCACTTATGAACTATGAGTGTGTTGATATTATCATCAACCTGCTTCCGAAATTCTCATCTCAAAAACTCTCATCACATTTGCAAAACCTTGCCAAAACCTTGCCAAAGCTCACCCTTTTAGATGCACTTGCGGGCTTAATTCCCATAAAAATAGCAACGGTGTTACTGCAAAGTATTAGCATAGCACCCCAAACCCAGCTCAAAGATATCCATACAAAAACAGCCAAAAAAATAGCAAACACACTGCAAAACTGGAAGTTCGAGGTTACAGACACACACGGTTTTAGACATGCGGAGGTAAGTGGTGGCGGTGTTGATACAACAGAGATAGACCCAAAAAGTATGCAGTCACTCAAACAGAAAAATCTCTACTTTTGTGGTGAAGTGCTCGATGTTGTAGGTCGCCGCGGGGGATTTAACTTTGCCTTTGCATGGGCGAGCGGATATACAGCTGCCAAAAGCATTGTAAACTCTTAAAGATTTTTTGATACACTTACAAAAAAGGGTTTCACAATGTCCACACCGTTAGTTATATTTATCATTATCGTTTTACTTCTTATTTTAATGTACAACTCACTAATCTCGAAAAAAAATCAGGTTGAAAATATTTTCGGAAGTGTTGATGCCATGCTCAAAAAACGTTATGATCTTATACCAAACCTTGTAGCAAGTGTCAACAAATATATGGAACATGAAAAATCACTTCTACAAGAGGTGACACAGCTTCGCGCACAGGCAAACAAACCCAACATAAGCGAACATGAGACCATAGCACTCGATGCTAAAATGAGCTCTGCACTTGGCTCTATCATGATAGCGGTGGAGAACTACCCTGAGCTCAAAGCAAATGAGAATATCATGCATCTTCAAGCTACACTCAACGAGATAGAAGAGCAGATCTCAGCGGCAAGAAGAGCCTACAATCAAGCTGTAACAGAGTACAACAACACCATAGAGATGATACCCACAAACTTTATGGCAAACGCCATGAAATACACCCGAAAAGAAGTGTTTGAGATCCCCCAAGCACAAAGAGAAAATATCAAGGTCAAAGAGCTTTTAAACGCTTAAGAAGTTTACAGGACTATGAAAAACATAAGTGAGCTCACAGATTTTTACTATAAAGTACTCTACCCTGATCTACAACACCTTGAACAGCAACGTAAAGCGTTGAAAAAAAAGATCACACAAGCGGCTCTTGGGCTTACTTTTGTTCTGCTGCTCATTATGGGTTTTTTACTCTCTTACAATATGCCTGTTGAAGTGTTTGTTTTTGTAGGTTTGGGCTACATCAGCATCGGTGGCTTCTTGTATAAGTATATGACAAAAGAGTACACTTTTGATTTTAAACAAAAGATCATAGAACCGCTCATTCACGCCATAGATGAGCAGCTTTCATACTCTGCTCAAGCTTATGTGCCGCGTCATGTTTTTGAACACTCAGATCTCTTTACTTCCAGAATAGACAGGTTTAGGGGGAACGATTATATACAAGGAAAAATAGATGGTATCCCCATAGAGTTCTCAGACCTTCATGTGGAAAAAAAAGAGCGTACGCAAAAACGCCAAGAGTATTGGCATACTATTTTTAGAGGTCTCTTTATCGCTTCTGAATTCAACAAAAAGTTTCACGGCAAAACAGTAGTACTTCCAGACAGAGCACAAAATACCTTTGGTGATATGCTTGGACACTGGCTTCAGTCCAACAACCTCCACAGAGATGCCCTTGTGAAGATGGACAGCCCAGAATTTGAAAAAGAGTTTGTGGTGTATTCTACCGATCAGATAGAAGCACGCTACATACTATCGCACTCCCTTATGCAAAGAATTTTAAACTTTAAACACAAATCAAAACACCCGCTATATGTTTCTTTTATAGCAAATCGTATATACTTAGCAATATACTATGATAAAGATCTCTTTGAGCCGTCTGTTTTTCATTCACTTTTAGAGTATAAAATAGCGATGGAGTATATCCAAACACTCCATTTGGCCGTGGGAATCATAGAAGAGTTAAAACTCAATAAAAAACTTTGGAGTAAACAATGAAATACAAAATACTGCTACTCTCACTTTTAACAGTGGCAAACCTCTTTGGGATAACTGTCGGTGAGAAGCCAAAAACCGTCACTATTGAGGGTGAAAACGGAGGAATTGCTTCTGATGGAAGCGCTTGGAACTCTTCGACTATAAAAGGAAAGGTTTATGTTCTTTTTTATGTCGATCCCGATGAAAAAGATACAAACTCCCACTTTTCACAAAAACTCAAAGCCAAAAAATATAATCGCAGTAATTATGGAACTATTGCAATTGTTAATCTTGCTGCAACCTGGAAGCCAAACTTCATCATAGAATCACTTCTCAAAGAGAAACAGGAAAACTTTCCCGACACTACATATGTCAAAGATAAAAACAGTGTTTTGGTGAAAGAGTGGGGTCTGGCTGATGACAACTCCGATATCCTTATTTTCTCAAAAGAGGGCAACCTGCTTTTTTACAAAGCGGGAGCGATGAGTGATGAAGATATTCAAAAAGCATTGGGACTTATAGAGGCGAACTTATAACGATGAACGAACAAAACTTACTACTGCTGAGTATCAAAGACTTCTTTAGTGCGCGTATGCTTAAGTATTCGATCATGCCCTTTATCATCACTATGGTGGTGATGTATATCATCTTCTTTAGTGTTGCCGGTATTGGGCTCGATCAACTTGGAAGTATGGAGATACACTCCACGCAAACCACGATAGAAAACGGCATTCCCCACACAGAATCGCTAAGCGCTACCTTACAAGGCAACTCTATTGTCCAGTTTCTTATGAGTTATGCCATCACATCATGGATAGTGAGCTTTTTAGTCTATGCCATCGGTGGTTTTTTTGTGCTTTATGCCTCTATCTTTATAGCGGTCATTGTGATAGGCTTTTTAACCCCTTATGTTTTAAAAGAGCTTCATTACAAATATTATCAAGATGTTGAGATGATTGGATTTTCCAATGTGTTTGAGGGGATCTTCTTACTTGTAAAGTGGTCTTTTGTGATGATACTTCTGTTCTTTTTACTCATACCTCTTTATTTTGTACCCGTTGTCAATGTTGTGGCACTGAACTTTCCACTTTACTACTTTTTTCATAAGATGATAACCTACGATGTTTCCTCAAATATCTCTACAAAAGAGGAAGATCAAAAGATCCGATTTTTCAATGCCAATATGCTTCGCATAAAAACTTTGGTGCTTTATCTTATCTCACTCATCCCGTTTGCGATCTTTTTTGCTGCTGTATTTTATGTGATCTATTTGGGTCATACCTACTTTACAGAGGTAAGAAAACTGCGTCAAGAGGAAGCGCTAATCGCTTAGTTATTCCTCTTTCTCCTCCCCCTTGAGAACCATAGCTCTGTAAGCTTCATCTTTTGGAACAAGTCCCGCTTCATACAGGAACTGAGAAGGGAGAAAGTTTTGTTTTTTGATCTTGTCGTACTTTGCATAACTCAGATACAGTATATCTTTTGCACGGGTAACCGCCACATAAAAAAGGCGTCGCTCTTCATCTAAAGAACCCCCTCTTTGCATCAACTTTCTGTTTGGAAAACGCCCATCCATCAAATCAACCACATACACCTCTTTATACTCAAGCCCTTTAGAAGCATGCACACTTAAAAGGTTCACCCCATCCCCCTGTGTCAGATCGGAAGAACCCAAGATCATCGCATTTAAAAAACGCTCATGCTCAGAGTAGGGTTTTGAAAGCTCCTCTAGAAGTATCGCTTTTCTTGCGATCCTTGAGAGAGACTCCTCTTTTTGCTTCTCATCTATACTCCCATCTTTGAGCTGTGCTCTTTTTGTTGCAAGCACTTCTGAAATATGCTTATACATCGATGATGCAGCTATCTTTTTCACTATGGTTCGAGGCTGTTTGATCCCTTTGAGATCTCTGTAAAGGGAATAAAAATCGTGTAAAAACACAGCACCGTCTTTTGAGAGTCTTGGGTGTTTGAGTATAGGGTTTTTCATAAATTTTGACTCAAATCCAAGCTTGGCAAATTTTCCAACCGCACCAAGCTCCAAGAACTCATCAAAAAGTCCAAGTTGGTGGGAGACTTTTCTCTTCTCAAAAGGGTTATGTATAGAGAGATCAGGAGCATACAGACCATAAAATATACTTCCGTGTCCCAAAGTCTTCAGTGCGATATACATCTCTTTTGCCATGGCACTTCCCACCCCTTTTGCAAACTCAAAAAGGTGGATAAAACTCATCATGTCAGACTCATTAATGAGCAGGGTATAAAGATCGAGTATAGCCTTGACCTCTTTTGCATCAAAAAAACTTGTGCCGCCTTTACGTTTACACGCTATGTCAAGCTCGCGAAGCCCCACTTCTATACCATCGGCAGAAGAGTTGTTCCTAAAGATAACCGCTATCTCCTCATGGGGAGTTTGTGAGTCTCTTATCTGTGCCGCCATAGCATGATACTGATCAAACAGCTCATCATAAGCCAGAAGTTTGGGTGCTTGAGACTCAGACGTCCTGGTAACTTCCAACTGCTTTGGGTATATCCTCTCATTGTGCTCTATCACCTTGGTTGCAAGGGAGAGAATGGGGCGTGTTGAGCGGTAGTTTTGTGTCAGTGTATGCACCTTGGCATCCGGATACTTTTTTGAAAATGAACCGATAATGGAGATATCGGCCCCGTTAAAAGCATAGATACTCTGATCGTAATCTCCCACGCAAAAAAGTGATGGTGGATTCATCGCATCTATGAGCGTTCCCTGTAGAGCATTGGTGTCTTGGTACTCATCCACAAGCACCTCTTTATATCCAAGGTTTGTGGTGTTACACATCGCCCTGAAATTGAGAAGCAGGTCATTAAAGTTGACAAAACCATACTCTTTCTTTAAACTCTCAAACTCCTCCACGATATCTGCATAGATCAACGCAAAAAGTTCATGTTCAGGGTAGTTTTGCACTATCCAGTTCTCAAAATTGTTATGGAGTTCCGTGTTTTGATAAAAAGAGTACAAGTCATACAGGTAGTTCCCGCCATAAGGGCTTACCTCAGCATCTATATGCATATATGAGCGTTTCTCATACACACTTCTAAAAAGGGTTTTGAGTTCACGCTGTTGCTTAAGTACCACTTTTTTATCATGTTTTTTAAGCCAGCGGTAACTTACTGCATGAAAGGTGCCGGCATCTATTTGAGAAGCAACATTTTTTCCAAAAAAAGATGCTACACGCTCGACCATCTCTGCTGCGGCTTTATTTGTAAAGGTAAGCAGAAGTATCTCTTGGGGCTTGACTCCATCCCCTAAAAGATGAGCTATCCGCCCTACAATTGTAGAGGTTTTTCCTGTGCCCGCAGAAGCAATGATGAGGTTTTTAGAAGCTTGTGATGTTGCTGCAGCGTACTGCTCTTGGTTTAAACGCGATAATGGCACAAACACACTCCAACTCTAAAAATCAAGAGTGAGATTATACTCATAAAAGCTTATTGTTTATTGTAACTCTCTAAGCATTCACTACACAGTATATACAAGAATAGCCTTAAAAAAGTGATATTAAAGGTTATGATAAACAAGGTGTGATAAAATTTGGACATAAAACATAAACAAGGCATTATCAGATCATGAAAGCCAATAACAGTTTACTTAATGAAGTTACAGACAAAACAAAACAGTCGATTATTGGTATGGATGTAGTGACACCGAGTATTTATGCCGGTATCTTTTACAAACACGCAGCTGAACATGATGTTATACTCGAAGATGAAGTTCAAGTAACAGATGAGATCCTTACTGAAAAGATCAACCTCTTTAGTGATCTGCAAAACCAAACCTCTCAAAATGCACAAAAACTCAGCGAGAGTACAGACAAGGCGATATGCGCTATCAAAGATAAAGATGAAACGATCCTTACCGAAGTGCTTAAAGAGACAAAAAATCTCAAATACGAGATAGAAAAACTTAAAGAATCCGTATATAAAGATGAACTCACCAATGTTTGCAACAGAAAATGGCTCCATGACAACTACCTGGATGCTACCCAAAACTTTACTGCCAAAGGAACCTTGGCAATAATCGATTTGAACTACTTTAAAATCATCAACGACACATATGGTCATCTCATAGGTGATAAAGTACTTATATTTATAGCCAATCAGCTCAAAAAAACAAAACAACATGTTGTGAGGTATGGGGGAGATGAATTCTTGGTTATCAGCTCTACTGCCGACAACGCACAAGAAACATTTCGTAAGATCAATGCACTCAGAGAAGATATTCTTAAAAAAAATCTCAAAGTAAAAGATGCCTCTTTTAAAGTCAGTTTTTCGCTTGGTGTAAGTGAATTTGCCTACGGTGATTCTCTCTCAAGTATTATAGAACAAGCGGACAAAAACATGTATGCAGATAAAATCAAGATCAAAAAAGAGATCACCGGTATTTAAAAAGAGTAAAAAAGCATACTATAAAATACTATTGTTACACAAATTTTCAATTTTTATAGTATTATTAACCAAGATGTAATTTTTACTTGGGGGATGATACAATGCCAAATGAATCCACGTACCTCGCTACCGGTTTATCTCAAATCCAAACGAACAAATTATTACTCAAAAAACTTGAACCAACTATAGAAGAGTTGGTCTATAATACAAAACGCTACAATGAAGCTGTGTGTCTGGTTCTTTTTTATACCGAAGAAGATATTTCCACAATTATCCAAGAGTGCATAAGAAAAACAGATATCCCAAAAATCATACACATAGGCGATGCCTATTTTAACTTTATATTTCTCCCTTTTAGTTCTGAGACTGAGGGCTATACCTTTATAAAACACCTAGAGTATAAGAAGCTTCAAAACATAGAGCACTATTACTACTATGAAAAAATACGAGAAACAGACTTCTCAAATGAGTTCAACTTCATCAACACTTTCCTTTTCAGCATAAAAGAGCAAAAAGAGGAACACTTAGCCTAGTTCTATAAGCAAATCATCACCTCTTTTTAGATATAATCGCGAAATTTTAAAACCACACCTTATACAAGGCTCAATACATGTCGAACAAATACGAACCTGCACAAATAGAGAGTAAATATTATCAGATCTGGGAAGAGAGAAAATATTTTGAGATCGATGGAAACAAAAAGATTCAAGAAGATGGAAAAAACTTTTCCATCATGATGCCCCCGCCAAACGTCACAGGGCGATTGCATATCGGTCACGCACTCACCTTTACACTTCAAGATATCATCACTCGCTATAAACGTATGGACGGCTACAAAACCCTATGGCAACCGGGAACCGATCATGCGGGGATCGCTACACAAAATGTTGTGGAAAAACAGCTTTTGGCAGAGGGAACAACCAAAGAGGAACTTGGAAGAGAAGCATTTTTAGAGCGTGCTTGGAAGTGGAAAGCAGAATCTGCCGGAATCATGACGGAACAACTTCGTAAAATGGGAGTCAGTCCGGCATGGGAGCGTGAGCGTTTCACTATGGATAAGGGACTACAAAAATCTGTGCGAGAGGCCTTTGTTCACCTCTACAACGAGGGACTGATCGTTCGCGGCAACTACATGGTCAACTGGTGTACACACGATGGAGCACTCAGTGATATCGAAGTAGAGCATGAAGAGGAAGATGGTAAATTTTACCATATCAAGTACCCTTATGCTGATGGAAGCGGTTTTGTAGAAGTAGCCACGACAAGACCCGAGACATACTTTGGCGATACTGCCGTTATGGTTCACCCTGATGATGAGCGCTATAAAGATATTATCGGCAAAGAGATCAAACTTCCGCTGCTTGAGAGAACAGTCAAGATCATCGCTGATAAACATGTGGATATGGAGTTTGGAACCGGTGTGGTAAAAGTAACGCCTGCGCATGATCAAAATGACTATGAAGTGGGAAAAAGACACGACCTTGAGTTTATCACCGTTTTTGATGAAAAGGGAATCTTAAATGACTATGCAGGTGAGTTTGCGGGACTAGAGCGTCTAGAAGCCCGCGACACGATCGTACAACGTCTTGATGAAGAGGGGTTTATGGTCAAAATAGAGGATCACAAACATCAGGTGGGACACTGTTACCGATGTAAAAATGTTGTTGAGCCCTATATCTCAAAACAATGGTTTGTACGTAAAGAGGTCGCTGATAAGTCTATAGAGAAGACAAATGCGGGTGAGGCACAGTTTTTCCCGCCACACTGGATCAACTCCTACAACTCATGGATGGGTGAACTTCGTGACTGGTGTATAAGCCGTCAACTTTGGTGGGGTCACCAAATACCGGTTTTTTACTGTGATGATTGTTCAGAAGAGTTCGCTTCCCAAGAGGAGCACCCTGAGGCTTGTCCAAAATGTGCTTCTAAAAACTTTACACAGGATCCTGATGTTCTTGACACATGGTTCTCCTCTGCACTCTGGCCGTTTTCAACGCTTGGCTGGGGTAACGGTGATGTAGAGATGGACAAACTTTTCAAATCAGAAGATATGAAAGATTTTTATCCAAATACTCTGCTCATCACCGGTTTTGATATATTGTTCTTCTGGGTTGCCCGTATGATGATGATGGGTGAGCACTTTAACGCAGAACTTCCGTTCAATCATATCTACCTCCATGCACTTGTACGTGATGAGCATGGGCAAAAAATGTCCAAATCCAAAGGTAATGTTATCGATCCGCTTGATATGGTGAACAAATACTCAGCCGATATTTTACGTTTTACACTTGCTATCTCTGCAGCACAGGGGCGTGATATTCGTATGAGCCAAGAGAAACTTGAACTCAACCGCAACTTTACCAACAAGCTCTACAACGCTTCTAAGTTCTTGCAGATGAATGTGGAGACCTTCCCTGACATGAAAGGTTTTTGTATGAACACAGACCTTGGAAAGTATATGATGTCACGACTCAACGTTGCGACTGCCGAAGTGCGTGCAGCACTCGATGAGTATAAGTTCAACGATGCCGCTACCGTACTGTACCGCTTTTTGTGGAACGAGTTTTGTGACTGGGGTATTGAGCTGAGCAAGGCTGATAAAACTTCCATTGTAGAGCTTGGTGCAATCTTTAAAGAAGCGCTCAAGCTTCTGCACCCTTTCATGCCTTTTGTAACAGAGTACCTCTACCATGAGCTCTCAGGAACCACCCTTGAGGAGTCTGAGTCAATCATGATCATGCCTTATCCTCATAAAACGAAAAAAAGAGAAAAAGAGGAGAAAAAGTTTGGCATCATCATGGATGCTATCGTCTCTATCCGCCGCGCTAAAGTACTCGTAGATCTTGCAAACCAAAAAATAGAAAAAGCGTATGTCAAGATTGATGGCATCAGCGACAAAGACAAAGAGATGATGCTGCCTTTCATTGCCAAACTGGCAAAAGTGGAAGATGTTGCTTTTACAGAAGAAAAAGTTGCAAATGCCGTAAGTGATATCGCAGATCTGTGTGAAACATTTATCCCGACCGATTCCATAGACCTCTCCCCTATCATCAACAAACTTACCAAACAGGATGAAAAGCTCCAAAAAGAGATCAACAAACTCGAAGGTATGTTAAATAATGAGCGCTTTGTTGCCAATGCTCCAGAAGATGTACTTGAAAAAAACAAAACAGCACTCTCAGAAGCAAAAGCAAAGCAGGAAAAAGTACGAGAGCAGCTTAGCTCTTTAAAGGGTTAGGAAGTTGTTCGATATAAAAAAATACTCAAAAGAGAACATCAAAAACGACATCCTTTCGGGTCTCGTTGTTGCTGTAGCCCTTGTTCCAGAAGCCATAGCGTTTAGCTTTATCGCCAATGTTAGCCCTATTGTGGGTCTTTACACTGCGTTTATACTTGGACTTATCACCTCACTCATCGGTGGAAAACCCGGAATGATCAGTGGGGCTACCGGTGCCGTTGCTGTTGTTTTAGTGGGGCTTAGCCTTGAAGCTTCTACTATGCTTCAAGCACAGGGACTCAGTGGCGAAGAGCTTGCCCTTGGGGTGCTTCACTATATCTTGCTTGCAACCATTTTAGCGGGGATCATCCAGATAGCGGTGGGGCTTTTAAAACTCGGAAAGTTCATAAGACTTGTTCCACAGCCCGCCATGTACGGTTTTGTCAACGGTCTTGCCATCGTGATAGCCACAGCACAGTTCAAGTTCTTTGAGGGACAAGGTGCCAGTATGTATATTTTGGTACTTGCTACCATGCTCATCATGTACTTTCTGCCAAAGTTCACAAAAGCCGTTCCTTCCGGGCTTGTCGCTATTGTTGTGATCACTCTGGGTGTTTACTTTAGCGGTGTTGACACACTTCTTGTGGGAGATCTGACAGATCTCAGTCAGTTTGCGGGGCAACTTCCAAGTTTTGTGATACCGCAAAATATTTTAAGTCTTGATGCCATTCTTATGGTACTTCCATATGCCGTTATCATCGCACTTGTAGGACTCATAGAGTCACTTTTGACTCTCTCTGTGCTTGATGAGATGAGTGGAACACGCGGAAGTGCGAACAAAGAGTGTATAGCTCAAGGTACCGGAAACATCACCTGCGGTTTCTTTGGCGGTATGGCAGGGTGTGCCATGATCGGTCAGAGTATCATCAACTATACTTCAGGTGGTCTAGGAAGGCTCTCCTCATTTGTTGCTGCCGTGGGACTTCTCATACTTGTAATCTCCATGACAGATATACTCAATGTCATACCGGTCGCCGTTCTTGTCGGCATTATGTTTATGGTGAGTATCGGTACTTTTGAGTGGTCAAGTTTCTCCCACATAAAGCATATGCCAAAAACTGATGCTTTTGTTATGGTAGTTGTGACCATTATCACCGTTGTTGAGGACTTGGCAGTAGCGGTTATTGCCGGTGTTATCATCTCTGCACTTGCATTTGCATGGAAACATGCGCGCATTTATGCCCGTTCTCACACTGAAGCAGACGGTACAAAGGTTTACGAACTTGACGGTCCTCTCTTTTTTGGAAGTGCCACCACATTTGCAGATAACTTCGATCTCAAAAACGATCCTCAAAAAGTGGTGATTGACTTTAAAAATGCAAGAGTTATGGACTCCAGCGGTGTAGAAGCGATCGATGCCATCACTAAAAAGTATGAAGATGCAGGAAAAAACCTACTGCTGCGCCACCTCTCAGCTGATTGTAAAGCCATACTTAAAAAAGCAGGTCCACACTGTAGTTATGAAGAGGATGATCCAACCTACAAAGTAGCATACAACTACTAGCTTAATTAACAAACTAATGCTGATAGTGATCAATTTAAAAAAATCTTTTTAAATTGATCTAATCTGTAATAATTTTATAATATTAATATAGTACAATATTAGCATGAACAAAAATTCTTTAAAATTTAAAATCTTTCTTATATTTTCGATCCCTATAATAGTTATTATCTATTTTTCTTATAACTCTATAGAACATCAGTATAACAAGCTCAATGAAAGTTTAGCTTTTAGGCTATCAACACATGTTACACAAACACTTAGCAACCTTATATATAATATCCAACTCGAAAGAGGTCTTGGTGCGGGTTATATAGTCGATGTGACAGATGACAATTATAAACAACGGCTCAAAAAACAGTATGCTCAAACCGATGAAGCATTAGCTCAACTGCAAGCCATACTGGCACTCAAAAGCAAAGATAAGAAAATACTCAACGAAATCATTTGCAAAAAGACCAGACCATTAATTGACTCTGTTATACAAAAAATAAAAAAAATATCTTCCATAAGAGAACGTGTACTTAATGGTTCGATCTCTTTTAAAGATGAACTACAATACTATTCATCTATAAATGAACAACTTATTTTATCCATTAAGATGATCAATAATTTTTTCAATAAACTCCAACAAGATGCTCAAGTGATCGTTCTCTTAGAGCGAATCAAAGAGTATGCAGGGATTGAGCGTGCTTATATCTACAATCAATTACTTTCACGTCATTACAACATAAACCATAAAGAGCGTTTAAAGGAGCTCAAAAAAAAACAACAAGAGACTATAGAAGAGTTTTTACTCAATGCTTCAGAGAAGTCCATTGCTGTATATATGAAATATTATAATCCGGAGATAGAAAAGAAGCTCAATGTTTGCAGAGATGGTGTCATGAATCAAAACTTTGCCATCAAAGATGCTGATTGGTGCTTTGAGATAAGTTCACAGTATATTAACATATTTAAAAATATCTCTCGCAATATGCTTGATGACTTTATTCATAATGCAAATAAAATTCATGAGAATTCCATCACCTCCTTATACCTTACAAGTTTTTTATGGTTTTTGTCTTTTATTGCTCTTTTGATCTTAAGTTTTTTGCTAAGAAAACTGATCAACAATGAGTACAAAACCTTGGAAGAACTACGCATTGCTTCTTATGCATTTGACTCTCAAGAAGCTATGGTCATTACAGATATAGATAGAAATATCATAAAAGTCAATAATGCTTTTACAGAGATAACCGGCTATCAAGCATCTCAGGCAATAGGGGAAAAACTAGATATTTTACAAAC
>JALWLL010000094.1 GCA_026996295.1 Sulfurimonas sp.
ACAAGAAAACTTTAGATAAAATACACAATAAAATATCTCAAAAAGGCTTACAAATAGATATGCAAATGGTTGTTGATTCTCTCAGAAAAGAGGGCAAAATATTTAAAAAAATGCAAGAGATACTTCCCAAAGAGCTTGGGATTAGAAATAAAATAAAAATCTATAAAGCAACGGATGTACGTGGTTACTTCTGGGCTATCTTTGCTATCTCTCAAAAAAGCAGGATTCTTATGAAAGATGTTCATAAGTTTGAAGAGATATACCACAAGCTTTCAGTGTACTGTGAGCATAATTTTAAGCATAAAGTGCTTTTCATAGACGCACCGCTTTGCTCGAAGGCAAAAGAGGCATTCAAAGCCCAAGGCTGGAAACTAAGCTGATGCTTTTATGTGACATCGGAAACACCTCTTATCACTTTTATAATGATGATACGCAAGAGGACTACAAAGAGTATGTGAGTGGTTTTGATCCACAAAGCCTCAAAGAAAGAGTATATTATATTTGTGTCAATCCAGAAGTAAAAAAGCTTTTAAAGAACCTACATAACTGGATAGATATCGCGCCCTTTGTCAATATGCAAAATTACTATGAGACTATGGGTATTGACCGTATCATTGCCTGTGAGGCACTAAAAGAGGGCGTTATTATTGATGCGGGAAGTGCCATCACTGTTGATGTGGTAAAAAAGGGCGTGTTTCAAGGTGGCTTTATCTACCCGGGTATTGAGGCTATGAGCAGGGCTTATGCCACAATATCACCAAAACTTCACTACCCTTTTAACTTTTCTCTTGATCTCAACAATCTTGCAAAAAATTCTCAAGATGCCATAAGTTACGGTTACCTTAAAACACTCTACTCAGAAGTGATCTCCTATGAGATGCCGATCGTTCTAACGGGTGGTGATGCAAAAAAATTTATGAGTATTTTTCCAGAGGCTACAGTGAATGAGATGCTTTTATTTGAAGGGATGAAGAAAATACTCTCTCTCATAAAAGATTGAGCTATATTTGGATAAAATTGCGAAAATTATATAATTGATGCTCTTTAAGTATGAGTGGAAAATGATGAGGATAAACGATGCTGACAGTTGCGCTTCCAAAAGGTCGTATAGCAAAAGAGACACTAGAGATATTTGAAACTATTTTTGGCGATAGTTTTGTTTTTGATGACAGAAAACTGATTTTAGAAACACCAAATTTCCGTTTTTTACTTGTAAGAAATCAGGATGTTGCAACATATGTATTTCATCAGGCCGCTGATATTGGTGTAGTAGGGCTTGATACGCTTGAAGAGCAGGGCTTGGATGTGATCAGACTTCTTGATCTCAGACGTGGTGTGTGTAAAGTAGCTATCGGTATGCGCAAGGGTGAGAAACTCGATCTGAACAAACCTGAGATCAAAGTAGCCTCCAAGATGGTGAACATCACAAAACGCTACTTTGAGCAGCGCGCGGTTTCTGTAGATATCATTAAACTCTATGGTTCCATAGAACTAGCGCCCCTTATCGGGCTTGCCGATATGATTGTTGACATAGTAGAGACAGGTACAACCATGAAGCAAAACGGCTTGGAAGTTGTAGAGGATATCATGGAGTCTTCAACCTATCTCATCGCAAACAAAAACAGCTATGTTGCCAAAAAAGATGAAGTGCTTGACATCTATGAGAAGATCAACAAAGTTATCAAAGCAGAGCAAAACGCTTAATGTCTGAAACAACCATAGACAGCCTTGATCTGTATGCAAAAGCTGAACATCTCCTTGGCATAGAGGAGGCTACAGAAGCCCTTTATGATCTGTACAGAAGCGAACTTGACAGCTACGATATAAAAACGCTTCTTGATGTCGGATGTGGTCGTGGCGGCTTTATGCGTCGTATGGAGAGTGACGGTGTCCTCTGCAAAGGGGTTGACCTGAGTGCTCTTATGGTAGATGAGTGTAAGGCTCAGGGACTTGATGCCGAATGTGTAGATGTTTCACAAGTGAGTGGAAAGTATGATGCAGTTGTGGCAATTTTTGATGTACTTAATTTTTTAAACAAAGAGGAACTGTTTAGGTTTTTGGAAGCTGTGGCAGAAAAACTCAATGACGATGGTGTTTTCATAGCCGATATCAATACCCTGTATGGTTTTAGTGATGTTGCCGAGGGAACAATGAGCAGTGAAAACGAAAACGAGTTTTTAAGTGTAGATGCTTCATTTGCCAACGATGAACTTCATACCAAGTTTACACTTTTTGTACAAGATAAAGATGGACGATACACAAAATACCAAAACACCATAGTGCAGTACTTCCATAAGATAAAGAGCTTTCAAAAACTTCCAACTCTTAAACTTGTCGATAAACAAACTTTTTCACTCTATGATACGCAAGACAAGACACTTTTAATATGTAAGAAAAAGTAGATGAAGTATATTTTTATTGTGCTTGCGATGCTTCTAGGTGGGTGTTCAGACAATGCGGTTGTAACTGTTTATGACAAAACATTCGCGCAAAAAAAAGTAGAGTGTATGAAACTGCTAGTTTTTCCTCCAGATGGCACCATAACAAATACACTTAAATCTCTCTACCCCTTTGATGAGCAATGCAGTACGGTTTTAGAAGTTTCAAAAAAAGAGGGTATCACCTGTAACAGTAACCAAAACTATGAGAAAAAAGCTTTAGAGGGGTTTCCGACAAGCTATCTAAAACTACAGATATCAAAGAACAAAAAACTTCTTTACAGTTACTATATAGACCTCAAAGAGAGCGTTAGCCAAGAGGATGTGAAAGAAGCATTTAAAAGAGTGAAGTCTGATTTGATCCTAGAGTAGTTATGCAGGCTTGATAATGATCTCGGTAATCTCAGAAGTGGCACCGAGTCTCATAGGAGGTCCCCAAAAACCTGTTCCTTTGTTTACATAGATCTGCAAGTTTTTCTTATGGGTGTGCAAACCGCTTATGTAGGGTTGTTGCAGTTTGACTAGGAACCTAAAAGGGTAGAGTTGCCCGCCGTGTGTGTGCCCGCTAAGTACAAGATCAACCCCTTTTTTTACCTCTTGTATATATCTTGGCTGGTGTGCCAAAAGTATGGTCGGGGCATCTTGGCTGGTGTTGAGAAGTGCTTTATCGATATCGGGTACAAAGCTGTTGGTTCTGTATCCCATCACATCATAAACACCTGCAAGGTTAAAGCCCATACCCTTATCACCAATGTAGGTGTTTTCGTTCTCAAGCACCGTGATACCTAAAGATTTGACCTCATCTATGATATTTTGCACACCATGAAAATATTCGTGATTTCCTACAATAAAATAAGTACCGTAAGTTGTTTTGAGCTTCTCAAAGTGCTTGAGGATAGGTTTGGCATACTGCATCTGTATATCAACAAGGTCACCTGTGATCACGACAATATCGGGTTTGAGTGCGTTAACCCTCTCTATGATGTTTTTTACAAAAGCTTCATCAATAAGACCACCTATATGAATATCGCTAAGCTGTACGATCTTGTAACTTTTTTTCAGCTTGAAAAGGCTGATATCTACCTTTTGGAGTTGCACAAACTTTGCTTCATACATCGAGCGTGCACTGAGTGAAGTCGCAATAAGCAAAGAGGAGATATCAAGAGACTTTTTAAAAAAATTTCTTCTGTTGTGCGAAAGTGGAACTCTTTGAAGTACAACCCTGCTTATGTCATACACCACAGCAGTACAAAAGAGTAAAAAGAGAACACCAATAGGAAGTGAGAGTAAAAAATAAAGCCAGTTTGGAGTGTGTGGGTAGTACCTTGCAAGCATATAGCCTATGATGCCTACAAAGTTTACAACTAAAAACCACCTAAGGTAGCTTTTTGTTTTTTCTGCAAGGTCAAGATGTGCTATGAGTCTTTTTGAAATATACATATTCAGAAGTAAAAAGACGCCTAAAAATGCGGCTATAAAGAGTGTTATTTTCATTTTTAGATTATATCAGAAGTAAGTATATGCTTGGTAGAGTAAAGGTGAGACAAGAGACAACGACAATGTTGTCTCTTGTTGGATTAGTTAAGGTTCGGTTTTGGTGTAGTTTCAGTAGAAGCTGGAAGCATAGGGATTGTCATCGCCGGCTTTCTTCCCTCAAGTGCACCAAAGAACTCTTCTATAGAAGCTGCTTCTTTATCAGAGATAGTTGCTCCTAGTTGGATACGTCCCATCTCTTTGATAGCGTCTTTTAAACTCCAGAATTGACCATTATGAAAATATGGTGCAGTTTCTGTGATGTTACGAAGTGTCGGTACTTTGATAAGACCATTTTTATCACCTTTAAAGTTACCGACATCTTGGAACTTATATGTTCCTGTTACGTTAAATGCGTTCATCTCTCCACCAAGAGTGATACCGCTGTGACATGTTGCACACCCTTTGTCAATAAAAGTTTTTAAACCCTCTTTTTGAGCAGGTGTCATTGCATCTTCAGAACCGTTTAGGTAATCATCATAAGGTGACGGTGTTACAAGAACTCTCTCAAAAAGAGCGATCGTGTCTGTGATCTGCTCAAAAGAGATCTTTACATCATCTCCATATGCTTTTTTAAAGTCACTCACATACTTTGGCATAGAAGTAACTGTTTTTTCAACATGCTCTTTTGTTGCAGCCATCTCCGGGTGAGCTTGGATAGGACCCTGTGCCTGAGCTTCTAGATCTTTTTCACGACCATCCCAAAACTGTGCCTGAAAAAACACTGCATTATAAACAGTTGGCGAGTTTAGGTGGTGAGGGTTTGCAGCCCATTTGTGACCGATTGCTGCCGGAACGCCATCATCGCCACCTTCACTTAGGTTGTGACACGTATTACAGCTAATGATACCACTTTTTGAAAGTCTTGGATCAAAATAAAGTTTTTTACCAAGCTCTACTTTTGCATCAGTGATAGGATTTCTTGGATCATCGATTAATTTAAGTAATTCTGATTGAGAATTCGGAATTGCTTTTAAACCTGCATTTTTTGCCTGATCTACTAAGTTGGAAGCCATCAATGATGCTGTTGTCACCATTGCTAATGATATAGCGATTTTTTTCATTTGTTCTACCTGTTTATATGAAATATTAAAAGATAATTACTATCTTTTTGATGAAAGGATTATAACCAAATTTTTCTTAAAGGAAAATTATTATCGTTTATTTCTCTTTATTTTTTATAAATTCAAGAGCACTTGTGATAGCATTGAGGTAGCTTTTTGTATTGGCAATACCTTTATAAGCGATGTCAAAAGCTGTTCCATGATCTACAGAAGTCCGTATAATAGGCAGGTTTAGTGAGATGTTTACACTTTCATCAAAGTAAAGTGCCTTAAGTGGTGCCAAACCCTGATCATGATACATCGCTACAAAATGTGTAAAATTATTTCTAAAGCTTGGAGTAAAGGCAATATCGGGAACTACAGCTCCATAAAACACCTCTTTGGCTATTTTCTTGTTGGCAGTGTGTATGGCTTTGAGTATCTCTTTTTCTTCATCGCCTAAAACACCATTGTCACCTGCATGGGGATTAAGACCTAAAACAGCGATCTTTGAAACTTGCAGGCTCTCATAAAGATTGAGTAAAAAATCTAAAAGCTTTTCATATCTTATGTGAGAAGCCACCTCTTTGAGAGGTATATGCTCTGTAAAAAGTGCTACATACATCTTTGGACACCCCAGCATCATAATGGCATCTTTTTGGAAGTGATGACGAAGCAGATCTGTATGACCTTTATACTCAACTCCCGCCTGCATCCATGCTTCTTTATGGATGGGCATGGTCACAACCGCATCAGCATTTTTGTTTTCACAAAGCTTTATGGCTTCTTTGAAGGAGTCATAGGAGTAACGACCCGCATCGGCATCGACTTCACCTACGCGTATGGCAAAGTCACCATCCACTTCTGAGAGTTGCAGATCGTTTGGAAGTTCGATCGTTAGAAGTTGGGCAGCTTTTTGAAGCATGGTGTTGTTTATGCAGTACAGAGGTGTACAAACTTCTGAGATCTCTTTGTGAGAGCGAAGGGCTATCTCTATGCCGACACCGTTAAGATCACCTACACTTATGGCGATGGTTGGTTTGTTTTTGCCTGTACTCATCGTGTTGTGAGTTTTTTCATCTCTTGAACAGCTTCTGCTAAACCGCTAAAAACACTTCTGGCGATAATACTTTGACCGATATTGAGTTCGATGATCTCATCTATCTCCATCATATGGGAGACATTGTGGTAGTTGAGCCCATGACCTGCAGCAACTTCCAAGCCGATCGAGTGCGCATAGGCGGCAGCATCTTTAATGGCTTGCAGGGATTGCTCAAGCCTTTGTGTGAGCTCTGATCGTGGAAGCTCGAACTCTTTTACAGAGTGGTTTGTGTAAGCAAGCGAGGAGTTGAGCATCGCAAAGAGATTTGCGAATGTGCCGGTATGAAGCTCTACCATCTCAGCACCCAACTCTTTTGATTTTTTCATAGCTTCTATGGAGGGATCTACAAAAAGTGAAACGGGTATGGAAGCTGCATGAAGCTGTGCTATAGCACTTCTGATCTGCTCAGCAGAACCAAAAACATCAAGTCCACCCTCGGTTGTCACCTCTTGGCGTTTTTCGGGTACTAAGGTAGCGCGGTGGGGTTGCAACTCACAAACTATGTTGAGTATCTCTTTATCTATGGCACATTCGAGATTGACAGGGATACTTGAGTGTGTAATGATATCTCGTGCATCAACATCTTGTATGTGTCTTCTGTCCTCTCGTAAATGGATGGTGATCTGATCGGCTCCATTGCTTGTAGCTACATACAGAGCGTGCATGATATCAGGGTCGTTTACACGTCTGGCTTCTCTTAAAACTGCAACATGGTCTATGTTGACACCGAGTTTCATTTTATTCATTGTCTTTTCCTGTTATTGTGTTCATAAAATTTCTATATTCCTCTTCAAGGTTTTTCGTATCGATCACCTCACCCACATGCACTTCTACGATCTTGGTCTGTTTAAAAGGAGCATTTTTAAAAACCTCTTCGAGCTTGTCGTTGATAAATACCGGTACAACATCCAGCTTATTTGCTTGAGCGATCTTTTGAGCACCACTTTGAAATGGCTTGACTCCATCCTCTTTATTGCGTTCCCCCTCAGGAAAAATATATATGTTAAGGTTAGGCACGCGTGAAAGAGTATGTTTGATCTGTTTAAAAAAACTCAGAAGTCCTTTTCTGTTTTCGATATCGACACTTATACAACCACTGTATTTGAAAAAATCTCCATAAAAAGCGTCAAAGAGTTCCTGTTTTGCTATCCAAACGCCATTTTTGTTATATCTTGAAAAGATGTGCTCCATCACTATGATGTCCAGAAGTGATCGGTGGTTTATAGCGTAGAGGACTTTGTCTTTTTTGGGAACTTCGCCAATAAGCTTCACTTCTATGTTGAGGTATTTTAAAACTTTGTTCGAGTATGTTTGTCTGTCATGTGAAAGTTGAGTATATGCCGCTTTGTATGAAATGAACGGGTGAAAATAAGTCTTTTTGTAAATTTTAATATATTTCGAACCAAGTCTTATCATATATATAAATTTATTAAGTGCTTTTAGCATAGATAGAGCCTTTATAAAAAAGAGATTTTAGCCAAAGTTTATGAATAAAGGGTGATATAAGTGCATATGGAGATAAGCACTTATAAAAAATTATTTACTTCTGTGAAGTGGATGCTGGTAGTCGTTTCTTTCACATGCCGTAAAAAGAGTGGCTACACTCAAGGCTAGCAGTGTAGTTAAAAACAATGTTTTCATGTATTCTCCTAAGAATTGATTTTTTTCAAAGACATCTCTGTTTCCATAATGCGAATCTCATCATTTGCATGTATGCGGATACTGCTGTCTGCTTTTAGTTTTCGAGCTTTTATTTTATCGGGATAATCAATATGAGTCAAGATATGCTTGATACAGTTGATGCGGGCTTTTTTCTTATTGTCCGAGCGAATAATAGTCCATGGTGCATGGTCTGTGTGAGAAGCCAGCAACATAGAGTATTTGGCGATGGTGTATTTGTCCCACAGTCCTTGCGATTTTTCATCGACAGGGGAGAGTTTGTACTGTTTGAGCGGGTCTGTTCTTCTTTTTTGAAATCTTCTCTCCTGCTCATGCTTTGAGACTGAGAAGTAAAACTTAAAGATCATAATATCAGAGTTTACAAGCATCTTCTCAAACTCCGGAACCTCATGTAAGAACTCTTTGTGCTCCTCCTGCGTACAAAACCCCATAACCGGTTCAACACCTGCGCGGTTGTAGTAACTTCTGTCAAAAAGCACTATCTCTCCCGCTGATGGCAGGTGCTGTGTGTAACGTTGAAAGTACCATTGTGTTTTCTCTACATCACTTGGCTTGTCAAGAGCGACAACTCTTGCACCACGAGGGTTGAGATGCTCTGTAATACGCTTGATCGTTCCACCTTTTCCCGCGGCGTCACGCCCCTCAAAGATCATCAGCAGTTTTTTGCCCGTGTCTTTGATGTGGTTTTGCATTTTTAGAAGTTCTATCTGAAGGGTTCTTAGCTCTTTTTCGTACTCTAAGATCTCCTCTTTTACCCAGATAGAAACTTTTTTTGGTTTCTTCTTTTGGTTTCTTTTTTCGTTCTCTTTTTTTGTGCCCATAGTGTTTCTCCATATCTATATATACCAATTATAAGGCAAGAAATATTAAAAAGAGTTTTGGATCAATTCATTTAATTTATTTATATCATCCGTATTGGAAAAACAGCTTTTTTCGCCACAAACAAGAAACCCTTTTTCATTGTTTTCTTTGAGGTGTATAAAAGGGTATGTGAGTGAAGCAAGCTCACAAAGATGAGTCTGGATATTCTCTAAAGATGCTTTGATGACACGATCACCTTTGAGGTATCTTAGCGTTTGCTGCAACATACAAGGGTAGTAAACAGGACGACGTGCAAGCTCATAAGAGTTGTACTCCAGAGTTTTAAATGCAAAGTGTGTGTACTTCTCATCTTCTAGAAGTAAACCCAGACTAAGAAGTGCATCGATCATAACACTGACAGAACTGCTGTAAGTGTTGTCAGATATCTCTGCTTTGGTTACAAACTCCCCTGTACTGAAGTTCCATACACCTTTGTTGTAAAATTTCTCAAGCGCTTTGTTGATAAAGCGTTGAGCCTTAATGAGATAAAGCTCATTTTGTGTGTGTTTGTATGCACTCAGAAGTGCTTGGGATAAAAAGGCATAGTCTTCTAAAAATGCTTCCACTTTTGGTGTTTTGTGTATGAGTGTCGTGTGGTACAGTGTGTCATCTCTATACATCGTGTTGAGAAGCGCATCTAAAGACTTTATGGCTCGATCTTTGTACTTGCTATCACAGGCACCAAGGTTAAAAAGTGCATGGATCATCATAGCAGACCATGAGGTTTGGATCTTTTTATCTATAAAAGGGTAGGTTCGTTTCTCTCTTAAACTCTGCAGCAGTGTTTGGATGTTTTGAAAATGTTCAGGTTTCTTGTTGTTTTTGAGTCTTATGATGTTTTTGCCCTCAAAATTGCCGTGATGCGTTACACTCAGTTCATCCAAAATAGATTCTACATCTTCAAAGCCGTTTTGTGTTAAGAGTGTATAGAGCTCTTCATATGTGTAAACAAAGTAGGTTCCCTCTTCACCCTCGCTGTCGGCATCGCTTGCAGAGTAAAAAAGGCTATCTTCACTCATAAAGTTGTGCCAAAAATCGGCGATCTCTTTTGCAGTTTGTAAAAAGCTTTCATCTTTGTATGTCTGGTAGGCTTTTGTGTACACATCACACAGAAGGGCATTGTCATAAAGCATCTTCTCAAAATGGGGAACAAGCCATCTCTCATCGACACTGTAGCGGCAAAAACCACCATCGACAAGGTCATACATACCACCTTGTCTCATGGCATGGAGTGTATCTATGCACATAGCTTTTGCACTTTTGTCATCATAGAGTCTGTCGATAACCAGAAGTGTACTCAGTGTCGAAGCGTGTGGGAACTTTGGAGCCACTGAAAAACCGCCGTGTTTTGTGTCGTAGTTGTTCTTGATCTGAAGCATAAAGTTTTTTACAAAATCTTCTTTAAGTACGGTCGCTTCTTTTGGGTGTTCCGTATGCTCTAAAAACTTCTCGATCTCCTCAGCATTTTCAAACAGCTGAGGATCATTTTGTGCAACTTTTGAAGCTATGAGTTTGCTCAGCTCTATAAAGCCCATCCCCTCAACACTTCCTGCACGTGACTCAGGCGGTATGTAGGTGCCTGCAAAAAACGGCTTGTTCTGCGGTGTGCAAAATATGCTTGTCGGCCATCCCCCCGGGCGACGGTTGAGAAGCATATGCACCTCTTGGTAGTGCTTGTCAATGTCAGGACGCTCTTCACGGTCAACTTTGATGCAGATAAAACTCTCGTTGAGGATGTCGGCACACTCTTTGTTTTCAAACACCTTCTCCTCCATCACATGACACCAATGACATGAGCTGTACCCGATACTGATAAATATCGCTTTGTTCTCTTGTTTTGCTTTGTCAAATGCCTCATCACACCATGGCCACCACTCTACGGGGTTGTCTTTGTGTTGTTGAAGATAAGGACTGTCTTCTTTTTCTAATCTGTTGGACATAATTATTTCTCTTGTATAGTTTAATTGTTGTAGGGTAGGGGAATTTTAATGATGTTTTGCTTAAGTGTTTTAACTAGCTACTGAAGCATAACAAAAATTTTGTTCCTTTTTCTCATTTGTAAGTTTTACGTGCGATGCATACAAGAAGAGTAACAAGAACTTTGAGAGTTTACCTATAAGTTTGTTTAAGCAACATTTTGTGTGTTATTGCCAGAATCTTCCAAATAACACACAAAAATGAGTGTTATTTAGCTATATAACATTTAACACACATTAAATAGTTAAGAAAAATAATGATTTTTACTAAAAAGAGTTGATTTTATGACAGTATGTCATTTTTTTAACAATTAACACACAAATTATATGTTTGTTAATGTTGCTTTTCGGAGTTGATTTGTGTAAAATGT
>JALWLL010000095.1 GCA_026996295.1 Sulfurimonas sp.
TACGCCTTGGTTGTTGAGGTGGCAGTGAAAAACTCCAAAGCGATGGAAGCATCCTCAAGCCTGCCTGCAGAGTTTATGCGTGGAGCTATTTGAAAGGCTATATCTTCTGAAGAGATCATCGACTTATTTAAAAAATCACGTATGATGATGGATGCGGGTCTTTGTGAATTCATAAGAACTTTAAGCCCCTCTTTTACAAGTGTTCTGTTTATATCTATAAGGGGCATAATATCAGCAATGATGGCAATAGCCAAGATATCGAGAAATTGTTTCATATCGATTTGTAAAGAGAGCTCTTTTTTAACAAGAGCCAAAAGCAACCATGCAACCTGTGCTCCACATATCTCTTTAAATGGGTACTGACACTCAGAAAGTTTGGGATCTACTATAGCGTAGGCATCAGGGAGTTGTTGCGAGGGTGTATGGTGATCGGTGATAATAAGATCTATACCCCTTTGCTTGCAAATTTGTGCGGCATCAATAGCTGAAATACCGTTATCCACTGTAATGATCAAGTCTGTATCGACCCTTTGCAGTACTGTTGGGGAAACACCATAGCCATCCTCAAAACGGTTTGGGATGATAGCTTCTATGGGGTAGGGTATCTGTTTAAAAAACTCTACCATGATGGCTGTAGAGCTCACCCCGTCAACATCATAATCACCCACAATGGTGATTTTTTTACCCTCTTGTATGGTTTGTGCTATTTTCTTTGCAGACTTGAGTCCATCATGGAGCAGGGCGGGATCAGGGATGTATGAAAGTTTTTTATACCCCTGAGAAAACCTGTTGTTTAGGAGTTCAAAAAGAGCAGCACTGTCCAGCTCTGGAGCATTAGGCGTTGTTTGCATTCAGAGATGCTTTCACAAATGCAAGTATAGCAGGGTTTGGAGTTTGAAGTCTTGAGGTAAATTCCGGGTGAAACTGAACACCAAGAAACCATGGATGATCTTTAATCTCTACAGTTTCTATAAGCCCGTTAGACTCACCCGTTACGATCATGCCTGCTTCTTCAAGCGCTTCTCTGTATGCAGGGTTAGCCTCATAGCGGTGTCTGTGTCTTTCATAGATCGTTTGTGCGCCATGATAGGCTTCTCTGACTAAGGAGCCCTCTTTGGTGTTACAAGGGTATTCTCCAAGGCGAAGCGTTCCTCCCATTGGTGATTTGTGGGTTCTGAGCTGCATACCACCACTTTGATCTAAGAAATTATCGATAAGGTAGATCATCGGGTATGGTGTATTCTCATCAAACTCTACCGAGTTTGCACCCTCAAAACCCAGTACATTTCTTGCATACTCAACAAGAGTGAGTTGCATTCCAAGGCAGATGCCAAGGTAAGGGACTTTGTTAACGCGAGCATATTCGATGGCTTTTATTTTGCCCTCAACACCACGGCTTCCAAAACCACCGGCAACCAAAACCGAATCACAATCACCAAGAAGTGCTTCTGCGCCACGCTCTTCTATCTCTTCTGAGTCCACCCAGTTGATCTCAACTCTGCTGTCAAGATGTGCACCACAGTGAATAAGAGACTCTGTTAAAGATTTGTATGCTTCTTTAAGCTCAAGATACTTTCCGACAAAACCGACAACTGTTTTGTTTTTAGGTTGTACGATCTTTTTAACCAGAGTATCCCACTCTTCCATATCTGGGTTAAGTTCTCCAAGTTCTAGTTCTTTGGCGATAGGCTTTAAAATATTTTGTCTTAAAAATGTCACCGGAATATCGTAAATTGTTGCAGCATCAAGCGCTTCAATAACACTGTCTTGACTCACATCACAACTCATTGCCAGTTTTTTCTTAAATGTTTTAGGAAGTCCGTTTTCACTTCTGGCTATGATCATTTGAGGAGTAATACCGATACGGCGAAGTTCTTGTACGGAGTGTTGTGTCGGTTTTGACTTAAGCTCGCCCGCTGCTTTGATGTAGGGGATAAGTGTTACATGAATAAAAAATGTTCCGGCAACTTCATCATCATGCTTCATTTGACGGATCGCTTCCATGAAAGGAAGACCCTCTATATCACCAACGGTTCCACCAAGCTCAACCACCAAAATATCATGCCCCTGACCAGCTTCTTTGATACGTTTTACGATCTCTCCGACAATATGTGGAATGACCTGTATCGTCTGTCCGAGATACCCACCGGCACGTTCACGTTCAATAACACTTGAATATACCTGCCCTGTTGTAAAGTTTGATGATTTGAGATACGAAGTATCTAAAAATCTTTCATAGTTCCCGATATCAAGATCTGTCTCGGCACCGTCTTTGGTTACAAAGACCTCTCCGTGCTCTAGAGGTGACATTGTTCCGGGGTCCACATTGATATATGGATCTATTTTTAGCATGCCCACTTTTTTACCGGAGTGTTTGAGTAGTGTTCCAACGCTGGCAGCAGTGATCCCTTTTCCAAGAGAGCTTAAAACTCCTCCGGTAACAAAAATGTATTTAGTCATGTAAAAACTCCATAGGTCATAAGTAATATAAGCGCGATTATAGTATATAATGCCTTATAAAATTTAAAAACTAAATGGTTAATAATGGAAAATGCACTGCTTTATGTAATTCTCACCTTGGGGATATCGATAATTGTCAATATTTTTTTAAAACGTATAGGTGTTTCTCAGATCATTGGCTATATCTTAACCGGTACAATCATAGTGTATGCCTTTGATCTTCAAGAGGCGAGTGCCTCACATGCTTTAGAGTTGGTAGGGGAATTTGGTATAGTTTTTTTAATGTTTACCATCGGGCTTGAGATCTCCCTGGCAAAAATGGGGAGCATGAAAAAAGAGATCTTTGGCAACGGCTTTTTACAGGTGAGTGTTAGTGCCGCAGTAGCCTATGTGATGAGCCATTATCTGTTTGGTCTTGACTTTAAATCTTCTCTTATTGTTGCACTTGCTTTTTCCCTCTCTTCAACGGCGGTTGTTTTGAGTTATTTAAAGAGTTCCAAAGAGATATACCGCCCTTATGGGCAAAAAGCAACCGGTATATTGATCTTTCAAGATATTGCGGTAATCCCTATTCTTATATTGATCGGCTTTTTGGCGAGCGAGGGGGATCAAAGTGTTCTTGCGATCTTGCGTGATACACTTTTTAGTGTCGTTATTGTTTTAGGTATTCTCTTTATTATAGGCAAAAGACTGATGACATGGCTACTACACTTTTCAGCTTCTTCAGAAGTAGAAGAGCTGTTTATGGGTTCCGTTTTGTTTATTGTACTGAGTGCTTCACTTGTTGCATACTACATGGGTTTTACTTATTCTTTAGGGGCATTTGTAGCGGGTATGATCATAGCGGAGACAAAGTACCATCATAAAGTTGAAACAGATATTGCTCCATTTAAAGATATTTTACTTGGAACCTTTTTTGTCGTTGTGGGTATGAAGATCGATCTGGCATTGTTTATAGATAAAATATGGCTTATTATAGGTATATTTTTACTGGTCTTTATCATAAAGGCTACAATTATTTATGTAGTGCTTCGTGTATCATCCAAGCATACCACTTCGCTGAAAACTGCTTTTGCCTTATCTCAGGTTGGAGAGTTCTCTTTCGTGATTTTTGCGGTTGCCAGCAGTAGTGGTATTTTGGATGAAACTTTAGCACAGTTTTTAGTGCTGATTGTTATCTTCTCTATGATCATTACACCGTTTTTTATTAGTCGCATTAAAACAATTGTTGAATTTTTATCGAAAGAAAACAGTAAAGTGGAAGAGTTGACACCGCTTGCAAATAGAAAAGATCATGTAATCGTGTGTGGATATAGTGTCGTGGGTAAATTTGTCGCACAAAATTTAGACTTGCTTGATGCATCGTATATTGTTGTTGATAACAGTTACAAGCATGTTAAAGAAGCTTTAGCTGATGGAAAGGAGGCATATCTTGGAGATATGTCAAAGCAAAATATTTTAGATGCGATTCATGTAGAAAGCTCTGCAGCGGTTATTGTGACATTGGATAATATCGATAAAAAAAGACTGATCTGTGAGGCAATACTAGAGCAAACAAAAAATATCAATCTTGTAGTGAAAGTTGTCTCTTTGGAAGAAAAAGAGAAACTGGCCGATCTGGATATTACTGTAATAGTTGATGGAAAAGCAGAGGTAGCCAGAGTGCTAGTTGAGCGAATGATCACCTGTCAGTTAAACTACAAGTGATTCTTTAATCTTTTTTCTGCTCCGCAACGAGCCACTCAAGATAGTTTATGCTCCATTGTAGATCAGCGTAGGCTTCTTCAACACCTTGTTGAGGTTTTGGAAGGTGGATGCGAAGCTCTTTGATGCGTTGTTTTAAATACTGTGCCATGGAGTAGTATGTGTTGAGAGCTTCATCATCTTGGACTTTGATGATAAGATCTTCAAGTGTTTTTACCAGTTCAGTTTCATTTGGAAAAATATTGCCCGCTTTTCTGATGGTTCTTTGAACTTTTTGAAGATGCGTTATATCTAACTTAAAAGTTTCTTTTTCCATAGTCGTTAGTTTCCTCTTGATCCGGGTTTGATAGCTTCACTTCCATCTTTACAAAGTGGACACTCATCGGGAGCATACATCTCAAAGGTAAAATCAGCCAATGCGAAAAATGGAATGTTTTGTGGAAGTTTGCAGTTTGCTTTGGTTGTGATGTCACTGTTTTGTCTATGACAAAAACCACGATTAGCCAGTGCTGCAACACCAACGATCTCTCCACCAAGCGCTTCAACCACTTTTGCCGCTTCCATTGCCGAACCGCCGGTTGTAATGATATCTTCACACATTAAAACTTTTTCACCGGGTTTGATCTCAAAACCGCGTCTTATGGACATCTCTCCATTGACACGTTCTGCAAAGATACTTCTAACGTCAAGTGCAGTAGCAAGTGCAAAGCCTGCTATGAGTCCACCAAGTGCCGGTGCACAGACGGTATCGATCTCAAGACCGCTTTCTTTGATCTGTTTTGCAAGGGTATCTGCCAAAAGTTTTGCGGTTTTTGGATCTTCAAGTACTTTTGCAGATTGAAGGTAAAATTGTGAATGGTTTCCTGAACTCAGTTTAAAATGTCCCTCTAAAAGAGCATCTGCGTCCATATATATTTTTTTAACATCCATGCTTATACTTTTAGTATTTCAGCTTCTTTGTCTTTTAAGATGCTGTCTATTTTAGAGATATATTTATCAGTGATTTTTTGAATGTTATCTTGTGCTGATTTGCTCTCATCTTGCGTGATCTCTTTATCTTTTTCAAGTTTTTTGATTTTGTCGTTTGCATCACGTCTGTCATTTCTAACAGAAACTTTAGCGTTTTCGCCCATCCCTTTCATCTGTTTTACAGACTCTTGGCGTTGCTCAACTGTCATTGCGGGAAAAAAGAGTTTGATCTGATCTCCGTCATTGTTTGGGTTTGCTCCTACATTTGCTTTTTGTATGGCACTTTCTATATCACTCAGAAGATTCTTCTCCCAAGGGTTTACAACTATAGTGGTCGCATCTGCCGCTAAAACAGAACCAACTTGATCAAGAGGAGTAGGTGTTCCATAGTAGTCTATTTTTACATTATCTAAAACAGAAGTCGTAACCTTTCCTGTTCTAAGTGTTTTGAATTCTCTTTGCATATGCTCTATGCTTGATTGCATTTTTGTTTCACATTCGTCATATATTTCATTTAGCATTGGGCTTCCTTATAGAAAAAATAATTATGTAATTGTAGCGAGAAAAAATTTAAATGATATAAAGTTGCGAAAATAGAAGGCTTCAGCTCTTAGAAGCAATAGTTGCAAATATGCAACTATTTCGTAGTGTTCGTTTCTGTTGAAGGTGCAGGAGGCGTTGAAGCTGCTGCAGGAGGCATTGTCGCAGTTGGAGCTACGACATCAGTAGTCTCGATCATAGTATCGACTACAGATTCATTCTTTGCTGAAGAGTACATATATCCTAGAGTGATAGTATTAACAACAAATAAAAATCCTATGAGAAAAGTAGCTTTTGCTAAAAAGCTGTTAGGACCCTTTGCTCCAAATACAGATTCGTTTGAGCCGCTGTACGCACCAAGACCAATGCTTGAGCTTTTTTGTAATAAAACCGCAATAACTAAAATTATCACCAGTATTATTTGAACAATAAGTAAAAAACTAGTTGTCATAAATGTTTTTCCTAATATTAAAAGTGGCGAATTATATCTAAAAAATACGATATTACAAAATAGGGTATAATTTCAAAAAGAAATTGGATATCTATATGAAAAAATTTTTAGGCGTTATTTTTGTTTTATTTGCGATTATTGCTGTTGTACAAATGAGTATGCAAAAAGAGCAAAGCAAAGATGAAGTTAAATCTACAAAGCCTGTAGTGGCATTGAGTACATTTTCTCTTTATGATATTGCCAGGCATATTGCAGGTGATACATTGGATGTTTTTATGATTATGCCACCGGGAGTGGATGCTCACAGCTTTGAGCCTACACCAAAGTTGATAGTAAAGATCCAAAAGAGTGCTTTGGTGATTTACAGCGGGGCGGGGCTTGAGCCGTGGATAAAAAGATTTCAATTTACATCTCATGTGATCAATATGAGTGAGTATGTCAAACTCAGAGAGCTTAAAGAGTGTGCCCACGAGCATACACATGGTGAGCATGTTTCCCATGAGTCTTCTCTTGATCCTCATTATTGGCTCGATATTGAAAATATGATAAAAGCAACTCAGGTTATTACAGAAGCTTTCATAAAAATACTTCCGCAACATAAAAGTTTATATTATAAGAATGAAGCATCCTATATAAAAATGTTAAAAGAGCTTGATGTGGAGTATAAAGCATCGCTTAAAAGCTGTAAAAAAGAGACTATTATTGTCAATCATGATGCATTTTCATATTTGGCACAAAGGTATGGTTTTCATGTAGAAGCTTTAAGCGGTCTCTCTCCCGATGCCCAGCCAAGTGCTAAAAATATGGCAAAACTTATTGAACATGTAAAAGAGCATGGCTTAAAGACTGTCTTTTTTGAAAGCTTTGTGAGCGATAAGGCGATTAAAAGTATTGCCAATGAAGCACAAGTGAAAGTGGATGTACTTTATCCCCTTGGAAACATAACCAAACAACAGACAAATGCGACATATGAAGAGCTGATGAAGAGCAACTTGCAGAAGATATCTCATGCTATGGAATGCAGATGAAGTTCAGTGTTCCGATTTTTGATGTCAAAAATCTAAATTTTCGAGTAGGTGATCAAGAGATACTCAAAGATATATCTTTTCAAATTTTTAACGGTGAATATGTTGCTATCATAGGACCAAACGGTGGTGGTAAAACTACACTGGTGAGAATGCTTCTTGGGCTTAGTAAACCAACAAGTGCAGAGATACGAATATATGGGAAAAAGTTAAGCCGCTTCAAGGAGTGGAGCAAAATAGGGTATGTTCCCCAACGAGCCTCTCACGTCGATGCAAATTTTCCTGCAACAGTGGAGGATATAGTAGAGATGGGAAGAGTCTCTAAAAGAGCTTTTTTTTCTACACTAAGCAAGGAAGATAAAGCAATAGTTCACGATGCTATGCTTACCATGGATGTTGTTGATTTGAAAGATAAAATGATCGGAACACTTTCGGGTGGTCAGCGTCAGCGTGTTATGATTGCGCGTGCACTGGCTTCCAAACCTGAGATTTTGATCTTGGATGAACCAAATACCGGTGTTGACATGGCTTCCCAAAAAAGATTTTATAGCCTACTTTCCAAACTCAACAAAGAGGAAAATATTACAATTGTTTTTATTACACATGATGTCGGTGTGATTGCTGATGATATAGGAAGGCTTTTTACTATCAATCAAAAGGCAACTATCTGCAATAACCCAAAAGAAGCATTGAGTTGTGAAGAGATGAGTGAGCTCTATGGTATAGAAGCACACCTTATTCATAACCATAAGCATGAACACTAGGGAGAAACTATGATAGAGATGCTTTCTTATGATTTTATGCAAAGAGCTTTTTTGGCTGGGATCATTATAGCGATACTTGCTTCTGTAAGTGGTACATTTGTAGTGTTGAGACGCTATTCGATGATTACAGAAACTTTGGCACACTCCGCATTGGTGGGAGTAGCAGTAGGTCTTGTTGCAGGTTACAACCCACTGTGGATGGCAGTGGTGTTGGCTTTGGTTGCTGCATGGCTTATTGAGTACTTGAGAAGCTATTTCTCCCTGTACTCTGATGCTGTTCTTTCCATTTTACTCTCCGGTTCACTGGCTGTTGCCGTTGTTATAGTTTCACTTGGGGGAGCTTTTAACAACTCTTTATTCTCCTATTTGTTTGGTTCTATTTTATCTGTAAGTACAGAAGATATATATACGATAGTGATCTTTGGAACTGTTTCACTTGCTTTGTTGCTTTTGTTTTCAAAAGAACTGTTTTTTATAGCTTACGATGAAGAGGTGGCACAAACAAGTGGAGTAAAAGTGAAATTGTTAAATTTTTTGCTTGTAAGTGTAGTTGCCATTATCATAGCTCTTTCCATAAGAGTTGTCGGAAGTTTGCTTATAGGTGCACTTATGGTGATACCTACCGTGGCTGCTCTGCAATACCGCGTAGGTTTTTTGCCTACTGTACTAACTTCTTTGAGTTTTGCAATAGCAAGTGTAATTTTGGGGATGAGTCTTTCTTTTTACTTTTCTCTTCCATCGGGAGCGACTATTGTCCTGTGTGTCATAACGATTTTTATCGCTTCACTGGTAATTACGAAAAGATGAAAGTAAGTTCTGAGTTTTCAAAACATGCACTTCACTATGATGCACATAATATCATTCAAGATAAAGTGGTGGATCATCTCTTATCAAAAGTGAAACAAGAGCCTCAAAACATACTTGATCTTGGATGTGGTAATGGGGCACTGTGTAAGAAAATTGGATGGGAGTATCAACATTTTATGGGTGTTGATTTTGCTCCGGGTATGCTAGAGATGCACCCTAAATCGGAGAAGATTGAGTGTATATATGGTGACTTTAATGATGAGATGCTCTTTGAGAACCTTATAACCTATAAGTATGATTATGTATTTTCTGCTTCTGCTTTGCAATGGGCGCAAAATTTGGACAAAGTTTTTTTTAATATCGATAAACTTAACACTTCTGTGGCTTTGGCAATATTTACTTCCAATACATTTAAAACATTACATGAAACAGCATCGCTGCATTCAATACTTCACGACACTGCTACAATAGAAAGACTGCAAAAAAAATATTTTGATGCTGAGTTTGAAGTGCTTGATTACCGTTTAGAGTTTGATTCGGTTCGGGATATGTTCAAGTATATTAAACAAAGTGGAGTGAGTGCTTCTAGAAGTGTGCTAAACTACAAGCAAATGAAAAAGTTGATGGCAGAGTATCCCCTAAACTATTTAGAGTTTGAGGTTGCTTTTATCACTTCTCATTAAGTGTGATCTGCTTTTCCAGATCATAAAGTTCATATCTTATATGTTTAAAGGTTTCACTATATTGAGGGCTTGTGAGTTTGTAGAGCTCTTCGAGTACTCTTGAAGATTCCTGTGCTCTTTTGAAGTTAGCAGTTATTATATTGGTTATGCTCTCTCTTGCAAGTTCACTTTGCGTTGTACTTCTGAGAACATCATTGATACTGTCACGATTTTGAAGAAGCTCAGCGTGCTCATTTACACGGGCAAGATGTCTTAGCTTTTTTAATTTTGAGGAGAGATCTTTGTTGTTATCTCTATATCGCATGATATCCTCAACAACTCTAATCCCCTCTCTCAAACGGTTTAAGTTGGCATCTATCACCCTGAAAAGCTCAGGAGATAGAGTGTTCTGAGTATTAGTCGTCATTATTCCCAAATATACCAAAGAGCTGTAATAGCGCTGTAAAGATATTTAAGAAGTCAAGATAAAGTGCAATTGCTCCATCAATCGGAGTTTCATAAGCACCAGCCATAATATTTTGTGTGTCATAGATTACTAAAATACTAAAAAGTATAACAACAGCTCCTGATATAATAACATGAAGCATTGGGTTACCAAGAAAGATGTTGACTATGGAAAAACCTATAATTACAAAAAGTGCAATCATCAGCGGTTTGCCATATCCTGAAAAATCTTTCGTTGTTTTAATAGCATAAAAGCTCATTGCCCCAAAAACTACTGAGGTCATAGCAAAGGCATTACCAATGATAGTTCCACCCCCACTCATTCCAAGTGTTCGTGCAAGCAAAGGAGCCAGCATCAATCCTGTCATAAATACAAAAGCAAACATAACTGCAAGGTTGATACCAGGTTTATGCTTGACAAAATGTAGACCTATTAGTAAGCCTATCTCCAGCGCAAATAGCGGCCAAAAATAAGCTGCAATTGTTCCAGCCAAAGGTACGCCCACATACGCACCAACAGCACCAGCCATCATAGAAGCAGCGAAAAGTTTGTAAGTTTCTTTTACAAACGATATTATCTGTGAATCGCTGCGAGAAACGCTTTCGTAGGCAAAAGAGTTGCCTCTAGCATAATCACGATCATAAAGTCCCATGAATATTTCCTTTTTTGTAAGTCCATTGAAGGACTCAATTAATTTGATAATGAATTCTATAGATAAAGAGTTAATAAAAAGCAACAAAAGAGACCAGCTGCCTAGGCTAGTTAATATTTTTTATATAATTACAGTGTCGAATATATATTATAATGTAAGAGAAAAATTGAACTATAAGATAATATGATGAAAAATAAACACTTCTAAAAGAATTTACAAATTCAGACAAAAAACACTTGACAATAGGAATGAATTTTTCTATAATTCCCGTCCACAAACAAAGAGACCTAAAGTTTAGGCTTCAAGAGACTTCGAGCAGAGGTTTTGAAGATTGTTTGAGATCATTGAAAACTAAGCAAGTAAATAGACTTAATAACAACAATTA
>JALWLL010000096.1 GCA_026996295.1 Sulfurimonas sp.
TAGAAAAAATTAAAAATGCAGCACTTCAAGTAGAAACTAAAACAGGTAAAAAAGCCAAAGTTGCCTGCATGGGTCTTGCATTTAAACCAGATATAGACGATCTAAGAGAATCACCGGCACTTTATGTGACAAGAAAGTTAAAAGCAGATGGTGTAGATGTGTTAGCAGTTGAGCCAAATATAAAGACGCATGATGAATTTGAAATACTCAATGATGAAGAAGCTATCAAAGAGGCAGATGTTGTCGTGTACCTTGTAGCTCATAAAGAGTTTAAAGGTATTCGGATATTTGGCAAAGAAGTTTTAGACTTTTGTGGGGTAACTAATACATGAAGATAAGCGTAATAGGAACAGGGTATGTAGGGCTTGTGAGTGGAGTATGTTTTGCTCAGATGGGCAACAGTGTTACCTGTGTGGATATTGATGCTAAGAAGATAGAGAGTCTTAAAGAGGGTATCATCCCGATCTATGAGCCGGGTCTAGAAGATATGACACTGCAGAACTATAAAAAAGGGACACTTCACTTTACAACAAACGCACAAGAAGCGATTGCAAATTCACTTGTCTCTTTTATAGCAGTGGGAACTCCTATGGGGGAAGATGGAAGTGCTGATTTGCAGTATGTACTGGCTGTGGCTAAAACGATCGGAGCATCTATGCAGGAGTATATGGTCGTAGTTGATAAATCTACTGTACCTGTAGGAACGGCAGATAAAGTACGTGCAACGATACAAGCCGAACTTGATAAGCGTGGCGTAGATATAAAGTTTGATGTTGTCTCCAACCCTGAATTTTTAAAAGAGGGTGCAGCGATTAACGATTTTTTACATCCTGATCGTGTTGTGATTGGTGCTGAGAGTCAAAAAGCTATGGATATTATGAGAGACCTTTACGCTCCTTTTATGAAACACCATGATAGATTTATAGCGATGGATATAAAATCTGCAGAGATGACCAAATATGCTGCAAATGCGATGCTCGCAACCAAGATCTCTTTTATGAACGAGATGAGTCAGATTTGTGAGCGTGTAGGAGCAGATATCAATAAAGTGAGAAACGGTATAGGAAGTGACAGCCGTATTGGGTACAGTTTTATCTACCCTGGGTGTGGTTACGGTGGTTCATGCTTCCCAAAAGATGTTCAAGCACTTGCTAAAACAGCAAAAGATTTTGGATATACACCAAAAATCTTAGATGCTGTTGAGGAAGTGAACTATGCACAGAAAAAAGTTATCTCAGATAAAGTGATCGCACGCTTTGGCGAAAACCTTGAGGGGAAAACATTTGGAGTATGGGGACTTAGTTTTAAACCGGAGACTGATGATATGCGTGAAGCGAGTTCCATCACCATCATCAACGAACTCACTTCAAGAGGTGCAAAAGTAGTAGCGTATGATCCAAAAGCACGCCATGAAGCAGAAAGCTTTTACCTTAAAGATAATGCAAATGTAAGCTATGTAGATGCAAAATATGATGCCCTTAAAGGGAGTGATGCTCTTATCCTCGTAACAGAGTGGCAGGAGTTTAGAAGTCCCGACTTTACAGAGATGAAAAAACTTCTCAAAAGCCCTGTTTTTTTTGATGGAAGAAACCAGTTTAAAAAAGAAAAAATGGCTGAGTACGGCTTTGAATATTTTCAGATTGGGGTAAAGTAAGCTATGAAAATTCTTGTCACAGGAACAGCCGGTTTTATAGGCTTTCATCTTGCAAAAAAACTTCTCGAAAGAGGAGATGAAGTAGTAGGACTGGATAATATCAATGACTACTACGATGTAAATTTAAAATATGCAAGGTTAAGTGAGCTTGGAATAGTAAAACAAGAGATAAAAGAAAATAAACCAACCTCTTCATCAAAATATGTAAAGCATAAATTTATAAAAGCAAATTTAGAGGATCAAGAAACGATCCATACTCTTTTTGAAACGGAAAAATTTGATGCTGTATGTAATCTTGCAGCTCAAGCAGGTGTAAGATATTCACTTGAAAACCCACATGCATATATAAACTCTAATATAGTTGGATTTTTGAATATTCTTGAAGCTTGTAGGCACAATAATGTAAAGAATTTATCTTATGCATCAAGTTCATCTGTTTATGGACTCAATAAATCTCAGCCCTTTAAGACAAGTGACCATACCGATCATCCAGTTAGCTTGTATGCAGCTACCAAAAAATCAAATGAGATGATGGCACATACCTACGCTCATCTTTATGATATACACACAACCGGGCTTAGGTTTTTTACAGTATATGGGCCATGGGGAAGACCCGATATGGCACCCATGCTCTTTACAGATGCCATTTTAAATAACAGGGCCATAAAAGTATTTAACAATGGTGAAATGAGTAGGGATTTTACATATATAGATGATATAGTTGATGGGATCATTAATGTTATAGATAATCCAGCAAAAGTTTCTGAAAACTGGAATACAAAAGAACCAAATCCTTCAATCTCTAGTGCACCATTTAAGATATATAATATTGGTAATAATGCACCAGTTTCTCTTATGAAATTTATAGAGATAATAGAAA
>JALWLL010000097.1 GCA_026996295.1 Sulfurimonas sp.
TTTCTCCTTGGAAATTTTCTTAAATAGCTCTTCTATGTTCTTGGATTTTTGAAACTGCTCATCAAACTCAAAAGCAAGTTTTGGACAACGAAACCACCCCTGATCTTTTAAACAATAGTCCTCTATAATCGGTCGTGCTTTTCTTAATTGCTTTAAAAGTGTACTTTTTTCTTTTTCATCAAACACATTTGGATCCAAATAGACCTTGGCATCACTTCTTCCACGAGAACATTTTACATCGACTACATCGAGTTCATGGAGCCTGGCATCGTTTAGGTTACTCAAAGCCTCAGGGATCAACTCTTGAAGAATTGATTCTGTTCGTTTGAGCTTTATTTGTGCTTCAGTCATCTTATAAAGAAACTTTTTGCTCTACTTTTTTAAATGTTTCAATCACATCGCCCACTCTAACATCATCATAGTTGGAGATAATAACACCACATTCATAACCGTTTCCGATCTCTTCAACATCATCTTTGAAGCGTTTGAGTGAAGTAAGTTCACCTTCATAAGCGACAACACCATCACGGATAACACGGACAAGTCCGCCACGAACAAGCTTGCCATCAACCACAACACATCCCGCAACCATACCTTTAGGTGCTTTAAATACATCACGTACTTCTGCTTGACCCGTATTTTCTTCAGTAAATTTCGGTGCCATCATACCTGTCAACATCATAGTCATGTCATCAAGCAGTTGGTAGATGATCGAGTATGTTCTAATATCAACATTTTTCTGTTTAGCAAGTGCTTTTACAGAGCCCGTAGGACGAACATTGAATCCTAGAAGAACACAATTTTCAGAGTTGGCAACAAGTTCAACATCGCTTTCAGTAATACCACCGACACCGCTTGAGATGATGTCGATCTTAACCTCTTCATTTCTCAAATCTGATAATGAAGATCTGATAGCTTCCAGTGAACCGTGAACATCTGTCTTAAGAACAACTTTAAGTGATTTGAGTTTACCCTCGGCAATCATTGCCGTCATATCTTCGAGTGATGATTTTGTTGACTTGGAAAGCTCTTTGTGTCTTTCATACTCTTTACGTTTAAGAGCGTACTCTTTTGCCTCTTTGTCACTCTTCATAGCCATCATGATCTCACCGGCAGGCGGTACTTCATTGAGTCCTACAACAACAGCCGTATGTGATGGCCCAACCTCTTTAATATTTTTCCCCATATCATTAATAAGAGCTTTCACACGTCCATAAGCAGCACCACAAACAACATAATCTCCCACTTTGAGCGTACCGTTTTGAACGATTACAGTAGTAACGGCACCACGACCTTTTTCAAGCGAAGACTCAACAACAGCCGCTTTTGCCATTGCATTAGGGTTTGCTTTAAGTTCAAGTACTTCCGCTGTGATAAGAATGTTTTCGAGTAGATCATCAATACCCATATTTGCTTTTGCAGAAACAGGAATGAACTCAATATCTCCACCCCAATCAGCCGGATTGATACCATGTTCTGCCATCTGACCCTTTACAAGATCAGGATTTGCCGTTTCTTTATCCATCTTGTTGAGTGCAACAATAATTGGCTTACCGGACTCTTGTGCAAGTTTTATAACTTCCAGAGTTTGTGGTTTCACACCATCATCAGCAGCTACAACTATAATGATAATATCCGTGATATCTGTACCGCGTTGACGCATATTTGAAAATGCCGCGTGACCCGGAGTATCTATAAATGTGATATCTTTACCGTTTTGGTTTATCGTATATGCTCCGATATGCTGCGTAATTCCACCAGCTTCCGCATCAGCTACCTTTGCTTTTCTAATCGCATCTAAAAGAGAGGTTTTACCATGGTCAACATGACCCATGATTGTAATAACAGGTGGTCTCTCTACTGCATCAGGGTCCTCCTCAGAGATCTCTTCAACATAGTTAAACTCATCTTTTGGATCGATAATGCTCACTTCAACATCAAACTCTTCTGAGAGAATCTCTATCTCATCATTGCCAAGGAAATCATTTTTTGTCATCATCATACCAAGATCAAAAAGAACTTTAATGATATCAGACATCGGACGGTTTAGTTTTTCAGCGAACTCATATACACGGATATCTTCAGGAATCTCTACATGAGTAACAACTTCATCAACAGCTTTCTCTTTTGTATATTTTTTTCTTTTATCACGAGAAACTTTTCTAGGTCTTGAGTTGGTTTTTTTGTTGGCATTTCTACCTGCAGGTTTCGGTGTTCTTGGTTTTCGTGGCTCTTCAGGAGCAATCGGCGCTCTCTCAGTTGCATTGAGATCCAGAAGAACAACCTGATCATCCATATCCATAGAAACTTCACTCATCGTACCGCCAAAGATATCTATTTTGACACCCTGCTCTTGCTTTCTTGCTTTTGCTTCAGCTTTTTGTTTATTCTTTTTCTTTTGTGCGAGTTCCTCTAAAACTTCAGCACTGACTTTTCCGTAGTTAGAAACAATTGCCTGTTTTTTTGGAAGCTCAAAGTTCTCTTCAACTTTTGGCTTTTTCTTCTTAACAATCTT
>JALWLL010000098.1 GCA_026996295.1 Sulfurimonas sp.
GTAAGGGAATTAAAGGCAGTTACAAGAAGAAGTATTTTCATCTAACAGATTCTAGGAAGCAATTCACCCGTAGGTGTATCTAAAAATCTTTTTGTACCATAAGAGCTTAGAAGTACCACTTTGCCTACATACGCATCAGAAACATCAGCGATTTTAACTGCATTTGCAGAGTTTTCAAAGCTATGCAGAACATCAAGTGCTTTTTGCAGAGAGCCTTTTTTGATAGCCAGAACAAAAGTACCCTCATTTGCCAAATTCACTGCTTCAAACCCTAACATCTCACAAATTCCATAGACCTCTTGTGATACAGGGATACTCTCCTCTTGCACTTCAATGCAGATGTTTGACTGCTTTGCCCATTCATTAAGCACCGCACTCACGCCACCACGTGTTGCATCACGGAGTGCTGTTATCTCTACACCTGCTTCAATAAGTGCCTGAACTTGATGCGTCAATGAAGCACAGTCACTCTCTAAATTACTAGTGAGCTCTATTCCCTCACGTGCAGCAAAGATAGTCGCTCCATGACGCCCTAAATCACGACTCACAAGTATGACATCCTCTTTCGAAATACTATTTGAACTGATACCTTTTTTTTGAATCTCGCCAATTCCCGTTGTATTTATAAAGATCTTATCAACACTTCCACGAGGGACAACCTTTGTATCACCACTCACTACTATTGCACCATTGTTTTGAAGCTCTTTTTTCATGCTGCGCACTATCTTTTCAAGTTCTCTAGTAGAAAACCCCTCTTCGATAATAACGCTGCAAGTCAGGTACTTCGGTTTTGCACCCATCATAGCCAAATCATTACAAGTACCACAGATAGCGAGTTTACCTATGTCTCCACCAGGGAAAAAGAGCGGACTCACCGTAAAGCTGTCTGTGCTGAAAGCGAGTTCACCACCATGAATAACTGCGGCATCTTCAGACTTCTCTAGTATCTCATTTTTAAAAGCTTTGTAAAATATCTTGCTTATGAGCTCATTATTCTCTTCACCGCCATTTCCCATGGCTAGGGTTATCTGTTTATTCATTTTAATAAACCTTTTTTCTCTTAAAAAACATTGTTTTTTATAGCTTTAGGGGGTTGTAGGGACATTGTGTCCCTGCTGATACAATGGGCTTTGCTCATTGTATCAAGTTACCATACTTGAAATACGCCGCACATGCACCTTCACTACTTACCATGCAGCTACCCAGTGGAGTTTGAGGCTTACAAGCTGTACCAAAAATAGTACACTCATCAGGTTTTGCCATACCTCTTAAAATATCGCCACAAATACAAAGCTTATGGTCTTCTATCTCCTCATTTGGCAAAATATCGGCATAGATTTTTTGGGCATCTATATCTGTAAACTGCGGTCTTAGTTTATAACCACTCTCAGGTACATTGCCAAGTCCACGCCACTTAAAGAGTGATGTTTTTTCAAAGTAGTTATCTATAAGTGCTTGTGCTTTGAGGTTGCCATCATAAGAGACAAGACGTTTATACTCTATCTCCAACTCACATCTTCCTTCATTGAACTGTCTCACTAGCATTAAAATTGCTTCCATAATATCAACAGGCTCAAATCCCGCTACAACAACAGGGCGATTATACTCACGAGGAAACTTTTCATAAATTTTACTTCCCGTTATTACACTTACATGACTTGGTCCTAAAAAAGCATCTATACGGTTATTATAGCTATCTACATGCTCATCACGTGAGTCAATAAGCTCTACCATTACCTCTGGAACTGTAACATGGTTAATATGGAAAAAGATATTTTTAATATTTCTTTTAAGCACTGTATCTATAAGTGCAGTTGTCATCGGAGTTGTTGTCTCAAACCCTATAGCAAAAAAGATGACCTTTTTCTCAGGATTCTCTTGTGCGATTTTGAGTGCATCAAGTGGCGAGTAGAT
The DNA here is from genome assembly GCA_026996295.1 of Sulfurimonas sp. Classification (GTDB taxonomy): domain Bacteria; phylum Campylobacterota; class Campylobacteria; order Campylobacterales; family Sulfurimonadaceae; genus Sulfurimonas. The sequence goes on from JALWLL010000098.1 coordinate 1,915, forward strand.
AAAACGTACATCTGCACCCTTTGCTCTGGCATCTTGCAAACTTCCTTTGCTGCCCGGGACTTTTATCATATCGCCAAGCGTTACCAATATAACATCTTCTTGCATCGCTAAAATATATGCATGGTCTATTCGCTCTTTTGGCATGATACACACAGGGCACCCTGGACCATGTATAAAGTTAATATTTTCGGGTAAAAGCTGCGGTAGTCCAAACTTCATAATAGAGTGCGTATGTCCACCACATACCTCCATGATATTAATAGAGCGGGAGAGTTTTTTTGCCTCTTCATTAATGAGTTTTGCAAACCCTTTTATAACTTCAGGATTGCGAAAACCATCATAGAGATCTTTGAGTTGCAACTCTTGCATGCTATGCTCCTCTATTTGCACAGTTGTCATCATCTATGACCATCTGCCTTCGCTCCTCTTCATCAAGCTTCTCTAATATCTCATTATAGACTTTGAGTGACTCTAAAGCATCGGCTTCATCAATCTTGTTCATAATAAAACCAATATGAAGCAGAACATAATCTCCAATCTTTACATCACCCTCTTGCATAAGTTCTAAACCAGCTTCACGTTC
>JALWLL010000099.1 GCA_026996295.1 Sulfurimonas sp.
GAGTTGGAGTTGTTGGCTATAAAAGATACATTGACCAACATCGGAAATCGGCGTTTTTTTCATCAAAAACTTGAAGAGCAGATTACTTTGACACAGCGTTACAACACTCCTTTTTCTCTAATTATTTTTGATATAGATTTTTTTAAAAAAGTCAATGATAATTATGGGCATGACATGGGTGATAAAGTGCTTGTAGAGTATACAAAATTTATCTCTAGTATGTTAAGAGATACGGATATTTTTTGTAGAATCGGCGGTGAAGAGTTTATAGTGATTTTGCCAAATACCCCAAAAGATAAAGCCTATTTACTAGCGCAAAAGCTGAGAGAAAGTATTGAAAATTATAAAGCTGTTCTCCCAATTACTATGAGCTTTGGTGTTGCCGGCTATGAAGATGGTGATGATGATATTGCAATATATAAAAGAGTAGATGTGGCACTCTATAAAGCAAAAGAGACAGGGAGAAATAAGGTAGTTCTTGGATGAATTTTTATGAAAATGAGCTTCAGGCACTCAAGCGTTCAGGACGCTATAGAACACGAGAAGTGATCAATAGCAAAGTGTATGATTTTTCTTCAAATGATTACCTAGGACTCTCCCATCATAAAGAACTACATTCGCGGACATGTGAACAGTTAGCCAAATATCCTTATAATAGTTCTAAAGCCTCTATGCTCGTCAATGGATATCATCAAATACATAAAGATTTTGAAGATGCTTTATGCAAAGCAAATGGATTTGAAGCGGGCATTGTCCTTGGTAGTGGTTTTAATGCCAACATCGCTTTGATAGAATCACTTGTGCGAAAGGGTGACACGCTTTTTATGGATGAGCTCTACCATGCTTCAGGGGTACTCGCTTCACAGCTGCACAATATGGATGTGATATTTTTTAAACATAATGACATGCAGGCATTAAAAAAATTACTACAGGCTTCAAATGCAAAACGAAAAATTGTTGCGGTAGAAGGTATCTACTCTATGGATGGTGATTTATGCGATAAAGAGGTGTTTGCTATTTGTGATGAGGCACAGGCTCTATTGATTGTGGATGAAGCACATAGCAGTGGTGTCGTTGGGAAAAATCTGATGGGTGTTTTTGATTATTACGATATTAGTATAAAAGAAAATTATATAAAGATGGGAACACTTGGAAAAGCATATGGAAGTTTTGGCGCTTTTATCCTCTCTTCAAAACATATATCAGAGTATCTACTCAATCGTGCAAAACCGATTATTTATGCGACTTCACTCTCTTTATATGACACACTTTTGGCACACAATGCTCTTGAGTATATTTTGAAAAATAGGGAAACTTTAAAAAAAGAAATTATACTTCGACAAACAATAATTTTTGAAGAGTTAGGCTTTGAAGTCAAGGGGTTGATTGTTCCTATACGTATTGGCAGTAATCAAAAAGTGCTTCAAATCAAAGAGCAACTGCTTGTACATAATTATAGTGTTGGTGCGATTAGACAGCCGACAGTACCTATTGCCATTGTTAGACTTATAGCCAGACTAGGTGAGAGTAGAGAATCTTTACAACATGTATGTAGATACTTGGCAGGTATGCTATGATGAGTGTCTCAAAGCTTAAGATTACTTATCGTGACACAATTTTGCTCGATATAGTTTTAGATATATCTTCTTCTTTAGCGCTCATTGGACAAAGTGGAAGTGGGAAAAGTTTAACGATTAAGGCACTTTTAGGAATGCTTCCAAAAGAGATGAAGCTTGAGTTAGAAGATAATTTTGACTTTGCATTAATCGGAGGCAAAACACTCTCTTTTGTTCCGCAAAACCCTTTTACTGCGCTCTCTCCACTGACAAAAATAAAAAAACAGTTTTTTAGTGATAACAAAAGAGTGCATGAGCTTTTTGATGAAGTGGGGCTAGAGTATGCTTTACTTGAGCGTTATGCTCCTGAGCTTTCAGGGGGACAACTTCAGCGTGTTGTCATTGCAATTGCGTTAGAATCAAAACCAAAGTTACTTTTATTGGATGAACCGACAACGGCACTTGATCCAGATACAAAAAAAATGATTATACAATTGCTGAAAAAACTTCAAAAAAAAGAGCAGTTTAAAATGCTTTTTGTGACGCATGATATTATGTCGGCAAAAGAGCTATGTGATGATGTAGCAATTATAAAGAATGGAAAAATTATAGAAAGCGGAAAAATGCATGTAGTGATGCAAAACCCAAAACAAGAGTATACCAAAATATTGATAGAGGCAAATTTTGCCAATAGGAAATTTAGAATATGAAAAAAATATTTATAACATTACTGATTTTAGGATTTTTGTCTCCTTTTATAATACTTGGATATTATCTGATGGCCTATGAGTATGATATCTCATCTTTAATAGAGTATAAGCCGAAACAAACAAGTAGAATTTATGATAAAAACGGAGAAAAAATAGCAAATATCTTCGACAAACAGCATCGATATTATGCTTCGTTTAGTGA
>JALWLL010000100.1 GCA_026996295.1 Sulfurimonas sp.
TTCTGTGATAGATGCGCTTGCCATGCCAACGATGCTAAAAGAGGGTAAGCCTTTGGTTAGGGTGGACTCAACTTGAACCACTTTTGCATCTATACCCTCATATGTTGCACACAAAACTTTTTTCATAATCACCTTCCTTTATAAAAGGTATCATAGTATCTATCTCTAAAAATAATTAAAAATATGTCAAAATGCAATAAAATGATAGCTATTTACGAGGAACGCTTTTTCTCTTTTTGTAGTTTTTTATACTCTTTTTCAAACTTTTTTCTTCTGGAATAGGAAAGTTTATCTATAAAAAGTATGCCATTGAGATGGTCAACTTCATGTTGTATCGCTATACTCAAAAGCCCATCGGCTTCTAGTGTTTTCGTGTTGCCGTCCCTATCTTGGTAATTTACGGTAATGTTTTCATATCTTGTAATATCTTCATAAAATTGAGGTACACTCAAACACCCCTCTTGATAGGTTGTTGTTCCGCTTTTATGTGTTATAACGGGATTGATCATCTCTAAGAGATTTTCATAGGGTTGCTCCCCATCCTCTTCGGGAATATTTAAGATCAAAACCTGCTTTGCATGGGCAACTTGTATGGCTGCCAAACCGATACCGTTTGACTCCATCATTATGGGATACATAGCATCTAAAAGATCATGAAGTTCGCTGTCAAATTTTTCAACTCTAAGAGATTTTTCTTTTAGTTTTTTATTTGGATACTCAACTATTGTTAACTTCATCGCTTATTTTTTTTCTCCTGAATTCACCTTTGTTCGCAGTGAAACAGCAAAGTCAACTTTCTTATCTTCATATGCTTTTTCTATACCCTTCATAGCAGAAACAACAATCTCCTCTATGGTATATGCCGGCAAGATTTCCGTAATACCTATAGATATTTTAAGCTGTATTTCACGATCTGCCAGAAAAAAGTTACTGTTAGATACAAGATAGCACAATCTTTCACTTGCTTTTTTAGCACTCTCAATATCCGTATGTTTTAAAAGCATAGAGAACACACCGTTGCCATAGTGTGCTACAGTATCGCTTCTTCTGGAAGTTTTCAGAAGCAATCTTGCTATAGTTCTTGTCATAAGCATCACAGCTTTTTCGTTGTTGACACTCTCTTTTAAGTCACGAGAGAGTTCTATCATGATCAGTGAACTTTTATGCTTAAACTCTTTGATGAGTTCAAGTTCCTGCTCAAGTTTTGTCAATAGATAGCGTTTGTTGTAAACACCAAATTTGTTATCAAAGATAGTTTCATTTTCAACACTTTTGACAATCTTTGCAGTCTCATCATACATTGTTTTCATTTGGGTGTTTTGTTTTTTCAAAATTGTATTGAGTTTTGCAACATCATTTTCAAGAAGATTAAGTATGCCAGAAGCCGACTGTATATCAACATCATCACTTAACTCTTTTTTTCTTTTTTCAAGAATTTTGGTCATTAAACTCATATTTTTATAAAGGTTTGCCGTAACACCCAAAATATTTTTTACTGACGAAAAGCCTTGCTTAAGGCTCTGTTCAAGCATGATGGTGTTTTCATCATCATTGTTCTCTTCAAGTTCCAGCATGGAGTGTATCTGTCTGCGCAAATTTTCACTCTTGTCTTCTAAAAGTCTGTCAAAATATAAAGAAAAATTGTTTGGAGTAGGTGGCAGGTTATCCATTATGAGTGCATTAAGCACCTCTTTGGAGTACACTTCTAAATCACTTGTCGGCTCGCTCATTTTTGCTACAGAAGAAGCAGCTCCTTTTGGGCTTTCACCGGGTTCACGACGATTTCTACTTTTTAATGGTCCTGCCATGAAATTTCCTTACTCTTTATCGTTTTTTACCAAGACTTCATCTATCATGCCATACTCCTGAGACTCTCTTGCACTCATAAAGTTGTCACGATCAGTATCGTTTTCTATGGTTTTTACATCTTGTCCGGTATTTTTTGCAAGTATCTCATTGAGCTCTTTTTTCATGCGAAGTATCTCTTCAGCCTGAATAGCAATATCCGTCGCTTGACCCTGTGCACCACCAAGAGGTTGATGTATCATGATTCTTGCGTGAGGAAGGGCATAACGTTTCCCCTTTTCACCCGAAGAGAGTAAAAATGCTCCCATAGATGCAGCCTGTCCAATACAAATAGTTGCAACATGAGGACGGATATAGTTCATAGTATCATATATGGCCATTCCCGCTGTTACAACCCCGCCCGGGGAGTTGATGTAGAAATAGATATCTTTTTCAGGATCTTCAGCTTCTAAAAATAAAAACTGCGCCACTATAGAAGAAGCAACCGCATCATTCACCTCTCCACTGAGCATAACGATTCTGTCTTTTAAAAGGCGAGAATAAATATCGTAAGAACGCTCACCGCGCCCCGTTTTTTCTACAACATAAGGGATATAACTCATCTGATTATGCTTCTTTCATCTTTGAGTTTAAAAGCTTACTAAGCACTTTATCTTCTACCATAGACATCTGGATCGCCGGAAGATAGCCTGCACTCTTGTACTCCTCATATGCTTTTTGAGGATCTTGTCCCATTTGCATAGCTTCAAAGTAAATAGTCTGCATAACTTCTTGCTCATCAACTTTTATATCTTCTGCATTTGCAAGAGCATCTACTATAAATGTAGCTCTTACGCTTCTTTGTGCATCCTCACGGAAAGTCTCACGAAGCTCTTTAAGTTTTTCTTCATTCTCACGAAGCTCTTTGATCTCATCTTCGCTCATCTCTCTTGCTTTTTTGTTGAGTGCCATATCGATCTCTTGCTCAACAACAAACTCAGGAAGATCAAACTTGAAGTTTTCTACAAAACTTTCCAACAATGCCGGTTTGAGCTCATCATTATAAAGTTTTGAGAGTTTTTCGTTTTCTATTTGCGTCTTTACCTGCTCTTTGAGGCTTTGTAATGTTGCATCATCTTGACCCGGAAGCATTTTTTTAGCCAACTCATCATCAATGCTCACCTCACCTTTGGTCTGAATAGCATTCACTTTTACTTTAAACTCTGCATCTTTACCTGCAAGCTTTTCACCACCATAGTTCTCAGGGAAAGTTACCTTGATAACTTTTTCCTCCCCTTTTTTCATACCCACTACTTGCTCTTCAAACCCTGGAATGAACTGAGCAGAACCTAAACGAAGTGCGAAATCTTTCGCTGAACCGCCTTCAAAAAGTTCACCATCAACAGAACCTTCAAAGTCGATGAGTGCAGTATCACCCTCAACCAAAGCGCGATCCTCTTCAACATCAACCAAAGGAGCTTGTGCCGTTGCTAACTCTTTGATTCTTTGATCAACCTCTTCATCAGTTACTACAGGCTTTTCAAACTCTTTCACCAAAGCGTTATACTCACCCATATCAATCTCTGGTCTCATAGCAACCTTTACGGTTACCTCTATCTTCTCATCGCTTTTATCAAATTGAGAAATATTCGGCTCTCCTATCAAACTATCGTTTGCAATACCAAGCTCATCCAAACCTTTGTTTAAAACTTCACGTAGTGCCTCAGCTTCTGCATCTTGAACTAAACGCTCACCATATTGTTTTTTAATAATTGCCACAGGTACTTTACCCTTACGGAAGCCTTGCACATTTGCAGTTTTTGCCAAGTTTTTAGCAATTTTTTCTAAATTTGCATCAATCTCTTCTTTTGAAATTGTAGCTTTAATCTCAGCATTTGCACCATCGATTTTATTTGATTTGATTTCCATCAATTTCCTTTGATTCAGTTTGTCATTTATAGTTTTTTAACTATTATTTTTGGCAATAATACCTAAAATGTGCTTTTATGTATCTTAGCAATTAGCTTTTGCATAGTTTTGGTTTAAAATTTAAAATCAGTATCCATACAACTGCAACATCTATCATCACATCTGCAAAATTAAACACTGCAAAATCAAATCCACAGTGCCAATACACCATATCTACTACCCCTCCGTGTACAAAGCGATCGTATATATTTGAAAATGCACCCCCGAGCATAAGTCCTGCAGGAAATGCAAAACAGATCTTCTTAAGATAGATCACATACCCAAGTATCCCCGCAACCAGCACCAACTGGATATATTTCAACCATTCATCCAAAAAAGAGAGCATCGAAAATGCCACACCTTTATTGTACACCAAAATAAGGTCTATACAATCCGTATAGTAACGGTATCCCTCTACAAAGAGCATCTTTATATTTTGATCAATTATAAAGATACCCGCCAATGTAAAAAAGAGAATAATATTAAGCCGAAGTGTCTGTTTATGCATTGAGGGCTTTTTGAAAAAATTCTATCATATCATCCATCGCCTTATTCATCTTTTTAGCATCTTTTGCTTCTAGAAGCACTCTGAGTTTATTTTCTGTCCCGGAGTATCTTATAAGATGACGAATATGATTTTTTTCCAACTCCTTAAGCTTCGTATCAAGTCCCTCTATCTTTTGAAGTGGTTTTTTTTCTTTGATATTGAGATTGACAAGTTTTTGAGGGTATAGCGTAAATGGGCGTAATACCTTGGATGCTTTCTCTTTTGCATCTATGATTAAAGCTAAAATTTGCAACGCACTTACAAGCCCGTCACCTGTTTTTGCAAAATCACTGATGATCACATGACCACTTTGCTCACCGCCAAAGTTGATCCCCTCTTTTTTCATAATCTCTAAAACATGCTTATCACCAACATCTGAACGGTGAAGTGTAAGTTTTTTAGAATGGATAAAGTCTTCTAACCCTTGATTGCTCATAACGGTTGAGACAATACCCCCACCTTTGAGAACACCTCTGTCATTCATATATGAACCAAGCGCACCTAAAAGCTGATCGCCGTCAACAACCTCTCCGTTTTCATCAACTACAACAAGTCTGTCCGCATCACCATCAAGGGCAATTCCAAGATCAGCTCTATATGTAATGACACTTTCACACAGATCTTTTGTATGTAAAGCACCACACCCTTCATTGATATTAAAACCATCTGGTTTGTTATGAAGCACAATCACCTCTGCGCCAAGCTCTTCTAAAACAGTGGGCCCCACAATATATCCTGCGCCATTTGCCGTATCAAGCACAATCCGCATCCCTTTTAAAGAGTGCTGTACAGGAAATGAATTTTTCAACTGAACAATATAGCGTCCAACCACATCATCAATTCTTTTTGCTTTACCGATATTTTTACCTACTGCCTGAGCTTCTTGGATCAACTCATCATTTGCATAGATCGCTTCTATCTGTTTTTCAACATCAAGAGAAAGCTTATCTCCATGGCCGTCAAAAAATTTAATACCGTTATCCTCATACGAATTATGCGAAGCTGAGATCATAATACCCGCATCACATCTCATATTTTCGGTAATAAAAGCTATCGCCGGTGTCGGCATAGGACCGATCTGCACTACATCATAGCCAATTGCCGTTAAACCGCTCACTATGGCATTTTCTATCATATAACCGCTTCTTCTCGTATCTTTACCCACCAATATCTTGTTTGTACAGTTTGTACAAGATTTTTCTTTGAAGTATATCCCCGCAGCCATAGCAACTTTCATGGCAAGTTCAGCACTCAAGTAGGATCCGGCTTTGCCTCTCACTCCATCTGTTCCAAATAGTTTCATTGTATTATCCAATTTTAAAGTGGTGTATTTTAACATAATTCTCCGTTAAAGATGAAATATTACAGGATTACCTTGTCTTTAACTTAAATTTAATTATATTTAAGCTAAAATTGCGCACTAAATTTATATGAGAAGGACTCATTACATGGCAAATCACAAGTCATCTATTAAGAGAATTCGCCAAACAATCGTTCGTACAGAGCGTAATCGTTTCTACAGAACTCGTCTTAAAAACATCGTAAAATCAGTAAGCACAGCAGTAGAAGCTGGGAACAAAGAAGAAGCAGAGGCAGCATTCAAAGTTGCTAATCAACAAATTCACAAATTTGTAAGCAAAGGTATCTTGAAAAAAGAAACTGCTGCTAGAAAAGTTAGTCGTCTACACAGAGCTGTAAACGCTATATAAGGTTAACACTTAATGTTAGCCGATAAACTCACTCCGTTTATCAACCGCTATAATGAACTTAGCCAAATGCTAAGTTCACCTGATATCACTTCTGACATCAAAAGGATGACAGAACTTTCAAAAGAGCAATCTTCCCTTTTACCTATTGTTGAAAAAGCAAAAGAGTATAGATCACTCATAGAAGAGATCAGCGATTCAAAAGAGATGCTTTCAGATCCGGAAATGGGCGAAATGGCAAAAGAGGAGCTCAAAGAGCTTGAGCCTCAGATACCATTACTTGAAGAGGAGATTAAACTGCTTCTTCTTCCAAAAGATCCAAACGATGAGAGAAATATCATCGTAGAACTCCGTGCCGGTGCCGGTGGAGATGAAGCAGCCATATTTGTTGGGGACCTTTTCAATGCCTATACCCGCTATGCTGACCTTAAGGGTTGGAAAGTGGAAATCATGAACACATCACCTTCAGATGCCGGTGGGTTTAAAGAGGTTATCGCACTAATTAAGGGTGAACAGGTATATAGCAGGTTGAAGTATGAAGGTGGAACACACAGAGTACAGCGTGTACCGGCGACAGAATCACAAGGACGTGTTCACACTTCTGCGATCACGGTTGCTGTGATGCCTGAAGTTGACGATGTAGAGATAGAGATAAATGACAATGATCTTAAAATCGATGTTATGCGCTCTAGTGGCTGTGGTGGACAGTCTGTAAATACTACAGATTCTGCTGTTCGTATCACACACTTGCCTACAGGCATAGTTGTTACCAACCAAGATCAAAAATCTCAGCATAAAAATAGAGAAAAAGCGATGAAAGTACTCAAAGCAAGACTTTATGAGCTAGAGATGCAAGAGCAACAAAGTGAAAATGCTGCTGAACGTGCAGCACAAGTCGGTACCGGCGATAGAAGTGGGCGTATCAGAACCTACAACTATCCTCAAAACCGAATAAGTGATCACAGAATCAACTTAACGCTTTACAGATTAAATGAGATTATGAGTGGTGGACTGCTCGATGAAATCATTGAACCACTCATCGCTGATCATCAAGCAAAGATCGTAGAAGCTGCAGGGCTTTAAAAGCATAATGTGACCCTAAATATCCTTTAGGGTCACATCTACAAGTTTATATTTCCCACTCTGCCTGAAAAGTTTTCACAACCCTTCCTTTAAAAGTGATAGTTGTCTCATTAACACCAAGGTAGAGTGTCTCTCCACTTGTAGGATAAACTTCAATATTGTTTGCTACCTTCGCCTCTTTGTAAGCCCTGTAAAAGCACGCTGCCATCCCTGTGCCACACGCAAGTGTTTCATTCTCAACACCACGCTCATACGTTCGCACTTTTAAATTTCCATCAACAATACTCATCACATTGACATTAGCATCATATTTGTATCGTAACTCTCTTGCTTCTTCTATATCAAAAGTATCTATATCTTTCGTAAAACATACCAAATGTGGCACTCCTGTATTGAGTAACCACCAACTTTGTGCATTAAACTCTATGGTTGTATCTAAAATTTCAGGAGGTGTAAGCTCACTTAAGATCATGCCGGATGCAGAGCTTGCATCTTCAACTTCTGCTTTTATTATACCTGCACCTGTCACAAAACTCATATGTTGTGAAGCCAATTCATTCACATAGGCATAATGTGCACATGCACGACTTCCATTACCGCACATATCGGCATCGCTTCCATCAGAGTTATAAAACTGCCATTCAAAATCGTTCTCATCATTAGGAATAATGACAATAAGACCATCAGCACCTACGCCGTTTTGTCTATGACAAAGTATTTGAGCCAATTGACTTCTATCTTTTTTTAAAAAAGTATGAAATATAACAAAGTCATTCCCGTTTGCACTATATTTTGCTACTGTCATTATCTCTCCTATAGGTACTTGATCTTGATCTTTTCAACAAACTCTTCAACCTCTTGCTGAAGATGCTTGAGATTTTTGGAGTTATCTATAACCCATGTCGCTTTTGCTTTCTTTTCATCTATGGGCATTTGGGTTGCTATTCTTTTAAGAGATTCCTCTTTTGAATAGCCGTTTCTTTTCATAAACCTGTCTAGCTGTATCTCTTTTGGAGTATATACTACCACACTTTCTTTTATATTATATGCGCCATTTTCAAAAAACAGAGGTATATCTATAAGGTATGGAAATTTAAATCCATCCTGTTTAATACTTCTTTTTTCTATCTCTTGTCTTATTTTTGGATGTAGGTACTCCTCTAGGATCACCTTACTTTTCTCGTCGGAGAAAATCAAACTTCCAAGTTGAGCGCGATCCACCTTTGAGCCGTTTATGTATCTATCGCCAAAAGTTTCTTGTACCCAAGGCAAAGATGCATCAAGAATCTCATGAGAGATTGTATCGGCATCTATAACACGCATGCCATTTAAAGCAAGAAGTGATGCTACCGTACTTTTTCCTGTAGCAATTCCCCCTGTTAATGCAATAGCATACTGAAAAGCCATTAGTTTTTAATAATCCCCAGATATTCTTTTCGGATATAATTTGGCATAGCAAACGCAGCTACATGAATATCAGAATTGTAATAGCTTAGTCCGTCAATCATATCTGCTCTTTGCAATATGATATCTGCCGTAGGATGATACTCTTTGGAAGCCAGTAATGCTGTCTTTCCATTACCGAGATTGTATGGCATGATAATTTTAAAATACTTTCCAAGTATCTGCATCAGAGACTTGTTTGCATCAACATCATCCAATGATGGGTGTGTTATAACAAGTTGGGCATCAGCTTTTAAAACACGATTAATATGTGCCAACACTGCTGCATCATCAGCCATTTCTGAAATAAGTACATCATACGAAGCATCTGCTTCATTTCGTAAAGCATCTATTGAAGTTTCTATCTCTTTTACCTCTACTTCTGAATGCCTGTTTAACTCATCTATGAAAGGCTTCGCATCATCACTGATAACTAAAACGTTTTGAGGATTTTTATTTGTACATAATGGTACATGTACCATCATCTCCGGATATATAAATGGTTTCATATTAGTATAGTTCCTAGTTTGTGGGGTATCCCATATAATTTTAAAGCGATTTTATCATATTTGTCTTTATAAGTATTAAAAAGCTTAAAGTTTACATATTTTTAAGCCCTACTTGATATTTAGATATAATCTTTACTTAATTAAGATATAATACCATAAAATCATTCTTATCATAAGGAACAGTTGTGAATTTCAATAAAATTAGATCATTTTGTAGAGGTTTTCGAATCATTTTGGGAGTAGCCTTGATTATAACAGGTGTTATAACAGCCAATTACTGGTTTTTCCTAGGTGCCATTCCATTGGCAGCAGGCATAGCTAACTTTTGTCCCCTATGTATAATCTCAAAAAAATGTGATTTACCACAATAATTTTTATCAGATCCATTCTGGATCTGATAGCACAAAAGAACCTTCCTTACTTAACACTTTTCTCAACTCATATAAGATATAATTTTACACTTTTAAAATGGAGTTCGTAATGAGCCAAATCAGTTATAAAGATGCTGGTGTAGATATAGACGCCGGCAATAGTTTTGTTGAAAATATTAAACCCCTAGTAAAATCTACGAAAATCCCTGGTGTTATTGGTGGTATAGGTTCTTTTGCGGGAGCTTTTGAGCTTCCAAAAGGTTTTAAAGAGCCTGTGATGCTAGCAGCAACCGATGGTGTAGGTACAAAACTAAAACTCGCGATCGACTCAGGTATACACCATACTGTAGGGATAGATCTTGTTGCAATGTGTGTTAATGACCTTATATGCAATTTTGGAACTCCTAGCTTCTTTTTAGATTATTATGCAACAGGCAAACTTGATGTTACTATAGCTACAAATGTAGTAGCAGGGATAGCAGAAGGTTGTAAAAGAAGTGAATGTGCACTTATTGGCGGTGAAACTGCGGAGATGCCAGGTATGTACTCAGAAGATGATTATGATCTAGCCGGTTTTGCTGTCGGTGTTGCCGAAAAAAGTGAAATGGACAGAGTAAGCCTGGTACAAGCCGGTCACAAACTCATAGCACTTCCAAGTTCCGGTTTGCACTCCAATGGATTCTCTCTTGCCAGAAAAGTACTTTTTGAAAAAATGAAACTTGACTTCAATGAAGACTTCAATGGAAAACCTCTTATACAAACACTCCTAGAGCCGACAAATATCTATGTTAAAACTTTTAAGTCACTAAAAAATGAAATTGTAGCTATGGCGCATATAACCGGTGGTGGTATCATCGAAAATCTTCCTCGCGTACTTCCTGAACATTTACGTGCAGAAGTCAAAAAAGAATCTGTGAAAGTTCTGCCTATTTTTGAACTTATTGCGCAACATGTAGATGAAGATGAGATGTACAGAGCATTCAATATGGGTGTAGGGATGATTCTTGTTGTTGATGAAAAGGATGTTGACACCGTTTTAAATAAAACAGATGGTTATCTCATAGGTGAGATTAAAGAAGGTCCTAGAGAAGCCGTAATGATCTAATAACTCATATAATATGTACACTATATGTACATATTATATGAACCATTTTATATCTGCAAAA
>JALWLL010000101.1 GCA_026996295.1 Sulfurimonas sp.
CTGTAAATAAAGGCCATATCCCGTGCATTGTTCGGTTTAAGCCCTGCACTGATCCCTGCTGCATAAAAACCTTCACTTGCACACACTCCCTCATGTGTTTGAACTATATTATACAAATCTCAGCTCCTTAGGTTTATTTCTTTTTCTTAACAACTCTTTTGTATGGTTGATACCACTTTGTGTACCTATGACAAGTAGCTTACACTCACTTGTAACAAGTACATCACCTTTTGGCATTGCCAAAAATTTTCCATCTTTTTTGGTGATACCGATAACTGAAGTATTGGTTATCTCCCGCAAGTGTGTCTCTTTGAGTTTTTTCATCACTGCCCAGGAATATTTTGGTACTTCAACCTCTTCCATATCAAGAGGGTTGTCACTCTGGTACAAAAACTCTTCTAAAAGGTTTTCCATATCCGGGCGTGCCGCCATTGCACTTACTCTTTGTGCCGTGAGTTTTGTTGGGGAAACTACGGTATCGGCACCAAGTTTTTTCAGCTTCTCAACATCACTCATACTCTCTGCCGCTGAGATAACATAATAAGGTCTCGGTAAAAAATGCTCTTTTTCAAACAATCTCACAGAAGCGATCAGTGCTATATTGTCAGCCATTGAACTTGAAAGTGTAATAAGCCCTTTAGCTGAGGCCAAATGTGCTTTAAGCATAGTTAACTCGGCATGTGGTTCAGCTTTTAAATATGTTGGGTATTTGTGTTCCAAAGCCCATTCATGTATCTCGGGTCTTGGATCAATAACCACAAAAGGGATATGATTTTTTTTAAGCTGTTTTGTTACTTCAAGAGTATAATCATTATGATAACACACAACAAAGTGCTTTTTTAATCTCGCTATCTTATACAGCATTCTGCGCTCCTTTATAATGGCAACAATATTTCCTCTGTTGAGCTCCGCGACCAATATACCGACTGCACTTGAAAATACGGCAAAACCGGCAATAATAAGAGTAATCGTAAAGATTCTACCCGCTTCTGAGATGGGAGCAATCTCTCCAAATCCAACAGTTGTAAATGTAATACCTGTTTGGTATATAGCATCTAAAAGGGTAAAATTATCTATGATTACATAACCGATTGTTCCAACAAGCATTGTGAGAACTGTCAATATAAGAGGAAGGCGAAATGCTTTGAGGTGAGGATAAACTTCAGGAAGAAGTTTAACATCAGGTTTGGGAGAAGACTCCCAGTGTAGAAATTTACGAATCCTTAGTAAAAGATTCAATCTAAATTCCTAATTTATGAATTTTTCTTAAGTGTACGTAATTCTTTAGCAGAAATCTTAATTTTTTTCGTTGTACCATCTTCCAATGTTATACGAACTGTTCTTAAGTTAAGTAAAAAACGACGCTTAGTTCTATTTTTAGCGTGAGAAACATTGTTCCCGCTCATTGGGCCTTTGCCGCTAATAGCACATCTTCTTGCCATACTAAGTTCCTTGTTTAGGTTTTTAAAAGTTGCGAATTATACCAAGTCAAAGCAAAACTTGAACTTAAGCCACTCTGCAACCATTTTCATATTCTTTTATGTAGATAGTATGATACTCCAAAATACTTAAACATTTATATTGATTTTATGTTTATACGGCTAAAATACATTGATTTCAACAACAAGCAGTATAAAAAGTGATTACAACACAAAAGATAAATAATTATATTGACAAGATTCCTCCGGCCCCTTTGGCGTTGAAAAAAACAATTTTTCTGCTCAACAAAGGGGAACTGATCCAAGCTGCAAAAGCAGCTCAAAGTGATCTTGCACTCAAAGCTTACTTAAAGAACTTGGTAAATAAAGCGGTTTATGGCTTTAAAAATGAAGTAAGCGATATTTCTCAAATATTTGGCATACTTGGTGTTTCAGGATCTCAACAAGCTGTTTACAACTATATGATAAGTTTACTTTCTCCAAGCAAATGGCAACTTTTCAAGCTCAACGCAAGCAGCTTTGAAAACCTTCAGGCCCATCTTTCTAAAAAATGGCAAATGGTTCTCACACATCTAAAGATCAAAGACAAAGATATAGAAAGTGCCATAACTCTTCTTCCTGCGAGTATTATTGTCTCAGAAGCACTTTTTTGTGAAAAAATTGAAGATGTAAATATTTTACGAACTGCTAAAGCACTTGATTATAATACAATCTTACAAAGATTATGCAACAAAGATCTTTTTGATATTTGTGAACAAATCTCAACAAAATGGGAAATGCCCTCAAAAATAGCACAGATAGTACAGGCATCCTCAGGAGTCAAGCCTTCAGAAGATGAAGAGATCGACAAACTTGGAAAATGGATGCACCTGCTTTTGTTCTATGAACTCTCTCAAGCTCAAAATATTGAAGCCGGTTTAAATGACTTCATAGACTTCCAAGTGGAGTATATCGGTGATATATATGAAGAGTTCTCTACACTAATGGATATTGCATGAG
>JALWLL010000102.1 GCA_026996295.1 Sulfurimonas sp.
AATACATAATCAAGATATAAAAACCCAAGTTTCGGTAATTTTTTATTGCTCAGTCCCATTTTTCCCCCTGTAAAAGTAGTACATGCATCATAACATATTTGTGCTACAAAGATATTTCAGTATAAATTTTTTACACCATCAAAGCAGTTTTTGTTAACTTTTCAATAATCACTTGTAGTTGAGAAAGCCCATCTTTTGCGCGAGCATATAGATAAGGAGCATACAGAGTATAGAAGATGTTCCCACAATACTCAAGTGCATCATACTCTGCATACCAAATATTTTCCAAACATAGCCCATCACTAAAGCACCAAGAGCACTAAAAACAGCTATGCCTCCATAAAAAAGACCATAAACAAACCCTTTGCTTTTTGCTTGCGATGCAATGTATGCGCGGAGCGTATTGAGTGATACCACAGTAAAGAGTCCAAAAAAAACAAAAGCGGCATAAAAGTAGTGAAACTGCAATATCACCAAAGCAGCTACAGCAAATATATATGCAAACAAAAGCATCACCAGCGTACCAAATCTGTCAATAAGACCACCGCTCACATAGCTCGTCAGGGCCTGTGTAAAAGTGGAGAGGATCACTAAAAGAGGGATAAACATCAGCGTTATACCGCCATCTTTTGCCTGAAGTATAAAATACTGATCGCTGATAAAGAAAAAAAGAAAAAGAAAATAACTCCCTATAACCCAAAAAAGTTTATAATCCTCTTTGTGCAACACCTTTTTTTCTTTACGCGGTTTTTTTGGTACGTCTTGAACAAAAACAACAACAATCAACGTCGCAATAAGTCCCGGGATAAGAGTCAAACCAAACAGCTCCCGGATAAGTGTTTCATTTTGCATCGTAAAGTAAAAGAAGATCATAATGATAATAGCGCCGCACATCTCCCCTGACACATCCATCATCTTATGAAAACCAAAGGTTTTCCCCGAACTCCCTTTTTGTGCATAGCTGCTAATAAGAGAATCTTTAGAAGCACTTCTCACAGCCTTGCCCAAACGCTCACCTGCACGAAGTGCAGCTACGGAAGTATAACTATGTGAAAACATCAACAAAGGTTTTGTAACGGCGCTTATAAAATAACCTGCGACAACAAAGGGCTTGACTATTTGATATCTGTCGCTGAGATATCCAAATACAATACGCAAAGCATACGAAACAAAGGTCGCTACAGCGATAACAATTCCCAGTTTTTCAACACTTTCATGAAGCGTATAAACAATAAAAATGGGAAGTAAAGTTGTTACTATAGAAGAGGAGAGATCTGTAAAAAAGCTCACCCATCCCAAATAGATAACATTTTTATGAATATTGTTCATCTGTCTTTCTTTGCTTCATTCATTATTTTACCTGCAAACACCCCTTGCACAAAGGCTCCTACAAGGACATAAAATGTAAGTACTACAGTAAAGGTTAGCCCAAAATAGCTTATCATCAGTGGAAGCCAAGGCAATTTTATGGAACGAGCGTATAAAAATGCCACTATTAGCCCATCAAGTGCCCCTTTTTTACGCAGTTCTTGAAGCATTGGATACCAGATATATCCGGGTCCATGACTGAGAACTCCACCAAAAAGAGCAATAAACCAGCCTTTAAAACCACTATCATCTCCTAAGTGTTTGGCAACGCTTTTTTCATCTATAAAGGTATTGAGAAATGCCATCAAAAAGAAAACGACAAGCAATATCGGTGCTACAGTTTTAAAAACTCCGAAGGTTGCTTCTAAGGCCTGTACCGTTTTATCTGCATGAACAAAGTAAAGAATACCATAGAGACCAAGAACAATCAGTAGCATAATATAGCCGGTTTTATTTTTCATTTGTTCCTTCTCTTTCATGAAAAATATCCCGATAAAAAACTAGTACTCAAAGTTGTCATATAGGCAATAACAATAGCAAATAAAAAACTAAGTAAATTTCTCACTATAGTAAAACGTGCTCCAAAAATGGAAAACTCTAAAGGAATCTGAATAACCCCAAGAGTAACAAAAGAGAGAATAAATGCCGTCACTGCATACATAGAGATACCCTCATCAAGCAGCTCCCCGCCAATTATGTAGCTCAAAAAAGGTTGCCCCACTGACACAGCTCCAGCTGTTGTTGCAAGAAGCATATCGTGGATGGCATGAGCATTAAAAATTTTGTGGATCATCTCAGGAGTCACAAAGGTTTCAAAAATCCCCACCAATCCCATCACTGCAAAAAGCATGGGGGCTATGCTTTGAAGAGTTTTAAAAGTTTGTAACGATGTCTCTTTAAGTCTTTGCACGG
This sequence comes from Sulfurimonas sp., assembly GCA_026996295.1. Lineage (GTDB taxonomy): Bacteria > Campylobacterota > Campylobacteria > Campylobacterales > Sulfurimonadaceae > Sulfurimonas. Next base: position 2,281 of record JALWLL010000102.1, read on the forward strand.
TTCTTGACATTGCTATCTATCCTTTAGTTATCATCTCTTTCCCCTTCTTTCACTGAGGGGTTGTATGTTTTATATTGAAAGTATCATACAACTTTTTTATTATTTTAATTTTTGCTCAAAGAGCTTTTGAATCTCTTCTTGAGATAAAATACCGACATGTCTGTAAATTTCCTGACCTTTAGTGTTCACAACTATCTGTGTCGGAATCATCTGAATTCTGAGTCTGTACGCGGCTTCTCGCTCCTTATGTACATTTACAAAGTAGATAGGATACTCAGGATGTTGCTGCTTAATTTTATAAAGCTTTCGTCCCATAATCTGACAACTGTGACAGCTGTCTGAGCCGACTTCTATAAAAGTCATTTTGTGTTTGCCTACCTGCTGTAAAACCTCTGCAAAAGGCGTTTCTTGAAGCGTTGGTTCTTCTGCAAATAAACTAACAGAGAGAAAAATTCCTATAATTAATACTATTTTTTTCACTATTCTTTTTCCTTATTTTTTTGTATGATTTCAATGTTTAAAGCATCAAAAAGCGTCACAATATTTTCATCCATATTTACATTTTCCATTATGATTTTATCGGTATGTAAAGAGAGTAAAAAAGCCACAAGCCGAAAAGCCTTACCATGTTCAGCTTCTAAAGCAGGATTTTTTATGAACTCTTGAGAGATTTGTTCTTTATCTTCTGTCAAATGTGTCACTTCAAGCCAGACAGTTCTTCCAAAGTTTTGACTGAGTTCTTTTTTGTCCTCATCTAAAAGTCGGACAACTGTTTCATAGGGTGGATGTTCAGGTTCATAATGAATGGTAACGGCTTCAAGTGCACTAATGTTCTTGTGCAACTTTTCTACTACTTCATCTATGCTCTTATGTGCTTTAACAGCATTGAGCTCTGCTACACTCAGCTCTATATCTGCAAAATAGACACTGCCTGACTTGCGTACATTTAATCGTTTTATATCTGTTATGTCAGGCTCACTCATCACTATCTCTTTAATGGCATCGTTCATCTCGATGTCAGCCGCATCAAGCAAAGAGAGCATTCCCTCTTTAAGTACATCAAATGCCCCTTTTAAAATCATAAGAACAATAATAATGACGGAAACTTCCTGTGCATAAGGAACTTTGTAGTGATGGGCGATAAGACCGATAATAACGATCATCCCTGCGCCAATGTCACCAAGCCAGTTGATAGCATCTGCCTGAACACCCGGAGATTTCAGCCGCTTTGATGCTCTAAGCTCATAAAAATAAAAAATATACTGAATGAGAACAATAGCAAAGATAAATCCAATAGTTGTCCATATCTCTGTGGGGGTTTTCATCCCTGTTTCAAAAAAGACAGAGTGAACAATCTCATAGCCCGCATATAAAATTCCAAGACCACCGACAACTGCTGCCATATCTTCAAGTTTGTGCAGACCGTATGGAAATCGTTTAGATTTATGAGCAGCAAAAAAGAGTGCCAAAAAGATCAGCAGCGCACCAAAAACATCAGATATAGAATGAATACCGTCAGCCACGACAAGTGTCGAGCCCATCGTCCATCCCCAAGCGAGTTTTGATGCGGCTAGAGCTGCATTGAGCAGTGTTGAGAAAAAGAGCCAACGCTGTTTTTCATCTGTTTTTCGTATATAATGTATCATATTTTTAAAATCCTAAAACTGTAAATAAGCTTCATACAAGAAATATATTCCAAAGCCTGTTAAAAGGAGGGCAAACCCTTTATTGACAGCGTCTGATATTTTTGCCACTGTTTTGCTTGAGACTATGCTCTGTGCAAATCCAACGGAAACACCTGCTAAAAGTAGTAAAAGTGAGTGTCCAAGTGCAAAAAGTAAAATCAGTCCGTATGCATAGAGGTAACCGCTATTGCCAGCTAAAGATATGATAGCAAAAAGTGGAGCTGATGCACAAGGAGTGCTGACAAGCCCGAAAATGAGACCGATTAAAAAACCACCAAAAAGTCTGTAATGAATTAGTTTATGAATGATGCGCGATTTATCCATCTCCCCTAACATTCCAAAAGCATAGAGTGCGATAAGTATGCTCACGCTACCTGCTATAAGATATGCCCAAAGCGGTGCAACAGAGAAAAAACCTCCAAATTTCGCCACAATAAACCCGAGTATGGAAAAACTCACAGCAACTCCCAAAGCAAAAAGTGCTGTAAAAGCATACGTATAGAGTACTTTTTTTCTTCCCTCAAGGTCTTTGTTAAGCGCCACGGCACTCCCTACAAGCAGAGGAACAGCAACTAAGGAACAAGGAGCTGCTGCAGTAACACTACCAGAGAAAAAAGCACCTAAAAAGACAAGCAAAGAATTTGATTCAAGCAGCTGCGTGAGATAAGCTTCCATTTAGTTTTACTGCCCAGCCTCTTTGATATGCTGACGAATCTCATCTACACTGAGCACTTTTCCTGTAGAAATCAGTTTCCCATCTATGACAAGCCCGGGCATACTTAAAATATTGTACGCCATTATTTCCATAATGTCATCGACTTTCACTACTTCATAGTCGCCGTCTAACTGACTCACAAGATCTCTAACAATTTTTTCAAGTGTTATACATTTTGCACAACCTGTTCCTAAAATCTCTATTTTCACTTTATCTCCTCATTTTATGCAAGTAGTTGTTTAATCTCTTGTGGTTCGAGTACTCTACCCGTACTTTTCACAACACCATTGAGTACAAGCGCTGGGGTTGAGGTAACACCGTAATTTACGATATCTTGAATATCTTCCACTTTAATGATTTCATAATCACCATCTAAATCTTTTACAACCTCACGCGCCATAGCTTCGAGCTCTTTACATTTTTTACAGCCGGTTCCGAGTATCTCGATTTTGAGTGTTTTGTTTACCGACCATGCCAAATTTGTCGGTTTTGGCGCAGATGAAGGAGCAGCTTTTGGTGCTACAGATTCAGGTACACTGCAGCATGACTCTGCAGTTGCATCATTTGCAGGTGTTGCACAACAGCCCGATGCCGGATCACAGGTTCCCATCTTCATCTCAAGCGGACACCAGTTAATGATGCCTGTTATAAGTGGTAAAACACCAAGATAAAACCAATAATTTTGACTATACACTCCATACCCAATCAGTGCGAGACCGACTACTATTCTTACTATTCTATTTGTACTCATTTTTTTCCTTTATTGTAATATATAGTTAAAAAGATACCCTATACAGATAATCCCAATCCCCACAGTACCAAAAAAGATACCGATAAGTCTTACATGTAGAATTTTTTTAAGTATCATCGCTTCAGGTAAAGAGAGTGCAGTGATCGCCATCATAAAGCTCAGTGCAGTTCCCAGAAGCATTCCTTTGTCTGTTAACACCTCCACAAGCGGCATAACACCCGCTGCGTTAGAGTACATCGGAATTCCAAGAATTACCGCCAAAGGCACACCGTACCAGTTGTCACCACCAGCATATTTGGCAATGAAATCTGCAGGAACATAGCCGTGGATCAAAGCACCCACACCTACACCAAGGAGCACATAGAGCCATATCTTTTTAAAGATATCATACGTGTACTCCCATGCCTCTTTAACGCGCTGTTTTTGCGTGAGTTTGACCTCTACCTCTTCAAGTTCACCCTCCATCGGTTTTACATCAAGCAAGATATACTTTTCAAGCTTCATCTTTCCTATGACAAAACCACCGATAATGGCGACAAGAAGCCCAAACCCTATGTAAATCACCGTAATCTTCCAACCAAAAAGTGTAAAGAGCAGTGCGATCGCAACCTCGTTGTTCATGGGTGAACTAATAAGAAACGAAAAGGTCACACCAAGAGGAATACGCGCCTGAATAAACCCTAAAAAAAGTGGAATAGCACTGCATGAACAAAAGGGAGTGATGATACCAAAAAATGCAGCAAGCACATTACCGTAGAGTTCTGATTTTCCCTGCAAATGCGCTCGTACATACTCCGTGTTAAAATGGGTTCTAAGGTAGGAAACGACAAAAATGATAACAACGAGTAAAAAAAGTATCTTTAGAGTGTCATAAATAAAAAAGTTGACAGCATCATTAACTCTACCACTCAAACCTAGCATATCAACGGTTAGATGATCGACTAACTCTTTCCACATAATAACTCCTTACATTCGGGAATTATAGCAAAAAAACCAACTAATCAACATATATTGATATTTAAATATACAGCTAAATTATGTAAAATTACTACTCTAAAGTATCAAAACAAATGAAAAATGATAGTGTGTGATTTTATTCGGTGGTGGACAGCTAGGGATTCGAAAACATATTGTATTGAATTAAACCCCTATTTTAAGGGGTTTAAAGGGTGTAAAATCACTTACACATCAACACCAATGTTATGGAATATTTACATCCTCCAAGCACCCTAAAATAGGGATATTCCTACCCATAAAAGGTATATAATACTTACACTGTGAGAGTAGTTTTAGTTACACAGTGTAAGTGACCTTTTTTTACAATCCATCTATCCATTTATTTACTCAGATTGTACCAAAAAAACTATTTAAAAATTGTAAAATATAGTGTAACTAACCTAAAAGGGAAAACATGAAAGTTACAAAAATGATGATTAAAAAACAAATAGCTTTACTTGAAAATGCTCACAATTTGTGCAATCAAATCATTAAGTTAAAATACACAAACCCTCAACAGAGAAATGAGAGATTAATAAATCTCACATCTATCAAGTCTTCAAAAAAACAGATAAAATTACTCCAAGAAGTGACACAAAAAGAGTCTCAACAAGATGAGTTGCAACTACAAAAAGATTTCAAATCTCTTGAAAAGATATGCAAACAATTAAAAGTCAACATGACTGATAAAGAAAACAAGAAACTTGATATTTACAAACTCAAAACAAGAATTTCTCAAAAGAAATCATATTTATTAAAAAAAGACCCTACTAGGTTTCAGGGACTAGATAAAGACTATTTCCCACTCATAAATCAACAACAAGTAATGAAAATGTTGCAGTTACCCTATCCTATTGTGACCTATTTGAGAGATAACAATAGATTAGAATCTATTAAAAAAGATGGAAGAGTTTATTTTTCTCACAGTTCTATCAAAAAATTTCAAAAATCATTTGATGTAAAAGACTATCTAAATGTAAGTCAATGTAAAAATATGTTAGAGGAATTGAACTATTATGATATTTATTATAAGGGAACTACAACTTACAGATTTGGTTTTTCAACTACTATAAAGAATCTCATTAACACTGATAGAGAGGAGATTAAACTTGAAACTGTAAAGTTTGCTTCCACAATATATGTAAGTAAAAAATCTATGGAGAAATGTTTAACATACTTAAAAAATTTAGAACAGGGAGAATCGAACTCATCAATAGCTTTAATACCACTAAAAAAAAGGAATGCAACTCTGATAAAGAAGAAAAAACCATTCCAAAAAAGAAAAATATTGAAATCAATAATACCTCAAAAACCACACCAATAAATATTTCTATAGGTGTGATTATCTATAGACTTTTCATATTTTATTTTCTGATAGAAGCAAAACGAAACCTACAGTTGAAACGAGAATAATTATCTAAATCATCAGAAATCCCCAATAAAATAAGCTATTTTGGAAGATATACTATTAGAAATAAAATATATTGTCATTTCATTTTCTATACAATTTAAGTTGCATTTTTCCTATCATACAAACCAAAATTGCTTTACAATTTTTCATCTCTCTGTTACCATTTCAACAAAGAACGCATTATGATTATAAGCTATATCGATGCAGATATAAACTCCTTGGAGTATCAAAAAAACAGAGAGTTATTTTCAGGTATATGTGACATATTTTTCATAGAGTATGACGATGGGATAAAATTCGTTACAGAGAGAAATTATGTCGTTCTATGCGATATTGTAATCCACTACACCCCCTCATTATTTGTGGTAAATTCACTTCAAGAGTTTCCATTCTCACCAACACAGATAGCAGAATTTATACTTTTTGTGTTGAAAATTGGATGCGTATTTCAATCAAGAGAAGATAATTTATCATTTAGCAAAGAGGATTCTCTTGATGTTTACCCTACCGTATTTAGTATTTCAAAAGAATCACTACAATAGTACCCTATATATCTGCCACAAACAACGAACTCAACATACCCTATACTCTGATACCTTTTGACAAAAAAATGTGTTGTAGCGGTTTTATTAATCGAAAAAAACTGCATAGCTGTATAAATAAAAATGTAACAAATTTAATACAGGAGTTTTAATATGAATAAAACAGAGATTACAACCATTGTCGCCAATAAACTGGCAAACAAAGTAAATAAAAAAGATGTAGCGAGTGTGATAGATACTTTTTTAGATACCCTCAAAGAAGCACTCATTAACAATAAGAAAATTTCATTCAAGAGTTTTTTAACATTTGAAACGAGATTTGTACAAGCTAAAAGTGGTAACAGTTTTTCAAAAGATTGGAGTATTCCCGCAAGATATGTTCCAAAAGTAAAGTTTTCCTCCTCTTTTAAAAAGAAGATAGCTGAGGAGGTGAAAGATGTATGATGACGGCTTTTTAAACTATACGCTTCTAAGTCTTGAAAACTCAAATATTGAGATGTGTGAATATAAAAAAGCATTAGTTATAGCGACATTCAAACTCATAGTAGATGAGTTTGCTCTTGAAGCATTTATGAATACGCATTTTACAAAAGAACACTATGAAACTTATTTCAAAAAAATTGTAAAAAAATACAACAAACCACTGCATAAGCAAATCAAACAAGAATTAAGAGAGATGGAGATAGAGAATGAAATTAGAAAATTTTTTACTACAAAATAAACTAACAACAATATCAGAGGTTTTACAAGAAACCCCATTTTTGCAAAAATTGAAAGATTTTAGTGAGATTATTGCGAGGTACGAAAAAGCTGAAAAAATCCATAGAGAGGATATGGAGAAGCTTCAAACTTTGAAAGATTTTCTTGATGCTTTTGTGAACCAGATTGAGAGGAGAGGAGAATAATACTCCTATACCTCTTAACGCATTCTGTCTACTATAACTGAAGTACCAGATGCTGATATAATAATTTTTTTATCAATTATCGGTAAATCAGTGTAAAGTAACCAAAATCTGTTTGAGATGTTTTTGTTTCTGTTGTATGTGTTCAGTCCAAATAGTTCACGCTTACATCTGAAAATGTATAAAGTGTTTCTGAATATAGTGAAGTAGTTAGTAGCATAATCATTTTAAAATGTTTTTCATAATGAAATGTTATCAAAATTGTGTCAGATAGGTGTAATATTGCTGTTTATTGAAATCCTATTACACGAGATATTTAAATGCTACAAACACCTTACAGAGGATTAATGTTCTCAATGAATTCAATCAATGTTTGATATATCTCTTCAACTGTTGGCTGATACTCATAAAAGTTATTTTTCACAGCTTTTAAATTATAAAGTTCCTTGGGTGTTTTAGTATTGTGGAGTTTAATATATTCATAAAGTCTAGACTTATTACCTCTTTGACCAATGTTGAAAATTCTGATTTTTAATCTGTTTGTTTTTTGGTTGATTTTGTAAGCTAGATGTTGAATCTGAGTAGGTTCAAAAGTAAGTTCATCTGATTTTGTAAATTGACTTACAAACTCTGTTCTGCTCCAGTTATTCATTTCTTGCAACTCAAATACATCATATTCATCATCATCGATAATATACTGGTTTTTAAATTCAGTCACTACACCTTCTATATGGTCATTTATAAAACTTTCGTCATAGCCTTGTGATAAATACTTATTGAATTTATTGTAGTGCTTTATTAAACTTCTTTTCGAGACTTTAACCGAAATATATTTATCATTACCATTTTCAGCGAATGGATTGAAATCCGTTTTATATGAATATAATGCCCCTAAAATCTAAGACAACATTCCAAAAGATTTAATTTCATCCTCACCTGTTACCCTATGCCGCATTTTTTAGATATTCAAGATAAACATTCATTGGTTTTTGATAGTTTATACTTGAA
>JALWLL010000103.1 GCA_026996295.1 Sulfurimonas sp.
CAAACCATACTTCTCAAAAAACTTTAAAATCTTTAATCTTTTTTGTGCGGTATCTGTTTCCATACTCCAAAGATAGCATACTCTTTGGAAATTTTTAAAACCTTTTAGTCCATGGAACAGGTAATCTATCTGCATATACACTCCTTATTGGAGTGCCATATGTTTCTGAACTTATGTAGATGGCAACACAAGCATTGATTACACCTAGTGTGCTTGAATGGGCACGAATGCGCGCTGAAATAAGCCTGGATGTCTTGTCTCAAAAACTTTCTGTAAAAGATGAAAAGGTGCAAAAATGGGTAGTAGGAGAGAGCAAACCAACATTTAAGCAGGCTCAAAAACTTGCTAAAGTATTACAGATTCCTTTTGGTTATCTGTTTTTACAAGAGCCTCCACAAGAGAGCCTGCCTATTCCTGATTTAAGAACCCTTGATGATGCTGTCCCATCTCAAATAAGTGCAACATTTAGAGAATTATTGTATGAAGTAGATAGAAAACAACAGTGGTATAGAGAGTATGTTTTAGAGAGTGGAGAAGATGAGAAAAGTTTTGTAGGAAAATATAATTTTTCTGTTGATATTGATACATTAGTAAATGATATTCGTACGACTTTGCAATGGGATGTGAATTTAGCACTAAGCATTAAAAATAAAGATGATTTCATAAGTGTAGTTACTAAAAGGGCAGAGTCTAATGGGATTTTAGTTATGAGAAACAGTGTTTTAGCTAATAACACACATAAGCATCTGAATGTGTCTGAATTTAGAGGTTTTGTAATTAGTGATAAGTATGCACCGCTCATATTTATAAATACAGCAGATGCAAAAAGTGCTCAAGTTTTCACATTGGCACATGAACTTGCACATTTATGGGTTGGTGAGAGTGGAATCTCTAGTGTAGAACTATATAAACCAGAAGAGAAAGAGATTGAAAAGTTCTGTAATAATGTAGCCGCTGAATTACTCTTACCAAAAGAAGCTTTTTGTAATGAATGGAAGCAAGAGTTCTCTGAAAAGAAAAATTGTGAAGTGATAGCTCAAAAATTTCATATAAGTATTTTTGTCGTTTTTAGGAGAGCATTAGATTTTGGTTTTATACCACAAGAATTATTTAAGATTTTATTCAATGAAGCAAAAAAAAGTTTTGAAGAGTATGAAAAAAATATGAAACCATCTTCTGGTGGTGATTTTTTTCGTACATTAAAAGTGAGAAACAGTGAAGTTTTTTCTCAAGCCGTTGTAAGTTCTGCACTTGAAGGTAAACTACTTTATAAGGATGCTGCATCTTTATTGGGTGTTAAAAAAGCTTCTGTTGTAAATGAATATGCACACAAGTTAGGAATAAAGTAATGATATACCTTCTAGATGCAAATGTTTTTATTCAAGCAAAAAATCTTCATTATGGTATGGATTTTTGTCCGGCATTTTGGGAACTTATAGATCAAGAAACTTCCAAAACAACTGCTGGAAGCATATCGTTTGTATATGATGAGTTAGTACATGGAGATGATACGTTAGCTGTTTGGATTCAAGAAAAAAAAGATACTGCAAATTTTCTATCTTGTGATGATGAAGAAACCCAATTAAAGTATATAGAAATAGTTAACTATGTAAATAGTAACGGATTTGGACAAGCTCATATAGAGAGATTTTTAGCAGGGGCTGACCCTTGGCTCATAGCAAAAGCAAGTGTCATGGGAGCTACACTTGTAACACATGAGGTTAAGGCAGTAGGAAGTAATATTAGAAAAGTTAAAATTCCAAATATATGTGAAGCTTTTGGTGTAGCATATATAAATCCATTTGACATGATAAGAAACCTTAACGGGGAGTTTCAACTAAAATAGTTATAGTAGTAAAAAATCAAAAAAATTACCACTATTTTAATTGTTGTGGTAGAATAGTGGTAATTTTACACCTATAAGGCATACATACTATGGAAGTTGGTACTATTCCCCCTAAATTACCACTAAAGAAAGATATAGAATCAAAAGCAGTTCTCAAACAAATCATCAAAGCCAATCGTGCTTTGGCGGAGTTAAAAGGGGCTGCTCGTTCCATCCCAAACCAAAGCATACTTATCAATGCCCTTTCATTACAAGAAGCAAAAGACTCTTCCGAGATAGAAAATGTCGTCACTACTCATGATGAACTTTATCGTGCAGGTGTGAGTTCTCAAAACATTACGCAAGAGGCTAAAGAGGTGCAGCGTTATCGTGAAGCGCTCTATCTTGGTTTCGAACTTGTACAGGAGAAAAAACTCCTCCTAAAACGCCATATTGTAGCTATTCAGCAAAAGCTTGAAGATAATGATGCAGGGATACGCTCACAAAGTGGTACAGTCCTTAAAGACAGCCATGGCAATGTAGTCTATATGCCACCTCAAAACTATCAGGATATTCAAGAGTTGATGGATAATTTGGAGGAGTATATTAACAACAGTGAGCTTGATGATTTTGATATTTTGACCAAGATGGCAATCATACATTACCAATTTGAGTCAATTCACCCGTTTTATGACGGAAATGGGCGTACAGGCAGAATCATAAACATACTCTATTTGATTCTTAACAACCTTTTAGATGTGCCTGTTTTATACCTAAGCTCTTACATCATAGAACATAAAAGTGAGTATTATGAACTATTAAACAAAGTACGAAAAGAGGACGCATGGGAGGAGTGGGTGCTTTATATGCTTAGAGGAGTTGAGATAACATCACTTCAAAGTGTTATACTCATAGAGAAAATAGTAAGTTTGATGCATGAAACAAAAGAGGTTTTAAAAGCAAATTTTTCCAAATTTTACTCAAAAGATCTGCTAGAGATACTTTTTAAGCATCCATATACAAAGATAACATTTCTTATAGATGAGCTGGGGGTAACTCGTAAAACTGCTACTTCATACCTCAAAGAGTTAGAATCTTACGGCATACTCAGAAGTGTTAAAGTTGGGCGTGAGATATATTTTGTCAATGTCAAACTTTTTGAGCTTTTACAGGTGAGGGGGAAGTGATGAGTAGTGGCTGGATACGAGAAGCCAATTATGTAGAGAAGAAGTTTTTAGAACAGCTTGAGGCTCAAGGGTGGAAAACTCTAGTCATTGCCGATAAAGAGAACAAACTTAGAACACAAAACGCACTGCTTGGTCGAAGTAGTTTTAAAGAGGTGCTTTTAAAAGAGAGACTCTTTAGTGCTATCAAAAAGATAAATGGTTCATGGCTTAGAGATGAGCAGATAGATGAAGTTATAGCTACACTTGCAAATGTAAATGAAGCCTCTCTTTTTGAAAACAACCTTGCATCTACTGCACTTTTAGTTGAAAACACATCGGTAGATATAAACTACGAGACAGAGGCAAAATCCCCAACCGTAAAATATATAGATTTTGAAAATATAGAAAATAATGATTTTTTGGCAGTCTCACAGTTTATGGTGGATGGTGCTGAGACTATCATACCTGATATCACTCTGTTTGTAAACGGCATCCCCTTGGTTGTAGTGGAGTGCAAAGCTCCAGACATTACAGACCCAACTGCAGAAGCTGTCAATCAGCTCAAGCGTTATATGAATGCAAGAGGAACCCAGCAGAGTGAAGGTGCATCAAAGCTTTTTCATACCAATGCTTTTGTGGTAACTAGCTCACGAACAGAGGCAAAATCTGGAACTATCAGCTCAAACTTGGAGCATTTTTTGAGTTGGAGAGATCCCTATCCTGAGAATTTGAGTGAGTTTGGTGATGATGAGCAAGATATTTTAATAGCGGGTATGCTTGCACAACAAAACCTTTTAGAGATACTTAGAGATTTTACTATTGTGATGGGAAGTGGTCGAAAACGCATAAAAGTAGTATGTCGTTATCAACAATATCGTGCTGTTAAAAAGAGTATAAAACGAATCCTTGAAGCAAAAAATGCCAAAGAGAGAAGTGGGGTTGTTTGGCATACTCAAGGAAGTGGTAAATCACTCACTATGGTCTTTCTTATTAAGCATTCAAGAATGCTTGAATCGATGCAAAACTATAAAATTGTTTTGATTGTAGATAGAAGTGATCTTGAAGAGCAGTTAGAAGAGACAGCAGCACTTACCGGAGAGAAAATTTTGGTAGCATCAAGTGCGAATGATTTGAAGAAAAAACTCTCCAATGATGTAAGTGATATCACTATGACTATGATGCAAAAGTTTAGCGATGATATTGAGAGTGCACTGAGTGACAAAGAGGAGATACTTGTTCTTATTGATGAAGCACATCGTACACAGTACTCAAAACTTGGAGCATCACTCAGACGTGCATTACCAAATGCTGTTAAACTTGCTTTTACAGGAACACCGGTTGGAAAAACGGTTGATTCTTTTGGCTCTTACATAGATACTTATAAAATAAAAGAGGCTGTAGCTGATGGTGCGACAGTACCCATAATCTATGAGGGGATGACTTCAAAAGATGCGATTGAAAACAGAGGAGAGTTTGACTCTAAATTTGAAGATCTTTTCGGGGAGCTTACAAAGGAGCAGATAGAGGAGATAAAGAAAAAGTATGGAACAAAAGGAGATATCCTCGAAGCTCCTAAACGCATAGAGGTGATAGCTAAAGATATGGTGAGGCACTACATAAAAAATATCTTGCCAAATGGCTATAAATCTCAAGTTGTAAGCTCTTCACGAAAGGCTGCGCTTCGTTATAATGAAGCACTGAGTAAAGCTCTAAAAGAGTACTGTGAAAATATGGCAGATGATGAGCCTTATAGAGAGTTGGTTGGCAGATTGACTTCAACTGTTGTTATATCGCATCAACACAATGACAATCCAGATGAATTTCCAAAAGAGTTTAGCTCAAAAACACATAAAGAGAAGAGCGTGGCAGAGTTTAAACAAACTCTTGAGGTTTCGCCTCTTGCTTTTTTGGTAGTGAGTGATATGCTTTTAACCGGTTTTGATGCACCAATAGAGCAGGTGATGTATCTTGATAAAAAGCTAACAGCCCACAACCTTCTTCAAGCCATAGCACGGGTAAATAGAACTTATGAGGGGAAATCCCAAGGACTTATAGTAGATTATTATGGTGTGGGGGTACATCTTAAAGAGGCTTTGAGTAATTATGAAAACGATGAGATAGAAGATGTAATGAGTGATAAGAGTGAACTTTATAATCAACTCGAACTATCCCATAGGAAAGTGATGCAGTTCTTTGATGCACATGGCATAGAAGAGATAAGTGAAGCAACATTTGAGGATGCTATTATTCTTTTAGCGGATGAGAAGCTGCGTCAAGAGTTTAAAGTGCTTTTTAAAGAGTTTGCAAAAGTTATAGACGCTATTTTACCAGATCCTATCAAACGATTTTATCTTGATGACGCCAAAATTTTAGCAGCCATCAAAAATGAAGCTGCACGAAGATATAGAGATGTTGCACTCAACATTGAAGGTATTGGTGCTAAAGTAAAAGCTTTGATAGATGAGCATCTTGTAAGTCAAGGGATAGAGACAAAAGTGCGAGCTATCTCTATACTTGATGATGAGTTTGAACAGGCACTTAAAGGTAGAAGTGATAAAGCAGTTGCTTCTGAGATGGAACACGCTCTGCGTTATACTATCCGTATCAACCTAGATAAAGACCCGATCTATTATAAATCTTTAGCCGAAAAGTTGGAAAAAATTATTGCAGAGCATAAAGGGGAGTGGGAAAAACTTGTAGAGAAACTTTCAAAATTTAAAGAAGATATGCAAGATGGTCGTGAACTTCTAGAGGTGTTTGAAAAGATTGGCTGTGAGGTGTGTATGCCTTACTATGATCTCTTTGTCAGTTATTTTAGTGAGGATGAGTGTACAGAGGAACTGTGCGATATCATAGTGGAATTGGTCATTAACAGTGTTGAGATGGCATCACGGGAGATACAAAGGGTTGATTTTTGGGGTGCAACAGGTCAGAGTGCAAGACATAATTTAGAGAACTATCTTGTTGGGCTCATTGCCAACACCAAACAAAAGAGTCTGATTACAAAAATTGCTGAGATAAAAGAGCAGTTTATGAGTATCACTAAAGAGAATCATAAAAACCTGGAGGGCTTAGAGCTTGCTAATTGATTATGATGTAGTTCGCTCAAATCGTAAAACTATAGAAATTTCAGTAGAGCGAGATGCTAATATTTTGGTTAAAGTGCCTTATGAATTAGCTGATGAAGCCATAGAAAAACAGGTGCATAAAAAAAGACTTTGGATCTGGGAGAAACTGGCAATAAAGAAATCGTATCAGAGTGATATAGAGCATAAAAAATTTGTCTCCGGAGAGAGCTTTTTGTATCTTGGAAGAAACTATCGCTTGGAATTGTGTGAGGAAGCAGAAGGTTTGAAACTCAAAAATGGATGGTTTGTTCTTGGTAAAAAACAGCACTCTAATGCAAAAGAGATTTTTAAAGCTTGGTACAGTGAACATTTGAGAAAAAAATTACAACAACGACTTAAAATATTTGAAAAAAACTATGGTCTTGGTGTGTTAAATTTTCGTGTTTTAGAGTTAGGCTACCGTTGGGGTTCCTGTTCTAAAGATGGTACACTTAACTTTAACTGGAAGATAGCAATGGCACCTTTGGGAGTTGTTGATTATATCATTGCTCATGAAATTGCACATCTTAAAGAATCAGCACACAGTGAGAAATTTTGGAAAGAGGTTCAAAGACTTATGCCGAATTATCTGGAGAAAAAAGAGTGGTTAAAAAACAATGGAGGAGAGCTTTTTATTTAAAAGTGTAACTTGTTGCATAAACTCAAACATCTGCAAAGTTCTACTGCTTAGTTTATATTATTGGGTATAATTTCAAAAAACTTATAAGGATTATAATATGGCACAAGTTCCGGCAGATATCGGATGTTTAAATGAGAGATGTATAGCAAAAGATGAGTGTAAACGTCAGGTTATCGCAAAAGATGGTTCGGCTCGCGAGATTCAGGAGTTTGGTGGTACAGAAGTCAAAAAGTGTGGAAAGTTTTTACAGAAGTAGATGAGGTACATACTCTTTGTTTTTCTTTTTTTGTTTGCCGGTTGCAGTACTAAAAACTATGAGCACACCCAAACAAAGATCATCATCATCAAATCACCCAAACTAAAATTCGCAGATGTGGGCTACATACGCAACACTGGAACAAGCGTGCAGATGGAGCTGTTTGTAGCTGGACAGGCTATAGAAAAGTTCACCATTAACCATCTTGTATGCACAAGTGAGGGATGTATGAGCAAAGAGGGGTTTAACAAAGAGTATCTGAGTGCTTATTACCCCGATGATATACTCCAGCATATCGTTCTTGCCCAGGAGATCTATGAGGGAAAAAACAAGCAAAAGACACCAAGCGGTTTTACGCAAAAGATCAAAGATGATCATGTCGATATAGAGTATAAAGTACAAACAAAAAGCATATACTTTAAAGACAAAAAAAACAACATACTGTTAAAAATCAAGGATACCCAATGAGTAAATTTGTAGGAGCACACACAAGTGCAAGCGGTGGAGTTTTCAATGCTGCCAAAAATGCAAAAGAGATAGGCGCAAAAGCTTTTGCCCTCTTTACAAAAAACCAAAAGCGTTGGGAAGCAAAACCACTCGATAGCGAAACGATCGATAAGTTTCAAAGAGCGCTTGATGATGCGGGGATACTTCCAAAACATGTCTTGCCGCACGATAGTTACCTGATAAACCTCGGTCATCCCGATGAGCAAAAACTTATCAAAAGCAGAATGGCTTTTATAGATGAGCTTGAGCGTTGCGAGCAGTTGGGGCTTGAGAGACTAAATTTTCATCCCGGAAGTCATTTGGAAAAACTTACAAAAAAACAAAAAGAGGATACAGAGCTCGTCACTGAGATCGAGAACAAGTGTCTTGATGTGATCGCAGAGTCTATCAACATAGCGCTTGATAAAACAAGCGGTGTCAAAGCTGTGATCGAAAACACGGCAGGTCAGGGGAGCAATCTTGGGTACAAGTTTGAACATTTAGCTTCTATCATAGAAAAAGTAGAGGACAAATCACGTGTGGGTGTGTGTATAGACACCTGCCATATGTTTACGGCGGGTTATGATATCCGAACACGTGAGGCATACGATGCGACATGGAAAAGTTTTGCTGATATAGTTGGGTTTGAATATCTCAGCGGTATGCATATCAACGACTCAAAACCACCTCTTGGAAGTCGTGTGGATAGACACCACTCTTTGGGTCAGGGCGAGATAGGACTCGATGCCTTTGGCTTTATCATGAATGATGAGAGGATGGATGATATCCCTCTTGTCCTTGAGACCATTGATGAAACGATCTGGAAAGAGGAGATAGAGCTTTTATATTCACTTCAAAAAGAGAAGTGAATAGAGTGATATTTTAAGGGTTATAAAGCAGGGAAGCATCATTGACTTGGATGTATGAACCTGTCGAGTTCACAAAAGAAGCCGTTTGTGTTTGCATCTCAACCGTTGCACTTACAGAAGCGGAAGGATCAAGTATGGAGCTGTGATCACCCACTGTAAACCTTGCAACTTTGTTTGGTTTTACACTCGCGGATGCAGTAAGGTTTTCAGTTTGCATATAAGTTAGAAGTGGTTCCGTTCCTGAGAGTGGTGCGGTTGCCACCGAGTTTGGAATAACCTGATCACTTGTTCCCTCTGTGCCGTTTCCAACTACCTCTATAGCAAAAATATTTTGAGTTGCGCCAACTATCATTGCGTAGTTTATAGGGTCTGCATCATCTAAAACCGTTTGTGTCGCTAACATAAATGCATCATATTCAGCACTTCCCTTGATAATACCCTTACTCGCAAGCCCGGCTTCTATAATAGGTCCAAAGCTAGCAGAGTTGTTGAGAAGTTGTGCTATACCGCCGCCTGGCATCGCCAAAGTAACACCCTCAAGTGTAGTGTGTGCAAGGTAGCCAAAAGATGCAATAGTCCCTAGTGAGTGACCTACAAAAGCAACTTTGGAAGCATCAAATTTTAAGCCGTCTGTTGCCACAACACTCCCAAAACTGTTTTGCAGAGCAATCAAATCGGAGGTTGTTTGTCGTACATTGTCACGTGAGGTTAGAAGTGAAGCAAGGTTGATATAGTGTGTTCCGGAAGGATCTATAACACCATCAGGACCCGCTTCAAGTGTTGTGTTGTTTACAAGATCCAAATCAAACGTACGCTCAAGCGTCGGTAGGTAAAGCCCGCTTGTGTTGTCATCTATACCGTGAAGAGGGAGGTCGATGGCAACTGCCGCATAGCCGGCATTTGCAAGTGCTTCTGAGATAGCCAGAAGGTTGGTTCTGTTTTGTGTGATACCATGTTGAAAAATCACCACAGGCCATCCATCAGTGGGCATAGCGGACGTGTTGGGTACAGTTGCAAGTACCGGAATGCTAATAGTCGCATTGAGCTCCGGCAGTGATGAACTTGCGTTGAACTCAAATGAGTTTGTTAGAGGTGCCGTGTCGTATTTGGATCGTGCTTTTGCCAAGTAGTACGGAACGTTAGAGAGTGTTCCGGCATATACTTTTGCTATGCCGTACATACTGCTGACATCTGCACCCGTGGATGCAATGATATCTTTGGATGTTAAATTAGTGTCTGCCAGACCCATAGCCCCAGTGGGGTTGTTTGTGGCAAATGCATCGGCTATATCACCGATGCTTTGTGTTTTAAAGTTCCATGCGCTGACTATATCTTCTCTTTTGATATTGGTATCATAAGCCAAAGTAAGGCCAATCATTTGCTGGGTGAGTTGGCGGATACTCTCGAAGGTTGTCGCATCATCAATACTTAAATTTGTATGGTTTCCTGTAGCATCAACAAGGGCAGTTGTTCTAAGAAGTAACTCAGAAGCAACATCGGGAGCTATCGGTTTGTTGTTATTGTCAACAATACCATTGGTGAGAACAACAGCATAGTTGGTCGCACTTTTAAGCGGTTTGACCGGAAGTATCACTATTTTAGAGCCACTTGTTGTTGCAATATAATCACCGTTAATAAGGTTTGGTACATGAAAAGTAAGTTCACTCGCAATACCTGAGTCGCCGATCTCATAAAGGTGGATGTTGCCATAGAGTGAAGATGCGTTGATCTCTCCGTTAAAACTTACAGTGATAGGTGAAGTTGTTGAGAAACCGTTAAGCTCGTTAAGCGCATATTTGACACTTGCATCGGAATCTGAAGGTTCGTAAGGGATGTTAAGTGTGACATCATCGGCATCATTTGTTGAGCTGGAATTTGCTGCAAAAAGAATATTGTTCGGGTAGGGGATATCTCCACCTGCGGCATCAAAAACAATATAACCACCTGCTTCATAGGGTGCTTCTAAAGTGACATCATTACTGGTGTCATTGCCACACCCAACCATCATAAATGCGAGTAGTGCGGAAAATAAAACTCGTCTCATACCTTCTCCTTAAAAAAACATTCGCTTACATTCTATCAAAAACGATTTAGAAGTTTCTTGAAAGGGATGAAAAATGAGATTTTAATGAATACCGTGTAACTAACTTAGTGAATATTTTGTATTATTTTGGTAGTATTATGAACTTTTGATTTTATTTTGGAGAAGTAGTATGTTAAGTGTTGGTGTGAAGCGTGAAAAGTACAAAGCTAAAAAGTTAGCCCTCTTATCTTTAGTAACAGCATGTTCTTTATATGCCGGAGGGTATAAGATACCGGAAGTCTCCACAAATGGAGTAGCCTTGAGTGCTGCAAATGTTGCACACTCTCACGGAGCAGATGCAGCGTACTACAACCCTGCCAATATGATCTTTATGGATAATGGCAGTTCTTTGGAAGCTGACCTTATCTATATAGGACTTGATCCTGTCAAGTATAAGGGTAAAATTCCGGGAGATACTACAGATTATGACATCAATGCGCAGCGTGAAAACTTTTTAATCCCCTCTCTTAACTATGTGTCTGAAAAATTGGCAAATAACACGAGAGTTGGACTCAGTATTGTCGTGCCTGGGGGACTCTCAAAAAGATGGAGTGATGCTCCGGCTAAAGACAAGGCGGAGGAGTTTACACTTGAGATTGTAGAGATCAACCCAACGGCGGCTTTTGAGATAAGCAGTAAGGTCGCTTTTGCAGTGGGTTTTAGAATCGTGCATACATCGGGCATCGTAAAAAGTACAGCGGCCGTCTCAAGAGATATGACGGGAGACAGTATAGATTTCGGATACAACATGGCACTGGCTTATAAGCCAAACAAAAACTTCGATATCGGTGTTACCTACCGCTCACAGGTCAACTTGACAGTTGAAGGTGATGCCAAACTATACAACCCGACAGCACTTGCTTATGATGGCGGGGGAAGTGTCAGCGTACCGCTTCCGGCAGCTCTTAATGTTGCAGTTGCTTACACACTTCCTTCTAAAACTACAGTAGAAGTTGTTTATGAGAGAAACTTTTGGTCTGCATACAGAGTGTTAGATTTTAACTACGCGGGTAACATAGGAAATCTTACACCATATTTTGATGATCCTATTGCAAAAAACTGGAACGATGTCAGTGCATATCGTTTGGGTGTTACACAAAAACTTGATGAGTTGACGCTTATGGCGGGTGCAGTTTATGATGAGTCTCCTGTTCCGGATGAAACGATAGGGTTTGAACTTCCGGATTCAAACTCTTTGTCTGTTTCTTTAGGTATGCGTTATCAGATCAATGAAAAAGTAAATATCGGCGTCTCCGCTTTGTACTCCATGAGAGAGAGCAGAACGGTTGACAATGATGATGTTGATGGAGAGTTCTCAAACTCTAATGTTCTGATAGCTTCCGTTGGCTTAGGTTATAAATTTTAAGGGGTAATTTGAAAACACTAGTTGACTTTTTAGAAGCGAAAAAAATTGAAAAATCTGAAATTTTTGTTCATTTAAAATGTAGCAAGTCTGAGGCACAGATGCTTCAGTATTTGGCAAAACGATATATGCAGGGGCAGGATGATGTGCTTGTTTTGGATCTTTTACAGGATATGTATGAGGGTAAAAAGTATGAATTTTTACAATATTTACAAAATGTAAAGATCCTTTTGGAGTTGGGTTGGCTGCATCAGCAGAGTTTTACACCGTTAAAGATTTCAGAAGTCACTCCGCTTGAGCTTCTCAACACTGCCGTAGGTTTAAGCCCATCGTTCTTAAAACTTTTACAAGATGGTACTCTTGAACTTGATCTTCCTGATATTAAGCCGTATGCAGATCATTTGGAGTATCTTCAGGATCAGTTTTTTAGAATTGAGCTTTATCAGAAGATGAGCGTGATCCGTCAAAATGTTCATGAACACTCTCTTGGGATAGACAGAGTCCAAAACAAACTGCAGCATCTTGAGAAGCGGATACAAGAGAGAGTGGAGCAAACTTCTGAAAATCTTGTACTTGACAAGTTTTTTAAACAAAAAAAGATGGACACGAAAGAGCAGGTGATCTTTATAGCACTTTTACGTGAAGAGTATAGTGCGACCGATGCGTCTTTGCGTGAGATGAACACTCTTATCGATCTGATCTCACTCGATGAGTACGAGCGCATCAAAAACCGATCTCTTTTGGAAGAGGGCTCAAACCTTCTAAGTGGCGGTATCATTGACTATGAGGAGATGCTTAATCCTTTTGGGGGTATTTCCCGTTCATTTTATATAGTGGATGATGTGCTTCAAAGTATAATTCATCCACAAAAAAATAAAAAAGTTCGTAAACTCAAGCTTGATATGCTTATGGATGAGCAGGATATTTTTGAACTTATAGAGCCTGAGACATCGCTCGATGATGTAGTTTTGAACAAAAAAACAAGAGATACTCTCAACAACCTTATGCGTCAGGTGGATAAAGAGGTTGTCAACCGTCTTGTTGAGTGGGGCATTAAGGATAAAAAGAGTGGCATTGATGCCCGCATCATCTTTTACGGTCATGCGGGAACGGGTAAAACTATGACGGCATACTCCCTTGCCAAATCACTTAAACGACAGGTACTCTCTTTTGACTGTTCTAAAATACTCTCAATGTATGTAGGTGAGAGTGAAAAAAATGTTCGTAGAATTTTCGATACTTTTTACGAGTTGAGTGAGAAAACAAAAACAGAACCTATTTTACTGCTCAACGAAGCAGATCAGTTTTTAAGTGCACGTTCAAGTGGTATAAGCTCAAGTGCAGACCAGATGCACAACCAGATGCAAAATATCTTTTTAGAGCAGATCGAAAACTTTAAAGGGATGCTCATAGCGACAACGAATCTTCTTGAAAATATCGATAAGGCATTTTCGAGACGTTTTAACTATAAAATAGAGTTTAAAAAACCTGATCAGCTTCAAAGAGTACAACTTTGGGAGAAGATGCTTCCAAAAGAGGCGCCTTATGAAGATGGTTTTAGTATAGAGTCTTTGGCAAAATACTCCTTAACGGGTGGGCAGATAAATTTAATCATTAAAAATACTGCTTATAAAGTAGCAGTAAGAGAGGAACCTGTTTTTTCACTGGATGATTTCATAGAGGAGATCAGTAAAGAAAAAGAGGGGAACTTTGATAGTGAAAAATCGATGGGTTTTTTAAATAAGTAGCTTTTTAGAGCTACCCTTTTGTGTCATATTTAAGAAAAGAGATAAAAATCCACGTAAGAGCTATAGTTGCTACAATCTCATAGCCTATCGCCCAGATGATAAAAAAAGCGCTGGTGTCGAGTAGTTTGTAGTTTTCAAAAACGCCTCCGGTAATAACAAAAAACAAGAAGAGGTTTCCGACAATATAGGGAACAAGGATAAAATAACCGGTATAGAAGACACCCTCCCATCCATCAGGTGCAAAAGAGAGATCTTTAAGACGAATCTCCTGCGATCCAAAAGATTTTTTTACTTTTTTTACAGGTCTTGGGCGTTTTGTTTTTTCTTCATCATTAAGCTTCTCTTCACGAAGTATATAGTCATAGTAAATCTCATTTTTGCGCTTACTGATGATATCAACTGAGTGCTCCATGATTTCTCCTGTATTGTACAAAATTTGTTATCGCCTGCATTTTATCACAAATATAATTAATAACTAATGAAATATTGGCTTTTTCAATACAAAAGCAAGAGAAATTTCAGCTTTTACTCTGCATTTGTTTTTTATAATATTTAAGGTTAAATTCTCGATTGTTTTGCTAAAATATTACCAATCTACACACTGTTTTAACTCCGTGGAGTAGAGTGTTCCATTTAGTGACATTTTACACTACTTCCCCTCTGATACTCTTTTTTTTAATACTCTTTTAGTTATAGTGCAAACAACTGTTTTTTCTAATGTAAACAATGGCAAAAAACTTCATTTTTTGCTGTTATTTTTTGTAGAAAACAAAATTATCTAATAGAGCTGCATCTTTTGAAGGTGTAGTTTTAAAAAAAAGGTAGGTTATATGGAGCACATCGCTACTGCAAATCCATATTTTGGTGTATTTGTACTTTTCGTTATAACGTTTGGGGCATTTATTGCAACAACTGTTATCGCAAGACTTGCGAGTCGCGCACTAGCAGCTAAAGATGCTGAGAAAATTAAACTTTCAGTTTACGAATGTGGACCAGAAATAACAAAACAGCCAAATAGAGTATCTCCGCAGTTTTATCTGTTTGCACTTCTATTTTTGTTGTTTGATGTTGAGATCGTCTTTATGTTCCCTTGGGCAGTCGATTTTAAACTTCTTGGTTGGTTTGGTTTTGCTGAGATGTTAATGTTTATTTTGTTATTAACTATTGGTTTTGTATATGCATGGAAAAAAGGAGCGCTTGAATGGCACAACATAAAATAAATTATACGCAAGATGGCGGTTTACCGGTCGCACTTACGAGTATTGACAAGATTGTGAACTGGGGTCGTTCCAACTCACTCTGGGCACTTACCTATGGTCTGGCTTGTTGTGGTATCGAGATGATGGCTTCTGGGGCATCGAGATTTGACTTTGACCGTTTTGGTACGATCTTTAGAGCTTCTCCTCGTCAGGCAGATGTTATGATAGTAGCGGGAACGCTTACGAAGAAACACGCAGAGTTCATTAAACGTTTGTACGATCAAATGACAGAACCAAGATGGGTGATATCTATGGGTTCATGTGCTAACACAGGGGGTATGTTCAATACTTACGCAACTGTTCAGGGTGTTGACCGTATTATTCCTGTTGATCTGTACCTACCGGGTTGTGCACCTCGTCCTGAGACACTTCAGTATGGGGTGATGCTTCTTCAGAAGAAGATCCGTGCAAACCATGCTTCTAAAGCACAAAAAGCTAAAAGGTTAATGTAATGAGAGCATATACACCTAAAGATGATGTTCAGGCAAAAGCATACTATACGGATAGATACTATGTAGCTCCACAGGTACCTAAAAGTGAAGTTGATACAGATGAAGTTTTTGCAAGTGACCTAGAGGCTATTAAGGCAAAGTTTGAAGTGAAAGAGGCTTTTATACAAGTAGAGCAGATGGTTGTTTACATCAATGCTCATGATATTTACGGTGTTTTAGAGTTGATGAGAGATGAGTTGGAATATACTCAGCTTTCAGAGCTTTCAGCTATTGATTGGTTGGCTAAAGATAACACTTTTGAGATCTTCTATCAGATGCTTAGCATGAAAAAGCGTAAACGTATCCGTATAAAATACTTTATACAAAACGGTCAGGCAGTTGACTCTGTTGAAAAGCTTTTTAGAAGTGCGGATTGGTCAGAGCGTGAGATGTATGATATGTTCGGTATCGAAGCCAATGGACATCCTTTTATGAAACGTATCCTTATGCCGTATGACTGGCAGGGTCATCCCCTTTTAAAAACGTATCCGCTGCAAGGTGACGAGTTTGCTTCATGGTATGAAGTAGATAAGATCTACGGCAAGGAAGCAAGAGAAGAGATCGGACCTGAGATCCGTGATACTGCAAGAGTGGACAGATATGATTCTCAAAGATTCGCACGTTTAGGTTTTGAAGTACCTAAAGGAACAGAGATCACAGGTGAAGAAGAGAGAAATGTGGACTCTTATCAAGAGGAAGAGGGCGTATTCATGATCAAAAAATTAAATAAAGAGACATCAAAAATTGTTGATGATCCTCAGAGATAGGGTGGTAAAATATGGCACAAATAAAAAATAGACTAACACCGTTTTTTGAAAATATTACATTTGACAGAGACGATAATGAGCTTATTTTAAACTTCGGTCCTCAGCACCCGTCTGCTCACGGTCAACTTCGTTTAATGCTTCACTTGCAACAAGAGATGATTGTAAAAGCACATCCGGATATCGGATATCTTCATCGTGGTATGGAGAAGATGGCTGAAAACATGATTTACAATGAGTTTATGCCGACGACCGACCGTATGGATTATATTGCATCATCTTCAAACAATTACGGATTTGCTTTAGCTGTTGAGAAGCTTATCGGTTTGGAAGTTCCTCGTCGCGCGAAAGTTATCAGAATGATGCTTTTAGAGATCAACCGTCTTATGAGTCACCTTTTTTGGCTGGCAACAACGGCGCTTGATATCGGTGCGATGACAGTTTTCCTGTTTGCATTCCGTGAACGTGAGTATCTCATGGATATCATAGAGGGTTACTGTGGTGCGCGTCTTACACATGCAGCTATCCGTATCGGTGGTGTCCCTTTGGATATTCAAGATACTTTTATAGCACAACTGAAAGACTTTCTGGATAAACTTCCTCAAAACATCAAAGATTATGAAGATCTTTTAGATACGAACCGTATCTGGCTTATGAGGATGGAAGAGGTGGGAGTAATACCTACAGATATGGCTCTTTCATGGGGTTGTACAGGTCCGATGCTCAGAGCTTCGGGTGTAGCTTGGGATATTCGCAAAGAGGAGCCGTATGAACTTTATGATGAAGTAGAGTTTAATGTTCCTTACTCTGATAAGTGTGATAACTTTGCACGTTACCGTATATATATGGAAGAGATGAGAGAATCTGCAAAGATCCTTTATCAGACTATAGATATGTATAACGAGTGTGTAGAAAAAGGGGAGACGGAGCTTATGGCTCACGCGCCAAAATATGTTTCAGCTCCAAAGCTTGATATCATGACGCAAAACTACTCTTTGATGCAACACTTTGTACTTGTTACACAAGGTATGAGACCACCTGTTGGAGAAGTGTATGTGGCAACTGAATCACCAAAGGGTGAACTTGGTTACTTTATAAACTCTCAAGGTGGACCATATCCGTATCGTCTGAAACTTCGTGCGCCGTCTTTTTGGCATACAGGGATTTTAACTGACCTGTTACCTGGGCATTATATTCCGGATGTTGTTTCTATTATTGGTACAACAAACATCGTATTTGGAGAGGTTGACCGCTAATGAAAAGATATGATTTAAGACATTTAAAAGATGAATTTGAACCAAGAATGAAAGAGATTCTTGCTTCTCACCCGGAAAAAGAGGTTGCGATATTTTTGTTTGAAATAGGAGATTTTACTCCCATTCAACGAAGCGCTGATCTGGTAAAAGAGTGTGGTTATGAGTTGATGAACTCTTTAAAGTTTAACGAAGTCGATTGGACTGTCGTCGCAAAAAAAGCTTAGGAAATTATTTTGAGTAAAGTATATTTTTCTACTTGGAATGGAGAGCTTATAAATAACATAGGCAAACCCCAAGAAGAGTGGGAAGAATCAGCTTACAACCTGCCGGCACAATATGACGATCATCGTGACTCAAAAGCCTTTATAGGCTGGGATGGTGTTTCACTGTTTCATGAAGATGTTGATGTTATACGTCTGGCAATGGAATATGCTGCACAGTACCAAGAGTATTCAGAAGCATGTGGAAGATGTGCACCCGGAAGATGGGGTGGACGTATTTTATATGATCAACTGGATAAAATTGCTCGTGGTGAGGGTAGCATAGCTGATTTGGATCATTTAAAAGAGATTGGTAAAAGTATGCAGATTACATCAAAGTGTGAGATTGGAAAAACAGTTCCAAATCCTATACTTGATCTAATGACACACTTTGAAGCTGAGTTCTTGGAGTGTATCAACGAACAAAAACCATCTAAGCATTATCATGAAAGTGTGGGTTATATTGCAAAGATCACATCACCGTGTTCTGATGCATGTCCTGCGCATGTAGATATCCCCGGCTATATTGAGGGTGTAAGAGATCTTCGTTTTGATGACTCTTTAGAAGCGACACGCCAAACAATGCCATTGGCACATGTTTGTGGACGCGTATGTCCACATCCGTGTGAAGATGCATGTCGTAGAACAAACCTGGATGAGCCTATATCTATTATGTCACTTAAACGTCTTGGTGCTGATTGGGAAACTGATCACGGGTATGATTTTTTCCATCCGATGGAGAAAAAGCCTGCCATAGATAAAAAAGTAGCCGTGATCGGAGCAGGTCCTGCTGGGCTTACTACAGCATACTATCTTGCTGCTGAGGGGATCGAAGTCGATGTTTATGAAGATCTTCCGGTTCTTGGAGGTGAGGTTGCCGTAGGTGTTCCCGAGTACCGTATGCCGATTGACAAGTACAACCAAGATATAGAGTGTGTCAGAGATATGGGAGTGAACTTTATAACAAATTCCCGTATCGGCGCAGATGATATGCGTCGTTTTGAAAAAGAGTATGATGCAACAATGGTAGCGGTTGGAACACGTATCTCAAAAAAGGTGCGTTGTGAAAATGAACGTCCTGAGATCAAAGGTTACTGGGGTGCGATTGACTTCTTGGATAAGGTAAACCTGTATGAGAAGTATGGGTACAAGATCTCAAAAGAGGAGCAAGAGGAGAACCTTTTAACAACCGACTATGTTGACCTTAGCGGTAAAACAGTTGTGTGTGTCGGTGGTGGTTTTACCTCCATGGATGTTGTTCGTTGTGCCATACGTGCAAACGCTAAAAAAGTCTATATGATCTATCGTCGTGATGAGAAAACAATCATTCGCAATACAACCTATGAAGAGTACCATGAAGCTGTAGAAGAGGGTGTAGAGTTTTTATTTCACTCGGCAGTAAACAAAATCACGACCGATGAAAATGATATCTTAAGAGAGTTACTGATCGATAAGTTTGAGCTTGTACCGGACCCTAACGGTGGTCGTGCACAACTTGTAAAAATCGAGGGTGAATCCTACACGATAGAAGCAGACTACCTTGTTCCTGCGGTTTCTCAGTCTGCTGACCTTGATCTTCTTCCAGAAGAGTGGGAGATTGAGATGACCTCATGGGCGACTATTAAGACAAACGGTAAAGACTATATGACATCTCGCAAAGGGATTTTTGCTTCGGGTGATTGTGAATATGGTCCGATGACGATTGTAAATGCAGTGGGTCAGGCAAAACGTGCAGCTTCAGTTATGTCTCGCTATGTGCAAACCGGTGAGATAACACTCACAGATGATGAGATCATGGAAGATCATCTGCGTAAACTGAGAGTATATGATAAAAAAGAGAAGATCACAGGCTGGCTTCCGGGACTTCCAAGGGAACATTCAACTATTTTAGACGTTGATGCTCGTAAAGACAACAACAAAGAAGTGAATCTTGGATTTACACAAGATGAAGCACTGAGTGAAGCTGAGCGTTGTATGCGTTGCTATTACATCGCCATGGTTCAGGCATAGGGGGGGCAGATATGAGTAAAACAATTAACTTTACAATTGATGGTCAACCTGTTCAGGCTCAAAAAGGTGAGAGTATATTAACAGTTGCACGTAAAAACGGTATCTATATCCCTACTATGTGTTATATATCTAAAACATCACCTTGTGCATCTTGTCGTATGTGCGTAGTAGAAGCACAAGGGGTTGATGGATTTGTGCTCTCTTGTAACACACCTCCGACTGAGGGGATAGAGATCACAACCAATACGCCTGCTTTGGAGCAAGAGCGTGTAAACATTATGAAGCTTTATGATGTCAATCACCCTTTAGAGTGTGGAGTGTGTGATAAGTCCGGTGAGTGTGATTTGCAAAACAAAACGTTAGAGTTTGGTGTTGCACAG
The DNA here is from genome assembly GCA_026996295.1 of Sulfurimonas sp. Classification (GTDB taxonomy): domain Bacteria; phylum Campylobacterota; class Campylobacteria; order Campylobacterales; family Sulfurimonadaceae; genus Sulfurimonas. The sequence continues at coordinate 19,964 of JALWLL010000103.1, forward strand.
CAGAACTTTACAGCTCGTGATCAATCCCGAGAGATACAAGACTGGGGTTTGATCAATTATGATCCATCCTTATGTATATTGTGTGAAAAGTGTGTGCATGTGTGTAATGAGGTGATAGGTGATGATGCTATTGAAGTCAAATTTGGTGGATACAGCTCAACGATCATCCCTAAAGATGCACAAACCCTTGATTGTACTTTTTGTGGAGAGTGTATTGCCGTATGTCCGGTGGGAGCACTTGTAAGTTCTGACTTTAAATATTCGGCCAATGCATGGGAACTCTCGCGTGTTCCTGCAACGTGTGTACACTGTTCAGCAGGGTGCCCTTTGGAATATGAAACAAGACACAGTGGCATCAACGGTGAAGACTCACTCTACAGAGTGAAAAATAACTTTGAATTTGCATCCTTATGTGGTGCGGGTCGTTTTGGTTTTGACTTTGAGAACAATGCTAAAAAGGATGAAATGGTGTTTAACCAAGCTATAAAAGCTCTTGAGAATGCGAATGCAATTCGTTTCTCTTCAATGATAACCAATGAAGAGGCACATATATTGCAGCTTCTAAAAACGAAACTCGGCATAAAGCTTTTCAATGAGGATGCAAGAAAATACCAAGAGTTTATAAAAGCATACAGTAGTGTAAGTGGCAAACTACATCATAGTGGTTCTCTTGAGAGTATCAAACAAGCAGATGCTGTTATTGTGATGGGAACAAGAATCGCGAGTGATAATCCGGCTGTGCGATATGCCTTGACAACCGCTTCTAAGCATAATGGTGCAAAAATTGTGTATGCACACCCGATGGAAGATGCACTGATGCAAAACACCGTTACGCAACTTATGAAGTATGAGGTGGGTACAGAAGAGGGTGTGATCGCACTTCTGGCCAATGAGATCTTAAAAGATGCAGATCTTCCAGAAAATATTAGAAGCTATTTTGATGATTTGGATCTTGGTTATTTAGATGCTGAGAGTAATATTGGCGATGAGGAACTTTCTTTTATGAGTAGATCTTTTGCAAGAGCAGAAAATAAGGTTCTCATTGTAGGAAGTGACCTTTTTGCACATGAACGCTCAGACAATATAGCAAAATTTTGTGCGATGATTGAGAAGTACAGTGAGTATTCTTTAGTAATTGTTCCAACTGAGATCAATACACTTGGCGTATCTTTGATCTGTGATCTTGATGCTGATGAGCCTGTTGCAAATGTGGTCGGTTATAACGCACAGGGTGATTTTACTATAGCATCTTTTGAAGATACGGATATGGCGGTTCCTGCATTGAACCAGCAGGAGGGAACTTTTGTAAACATAGATAACAAGGTACTGCCAACAAATGTAGCACTTTCGTTTGATGGTTATACACTTAATGATCTGGCAGCACACTTTGGTATAGAGAGTGAAAATACCATTGATTATACAAAGCAACTGAGTAAAGAAGCAGGTTTTAAAAGCATTGCTTTTGATTCGCTTGAAAACTTCTTATCCGAATTTGGTGATGATACAAGAGGTTATGTTCTTGATGAAGTTGAGTGCAGCGCTGCTGATGAGCTGGACGAACTCGAGGATCTTCCAGAGTTTAACGGCACGGTTATTTACCATTGCAACCCTGTGTTGCAATTTAATGCCTACACAAATAAATCTAGACAACTTGAAAAAGATACCACACTTCGAGGCTCTGCACAGTTTGCTGCAGCAGCTAGAATTTCTGACGGTGACAGAGTTGAGATCACTTTTGGTTCGCGAACCATCACAAGAGAGTTTAAACTCGATAGTGATCTTAAGGGAACCATTGCGTTAAACCCTACATTTGATGATGTATTTGATGCGAGTAGGTATAGATTTGAAAAATCCAAAATAGTGAGAGTAGTACATGAGTAAAATTACTATAAACATTGATGGAAAAGAGATTCAGACGCAAGAGGGCGAGTATCTGTTAAATGCCGCTCGTGCTAACGATATTTTTATTCCGGCGATCTGTTATTTGACAAGGTGTAGTCCAACGCTGGCGTGTCGTATTTGTCTTGTAGAAGCTGATGGAAAACAGGTGTATGCCTGTAATGCAAAAGCAAAAGACGGGATGAGTATCACAACATCGACTGAGACTATTGAAGCTGAAAGACGCGCTATTATGGAAGTGTATGATGTAAATCATCCTCTTCAGTGCGGTGTGTGTGATCAGTCGGGAGAATGTGAACTACAAAACTATACTTTGGAGATCGGTGTAGATTCTCAAAGTTATGCTGTAAAAGATGTCGATAGAAGTTCTCATGACTGGGGACACCTTCACTATGATCCGGGCTTGTGTATAGTATGTGAGCGTTGTGTTACAGCCTGTAAAGATATGATAGGTGATAACTCTTTAAAAACTATCCCTCGTGGAGCTGATGCACTCAATGCCGAGTATAAAGAGTCTATGCCAAAAGATGCATACGCTATGTGGAACAAACTGAACAAATCTGTTATTGGTCTTACAAACGGCACGGATGTACTTGATTGTACATCGTGTGGTGAGTGTTCTGCAGTATGTCCGGTGGGTGCTTTGGTAGATACGCACTTTATGTACACTTCAAACGCATGGGAACTTAATCAGGTTCCCGCTACATGTGGTCACTGTTCGGCAGGTTGTCAAATCTCTTATGATGTTAAGCATACAAGTGTGGCAAACCCTGAGGATAAGATATATCGTGTTATGAACGAATGGAATTATGTTTCTCTTTGTGGAGCAGGACGTTATGGTTTTGATTATGAGAACAAGGTTGCTTCACGTGATGAGAAAGCTTTTGAAAAAGCAATAGAGGCATTTAAAAAAGCTGACACCATAGAGTTTACTTCAAGCATTACAAATGAAGAAGCACTTATCTTGCAAAGGATGAAAGAGAAACTCGGCTTTAAGCTGATAAATCAAGAAGCCAAAGCGTTTCAAACTTTCTTAAAAGATTATTCTGAGATCAGTGGTACATCGTTGTATGGAAGTGATCTCAAAGTTGTTCATAACTCCAACTTTGTGATCTCTGTCGGATCAGCCTTAAAAACAGACAATCCAAACGCACGATATGCTTTGAATAACTCAATGACGGTGAACAAGGGTGCGGGACTTTACTTCCATCCTGTAAGTGATCCGATTATAGACGGCATGGGTAAAAGCATCATGAGTGTCAACCATGCTCCGCTTCAAGAAGAGGCGGTTTTATACCTTATTTTGGATCTGTTTGCCGACAAATCCAAACTTCCGGAGTCTTTAGCTGAGTATCTGGCTTCATTTCACTCGATGAAAACAATAACAGTAACTGAAACTGTAAAAGAGAAAGTTATTGAAATAGTAAAAGAGATGAAAGTGAATGAAGAGACAGGTGAAGAGGAAGAGGTTGAAGTAGAGAAATCCAAAATGGTTTCCAAAAAAGTTTCTAAAGAGGTGGAAGTTGATGATAACCGCTTGTTAGAACTCGTAAATGTGCCTGCAAAGTTTGATGAAACTTTAGCAAAAAATTTGAAGAAAAAAGATACATTTGCACTTATGGTAGGACCGGATCTCTATACCCATCCAAATTCTAAAAACTTAGCTCGTTTAGTCGCGCTTATAGAGAAATATACTGCGTTTGAAGTTACTATAATTCCACCTTTGACAAATTCTTTGGGTGTAGCACTCATTTGTGATTTGGATGATGAAAGAGGTGTATATACTATAGGTTATAATACAAAAGCAGCTTTCACTTTATCGGCTTTAGGTGATGGTGATCTGGATATGCCGGCGATGAATCAGCAAGAGGGGACACTTACTTCTGTAAATAAAAGAGTAAACCCTACAAATGCAGCACTTTCGTATCATGGGTATGAACTTAACGATATTGCAAATGCACTTGGCTTGGAAGCTGAAAATACCATTGATTATACAGTGCATCTTCCTGTTGAGGCAGGATTTAAAGCAGAGGAGTTTGACAACCTTCCAAACCATTATGAAAATGACGGTACAGAGATGAGAGGGTATCTGCTTGAAAACTTGAAAGTACAAACAAGTGATGATGAAAGTGTTGAACCGTTTAATGAAGAAAAAATGGAAGGTACGTTGATTTATTTGGCGAATCCTGTAAGACAATTTACTGAGTTTACTCATAAAGCAACAAACCTCGATGAGTTAAGTGGTGTGTATATGAGTGAAGAGTACTTGGCTAAATCAGATCTTAATGAGGGTGACAGTGTACGAATTAAGACTGAAAAAGGTGAGTTGGTAGTCACTATAGTAAGCGATAACAAGATCGCCGGTGATATAGCATGTTTACCGACATTTGATTCTAAAATAAACTCAGAAGCTCTGTTTAGCTCTTATCGCTTTGCAGCAGCTTCGATTGAAAAGGTGTAATATATGGATACAGCATATTTAATAGAAACGGTTATCAAGGTCGTTGTAATTCTACTTATATTTTCTGCTTTAGCAGGTATTGGTACTTATTTTGAAAGAAAGGTTCTTGCGTTTATGCAACGCCGTTTAGGACCGATGTATGTTGGACCATATGGGTTGCTTCAAGTAGCGGCAGATGGTGTAAAACTTTTTACAAAAGAAGATATTATTCCTACTAATGTTGTTGGTCGTATCTTTAAGATAGCACCGGTAATCACTGCAGCTACTGCCTTTATGGCAGCTGCAGCAATACCGTTTTTACCATCATTCACACTTTTTGGATACGAAGTGCATCCAATTGTTGCAGATATTAATATCGGTATATTATATATCTTGGGAATTATGGGTGTCGGTCTTTACGGACCGCTTCTTGGGGGTATGGCTTCAGCCAATAAGTTCTCACTGCTTTCAGCGGCTCGTGGTGCTGCTGTATTTATCTCTTACGAGGTAGTGACGGGACTTTCTATCTTGGCACCTATTATGATGGTGGGTTCATTGTCTTTGGTGGACTTTAATAACTATCAGATTGAGAATGGATGGATCATTTTTAATATGTACGGTGTTGGATTTGTAGCATTTATTTTATTTTGGATCGCTGCTTTTGCCGAAACCGGTCGTACACCATTTCACCTTATTGCAAATGATCATGAGATTATTGATGGTTTTGGTACTGAGTATTCAGGTATGAGATGGGGTCTGTTCTTTATTGGTGAGTATGCAAATATGTTCTTTATCTCATTTGTAATCCCTTTACTTTTCTTAGGTGGTTATGGTGATGGAAGTTTCCTTGGTGCATTGGCACTGCTTGGTAAAGTTGCATTTTTCTTCTTCTTCTTTTTGTGGACAAGAGCTGCATGGCCAGATGTAAGACCTGACCAGTTGATGTGGTTATGTTGGAAAGTACTAATGCCGGTTGCTGTGATTAATGTTGTAATCGCTGGCTTTTTGATGATGTTTTAAGGGGATATGAATGAATAATGAGCAATTTAATAACAGAAATGTTAGTGAAGATGGTTACTTTCAAGTAGAGATTAAAGATTATCCCACAACTGGCTGGGATAAGTTTAAAAGAGTAGTACAAAGAACTTTCAGAATAGAGCTCTTTGTCGGTCTTTGGGTAGTTCTTAGAGAGATGATCGTTTTTAACAAACATACGATCAGTTACCCGGAAGAGAAGATGCCTATAGGTCCAAGATATCGTGCAGTGCATGAGATGAAAAGACTCTGGGAAAGTGATGCTGAGAGATGTATCGGTTGTGGACTTTGTGAAAAGATTTGTATATCAAATTGTATCCGTATTGATACAAAAATTGATGAGAACTCTCGTAAAGAGGTGAGTGAATATACCATTAACCTCGGTCGTTGTATTTTTTGTGGATATTGTGCTGAAGTTTGTCCGGAACTTGCGATTACACACGGTGGTGAATATGAGAATGCTTCTGATCAAAGAGAGCACTTCTTACTATATGAAGATATGTTGACACCAATTGATAAAATGAAGGCTGGAGCACAGCTAGAATTTGAAGGTTTTGGTGCTATTACACCACATGAAGATGAGCGTGTTAAGAAAACACCTCTAGCATATTAAGGAGTTAGGTTATGTTTGAAGCAATTGCTTTTTATCTGTTTTCGTTTTTGACGATTACGATGTTTTTTATAGCAGTAACAACATCGCAAGCGTTGTATGCGTTGACAGCATTAGCGGCAGGGATGATATTTATATCAGCATTTTTCTTTATACTGGGTGCTGACTTTTTAGGTGCGATACAGATCGTTGTTTATTCCGGTGCCGTCATGGCTCTTTATGCATTTGGTATGATGTTTTTTGATACAACAAGAGATGTTAAAGAGAAACAGGGAAATAAGTTCATTGTTGTCGGTATGGGTGTACTTGCTGCTGTTTTGGTGGTCGTGATCTTCGCTGCTCCGATTGTGGGTGATAATATAGTTGCACTCTATCCAATGACAGAGGGAGCAGGAAATACACAAGAGGTGGGTATGGTTTTATTTACCAAGTACCTTGTTCCTTTTGAAGTTGCTGCAGTGATGTTACTTGTCGCAATGATAGCAGGAATTGTTCTTGCCGGTAAAAAAATGGATATCTCTCTTACTCTTACAAGTGATGATAAGATTGAAGAAGATGAAAATAATAAAAAGGTACTTTTATGATGGAAATTGGACTAAATCACTACCTGGTATTATCAACTATTCTTTTTGCAATTGGTTTAATAGGGGTAATGCGTCGTAAGAATTTACTTTTGCTGTTTTTCGCAACAGAGATATTACTCAACTCGGTCAATATCGCTTTTGCTGCGATTTCACACTACTATGGTGACTTGACAGGTCAGATGTTTGCTTTTTTCGTAATAGCGATCGCTGCATCAGAAGTGGCTGTAGGGCTTGGTCTATTGATTGTTTGGCATAAACGTCATGGAAACATTGACCTTGAAACTATGACAAGTATGAGAGGATAGTAATATGGAAATGTTTTTATATATAGCATTATTTGCACCACTGGTTGGTTCTTTGTTTGCTGCACTTTTTGCTGCATCTCCTAAAACATTGATTGCCGGTGTAGTTCCGAGTTTATTGCTGTTTATCTCTTTTATCGCGAGTAGTATTCTTCTGGCATATGTTCTTCAAACAGGTGGAGCGATCCATGTCGAGATGATGACATGGATGGCTACAGGAGATCTTTATATACCTTTTGGTTTTGTGGTTGATCAGGTAAGTGTTACTATGATGATGGTTGTAACTTTGGTTTCAACTGTTGTTCATGTTTACTCTATCGGTTATATGGATCATGATAAAGGGTTTAACCGCTTCTTTGCTTGGTTGTCAGCGTTCGTTTTTTCAATGATGATCCTTGTTATGAGTGATAACTTCGCAGGTCTTTTCATAGGTTGGGAAGGTGTTGGTCTGTGTTCATGGGGTCTTATCGGTTTTTGGTATCATAAAGAGAGTGCTACTTGGGCAGCCAATGAAGCATTTATTATGAACCGTATTGCTGACCTTGGTATGCTTATTGGTATCTTTTTGGTATATTGGAATACGGGTACACTTCAGTATGAACAGGCATTTGCTGTTATGCCGTCACTTGATACTGAGATATTAACTTGGATGGGGATCTTTTTATTTATCGGTGCTATGGGTAAATCTGCTCAGTTTCCACTTCATACTTGGCTTGCTGATGCGATGGAGGGTCCAACTCCTGTTTCTGCACTTATTCACGCGGCGACAATGGTAACAGCCGGTGTATATTTGGTTGTTCGTGCCAATCCTTTGTATGATCTTATTCCTGATGTTGGATTGTTTATAGCATCACTTGGTGCTTTTGTTGCTATGTTTGCTGCTTCTATGGCACTTGTAAACCGCGACATGAAAAGAATTATTGCATATTCAACGCTTTCACAGCTTGGTTATATGTTCGTGGCTGCCGGTTTGGGTGCTTACTGGGTTGCATTGTTTCACCTTATGGCACACGCATTTTTTAAAGCGTTGTTGTTCTTGGGTGCGGGTAATGTTATGCATGCGATGCATGATGAACTTGATCCGTTTAAAATGGGTGGTCTTAGTAAGGTTATGAAGGGAACATTTGTGATGATGACTTTGGCATCTGTCGCCTTAGCCGGTTTGTTCCCACTTGCAGGTTTCTTCTCAAAAGATCTTATCTTGGAAGTTGGATTTGTACAACACCATTACATCATATACAGTGTATTACTTTTCACTGCAGGTTTAACGGCATTTTATTCATTTAGACTTGTAGCATTGATTTTTCATGGTGAGGAGAGATACAAACTTTTTGGTATCCATCCACATGAAGCATATAAATTTATGTTGATCGCAATGAGTCCGCTACTGTTGCTTGCTATTGTTGCAGGGGCTATGAAAATGACGTACTTTGAAATGGTAACTGCTGTTCTTCCGGCTACAGAGTACCATATCCACAGTGAGATTACATACTGGATCATGACCATAGGTACACAACTTTTTGTCATCGCTGCCATTGCATTTGCTTATAAAAAGTATGCACTCTCCAAAGTCGATGTTCCAGACGGAAGTTCTGATATGGAAAAAAGTTTTATCTACAAACTTCTGTATAACCAGTACTATATCCCTCGTTTTTATGAGAACTATTTTGTAAAACCATACAGAGAGATGTCACATGCATTCTGGAAAGAGATGGATATTCTTCTCGTGGATGCAACGGTAGACGGTATAGCTAAATTTATTTACAATACCGGTGAGAACACAAGAGATATGCAAAGTGGTAACCTTTCTACTATGCTTAAATGGATGGTAGCAGGTACTGTTGCTTTATTATCCTTAGCTGTAGTTTTCGCACTTGCAGTTAGATACTTAGGAGTTTAATAGATGTTAGACCATATTTTATCGATTTTAATATTCTTTCCGGCATTGGCAGCAATGTTTGGATTTGTAATTCATAAAGATAGTATTCGTGCTTACGGTATAGCTGTTTCAGCGATCGAGTTTGTACTGGCTTTATGGCTGTGGTTTGGTTTTGATTCTGCTGTATCGGGTATGCAGTTTATGGAATTCATTCCATTAATTCCATCATTTGGTATCAACTACATTTTAGGTGTTGATGGTATCTCTTTGTTTATCATTATTTTGGCAGCATTCTTTACCTTGATCGGTATCGCTTCGTTGACCGATACTAAGAATGTAAAGAACATGATCATTACGCTTCTGTTTTTACAGATGACAATGGTTGGTGTGTTTGTTGCACTTGATGCTATTGTGTTTTATATTTTCTGGGAATTATCACTTGTGCCGATGCTTTATATCATTGGTGCATGGGGTGGACCATTACGTATATATGCATCTGTGAAGTTCTTCCTTTATACTTTTGCAGGTTCTTTGGTAATGCTAGTAGGTATGCTTTTCATGGCATATTTTTACTATCAGGCAACGATTGATCCAATGACGGGTGTTGGTGTGTGGAGTTTTGCAATACTTGATTGGTATCGCTTGATTTTGCCGGAAAATTTTCAGCTTTGGTTATTTGCTGCTTTCTTTATCGGTTTTGCAATCAAGGTTCCAATGTTTCCATTTCACACATGGTTGCCATATGCGCACGGTCAGGCACCAACTATAGGTTCTGTAATCCTGGCGGCAATTCTTTTAAAAATGGGTACATATGCATTTATCCGTTTTTCTCTGCCGTTATTCCCGGATGCATCTGTGTACTTCATGTTCCCAATTGCAATTATCGCGATAGTGATGATTATATATACGGCGATGGTTGCTTATGCACAAGAAGATATTAAACAGGTTGTTGCGTACAGTTCCATTTCACATATGGGTGTTATCATCCTGGGTACATTTGCTTTAAACGTAGAGGGTATTACAGGTTCTATTTTCTTGATGATAGCTCACGGAGTTGTTTCTGGAGCACTGTTCTTATTAGTCGGGGTCATTTATGATCGACGCCATACAAAAATGATGAGCGAATTTGGCGGTTTGGCATCGGTAATGCCAAGATATGCAACTATATTTGGGCTTATGTTGATGGCTTCGGTAGGTTTACCGCTTACCATAAACTTTGTTGGTGAGTTCTTGAGTTTACTAGGTTTTTACCAACAATCCCATATGATCACTTTAATTGCGGGAACAGCAATCATAGTAGGTGCCATCTATATGTTGGCAGCTTACAAAAAAATGTTCTTTGGTGAAGTTACAAATGAGAAAAATAAAAATCTTCCGGATGTAAACAAAAGAGAACTAGTTGCTCTTATTCCGTTGTCGATTATCACTATCTGGTTGGGTATATATCCAAAACCTATTTTGGAGCCGATAAACAATAGTGTAGAGTCAGTTGTGCAGTTGATGCACGACAAAGCTATTACAGATGAAGCTAAATCAAGAATTCCAAACCTTATCAAAGAGGTTGAAGAAGTTGAAATTAGCATAACTTCAGTAGAGGGGGCACACTAATGTTAGAGCCAGTAAATGTTTCTTTGGAGTCATTAAACCTAATGACTCTTGCACCGATGCTAATTCCTATCATAGGTGCATTGTTGATTTTGATTATAGATATAGCAAAAAGCAATCTTGATAAGACATTATATGTTGGCATCAGTTTACTCTTTTTGTTGATAGATTTTAGTGCTCTTCTGAGTTCAGCAGGTGTCTTTGCTCAAGATGGTACGATCATGGGTGTTTTTGATCTTATGCTTATTGATGGTCTTGCGATACTCTCTCAATTTATTTTGGTCGGGGCATCATTACTGTTTATACCTTTGGCATTGACACATAAAAGATTTCATGAATTTTCATACCCTGAATTTTTTGCACTCTTTTTATTTATGATTTCGGGCTTCCAGTTTATGGTGGCAACAGATAACCTGATCTTGATCTTTGTCGGTTTAGAGACAGCGTCTTTGGCACTTTATACATTGATTGCTATGCATAACCGCAACAAATCTTTTGAAGCAGCTGTTAAATACTTTACAATGGGTGCGTTGGCAGCAGGTTTCTTTAGTTTTGGTGCAATGATATTTTATGCACTTACCGGTTCAGTTGAACTTGGTCAAATCGCAACGATTTTAGAAGCTAACAACTATGCTGATATGGGCTATGTTCTTGTCGCTGTTGTGTTTATGCTTGCTTCTTTTGGTTTCAAGCTTTCACTTGTTCCATTTCACACATGGGCACCTGATGTTTATGAAGGTGCAAGTGCTGCAATGGCGGGTTATATGTCTATTGTTCCAAAAATCGCGGCATTCATTGTTGTTATGAGAATGTTCGAGTTTTTGATCAACAGTGGCGTTGTATGGCTGGAAGTGGTGCTTTATATATTTGTAGTAGTAACGATGACTGCTGCAAATGTGTGGGCACTTGTACAAACAGATGTCAAGCGTATGCTCGCATATAGTTCTATCTCTCATGCGGGATTTGTAATGGTTGCTATCCTCATAGGAACAACGCAGGCAAACAGTGCACTTTTCTTGTACTGGATTCTGTTTAGTTTTACAAACCTTGGTGCGTTTAGTATGTTGTGGATCTCTCGTCAGAAACATCTGCCTGTAGGTCAAAGTTCAGACCATAGCTACAATAAATTTGCAGGTATGATAAAAACTGCTCCGGTGGCGGCAACAATTATGGGTCTGTTTATGTTGAGTTTAGCAGGTCTTCCTCCGTTTGCACTCTTTTGGGGTAAACTTTATATGATTAGTTCGGCTGTAACAGCGGGCTACACAGTGTTAGCACTCATTATGGCGCTTAATTCTGCTATTGCCGGATATTATTATCTGAAACTTATTGTATATATGTTTATGAAAGAGCCGGTTGTCAACCAAGACGGTACTGTTTATGTTGCAAATGCTACAATGTCATTAAAAACCATCATCGGTTTTGCAGCTGTAGGAACTATTTTTGCTGTGATCGTTGTAAACCCACTTTTAGAGTTTATTACGGCATTTGTATATAACAGTGGATATTAATATAAACATATAGTATAAAGGGGAGAGAATTGTTAAAATGGTTACTCTTACTTCTTCTTTATACAAATCTTTTCACAACGCTCTTTGCTCTTGAGGTAACACTTCAAGGAGCAAAAGAGAACTTTTCAGAGTACTCGACACTTCACGTGAGAGATGCCAACTCCTTTTTATGCCAAGAGATTACAAACGATTTTGAGGTAGTTACAAAAATAGTTTGTGCCTTTTCACAAGAGCCATCCAAAGAGTTTGCTAAAATTCAAAATGACTTTTTTGAAATTGATACACAAATACAGAAAAAAACATTTTTTTTGATAATAAAGCCTTTTTATAAGATGCAGCTTTTTCCTATGGTATTTGATCTGAGTGAGGAAGATACCGTCTATAAAGCAGATGTAAAACTTGCAAAACATTGGATGATCGTTGGATATAAAGAAAAACTCCCTTTAATCAAACACAAAAAAAGTGTTGAGAAGTCTATCAATTTCCCATTTACACTCACAAGTGACATGCTTCCATATGTGGGAGGTTTAGATATAAAAGGTAATCCTGTACATATCAAGAGGGTAAAAGATGTAAGCGATTACATCAAGATTAAGAAATATTATAAAGAAAAAAAATATGACCTTTGTTTGAACCTGATAGATGAAGTGATGTCAGAATATCCCGATTCACTCTTTAGAGGGGAGTTGCTTTTTTATAAGATACGAGTCTTTGCAAAGTTAAAAAATTATGATGATCTTATAGCAACTTCCAAAGAGTACCTTAAAGAGTATTCATCAGATGAACATGTACCAGAAGTGTTGGCATTAACAGCTCAGGCGTACTCAAAAATCGGTTTAAGTACGGATGCGGATTACTTTTTTGACAGACTCTTTAGTGAACATAAAAACTCTAAATACACACAGTGGGGTTATATCTATATGGGCAATATGCTTGAAGAGGCAGGCTCATCAAGTAAGGCCGTTGGTTTTTATGAAAAAGCTTTAAATGAAACCAATGATATAGAAGTCGCTGTAACAGCTGCTTATGCACTTGCAAAGTATAAGTTAAACCATTCAAAAGTAAAAGATGCCGCTACATATGTTATGAAAATAATCAAAGCGAAGCCGGACTTTTTTATGCAAGACCTAAAGACCTCTTTAGATATGATGAACGGCTTTGCCCAGGAGGAGGACTATGTAACAGCTGCAGCAATTGCCAAAGCGATCGTTGACGCATCAAGTCCGGAGTTGGATCAGTATGAGGAACTTCTAAAAAATGTAGGGATCTGGCTTGCTAAAACAGATCAAAAACAAGAAGCACTCGATGCTCTCAACAGATATTTGCAAACGTATAAATATGGAATGTATGAAGAGGATGTGCAAGCAGCCAAAGATTCTTTGTTTTTTGAAAGTGAAGATGAAAACCTGACAACTCGACTAAAAAAATATAATGAACTCATTGATATTTACGGTGATGACACTATTGGTGAGCGTGCTGTTTATGAAAAAGCGAAACTACTTTTGCACAATAAGATGTATGGTGATATTTTGGCTATGAAAGACTCTTTGACAGCACTTGAAAAAGAAAAATATCCTGATGTAGAAGATATTATCAACCAGTCTGTGAAAGGGCTGATGGAGCTTTCTCTTAAAAATAAAAAGTGTCAAGAGGTGTTAAACCTTTCAAATGAGTACAATATAAGCCTCTCGGACAGATGGGATGACGGGATCTATGAGTGTGCAATGAAAGGTGGAGATTTTATCTTGAGCAAGAAAATAGTTGCTAAACATTTAAATGCCAAAAATCTCGATGCAAGAAAAAAATGGCTCTACAGATATATAAATGTTGATTTTGCAACCGGAAATTACAGTGATGTTATTGAAGCTTCCAAAGAACTTATTACATTGATAGAAGAGGATAAAAACTCACAATATAATGAGGTGTATCGAATACTTTTTGATGCATATCAGAGAGTTGAGAAAAAAAATAAACTGATTGAAGCTATTACGAAGATACAAGATATATTTGGACTCTCTTACAAAGATATTGAGCGATATGTCGCTGTTATGGCACTTGGAAGTGAAAGAAAAGATGTGAACATGGTGATCAAGTATGGTGATGATGTTATGAAGATTCAGAACTCTTCAAACTCTTATGCTCAAAGCCCTTTTGTTGAGTTTACACTCTATCAGGCTTATGTGGATAAAAATGATTACAACAAAGCACTAAAGATCATTAAATCTCTCGACACACTCAACTTAACACCTGCTCAGCGAGCTCGTCAAAAATACTTGCTTGGAAGCGTATATGAAAAACTCTGGAGAAATGCCGACGCGAAAAAAGCTTATGAAGAGGCTATAAAAGCAAAAGCAGACTCCCCTTGGGCGAAACTGGCTCAAGAGGCTAAAAGTATCTAGTATATCAGTTTATAACCCACACCATTGATGTTTTCTATGATATCAGAACCTACAACCGTACGAATTCTGTAGATAAGAGAGCGTAAAGTTGAAACACTTTTATTTTCACCCCATAGGGCGTTGCATATTTGTTCATTGGAAACAGTGGTGTGTCTGTTTTTTGCCAAAAGTTCTAAAAATTCAAGTTTTTTAGAAGAGAGGGCAATCTCTTGACCATGTTTGTATAAACGTCGATCGATTCTGTTAAATACAAAATCGTTTGCAAGGTAGATGATAAGGTTTTCATTTTCATTACAGTCGCTAGAACGATTACAAAGTGCGACTTTAATGGTTGCCAAGATCTCTTTGAGTCTATAGGGCTTCATGAGATATGCACAGGGGTGAGATCTTATCGCAAACTCTACCATGTCATTTTCAGCGTAGGCAGTTAAAAAAACAACTTTACATTCAGGATAAAGGTGTTTGATCTCTACAGCTGCCTCACTGCCTGTAAGTTTACCTCTAAGGATAATATCTACCAAGATAAGATCAGGCTTTTTGTCTT
>JALWLL010000104.1 GCA_026996295.1 Sulfurimonas sp.
TTTATCTACCCGAAGCAGTTTGAATATTATATGCCAAAGCAGATTCGTACAACACTACCGAGGTAGCTTTTGTTTATCAATTTTTTTTCTCTGTAGAAGTTTGTGTGCCAAGGAGAGAGTCTCTTTGTTCTCTTTTATGTCATGAGGATAGCCAAGCAGTAAACTTGTACAATGAAACTCTATGATATCTTCATCACTGTAATATAAGGGGTTTTCTGCAAAAAGTGAAGGGAGCCTTTGAAGTAAAATCTCTATATATTCTCTCTTTTTACCACTCTCAAAGATAATAGCAAAAGTATCTGCATGAAGACGCATAAGCATATCACCTGCTTCTATAAACTCCAAAAGGAGTCTGCTGAGGTGTTTTAGCAGCATATCGGCAGCGTGAGCACCATACTCTTCGTTAATCGTGTGAAAACCATCAATATCAACAAAGCAGAGAAAAAACTCTTCACTCTTTTCTATTTTACTATCGAGCACTTTTAAAAAGCGATGCCTATTAGCAAGCCCTGTAAGTGTATCATGCTCTTGTGCGTATTCGAGCTCGTGTTTTATCTTTTTTAGGTGGGTGATATCTTGCGCGACAATGATGTTCTCAAATACTTTTGCACTTTTATCGGCAAGAGGAATGATATCTGCGTGAAAAAAGATATCTTCTTCATTGGAATTTTTGGCGATGAAGATGCTTGCTGTGCTGAGTTGTGATTTTTGCGGTTGAAAGAATGTAGAAAAATGCTTCCCTATCATCTCGTCTCGCTCAAGGTTAAAAAAATGCAGGGCAGCCTCATTTATCATTGTGATATGACCATCGAGATCAACATGCAGCGTAATGAGATGTTTGTTTATCTCTTGGTAGGAGCTGTTTTGTTTCTTTTCATCACTAAGCTCATAAATGAGTGTCTTTTTGTTTATTTTTTTAAGTACATTCGCATACTCTTGTGAGTGTTTGGACTTTTGTTGCATTGTAGCTATAAAGAGGGTTTGGCGTGTATGATCTTCAAAGCCAGTTATCTCCAGGTCATAGTAGAAGCCATCACGTAGTATCATAGGAAGTTCTATGGAGCTTTTTTCTTTGCTAAGCGCTAAGATCTCATCCTCAAGACCTACAATCTCCCATAAATACTCATGAATATCAGAGTTAGGTGCCAGGCTTTCATTATTTGTCTCTACAACTAAAAAGTTTGCATCAAAAATAATATAGGAGAGTGCATTTTTCCGACACAGAAGTTTTAAGAGAGTTGTTTGCATATTACCTCATTCAGTGCTAAAAAGAGCTCCTCTACCGCATCCCCGCTCTTTGCTGATGTCTTGAGTACTTTTATGACTGCAGGAGAGAGATTTTGGATTGTATTGAGCTTTTCATCATCGAGTGTGTGCGGCATATCGCTTTTGTTGAGCGCTATACAGACAGGTGCGTCTTGGACTACCTCACGAGAGAGCTTTATATGATTCTCTATCGCATCCATACTCTCCTCACGCAAGAGATCGGCAACAATGATAAACCCCTTCGCTCCAAGAAGATACTGCTTGTAGATGGGTTTAAACTCTGTATGCCCCTCGATATCCCAGATCATGATCGTTGCATCACCTAGAGTTTTTTTTGAGATGCTCACACCGATGGTGCTGAGATACTCCTCACTAAAAGAGTTCTCTACAAAGCGTCTGATAAGACTTGTTTTGCCAACCCCAAAATTTCCAACTAAAACTATTTTGTAGCTAAACATCACTTTTGCTTTTTTTGAGTGTGAGTGTTATGCGGCGTGCCTCTTTTGGATCTTTTGTGGCATCTATATGAGGTGGCGGCATGTCAAAGATCTGACTCTCAATAGCGTTCGTTACACCATTTTCTTGTAAAAACATTTGAATGCTTTGGAGTCTTTTTTTTGCTAGTTCTGTGTTGATCGCTTTGCTTCCTACCATATCACTGTAGGCTGTTAATTGAAGCGGTGCAGTGATTTGATTCTCTTTTATGCTCTTTATGACTTTTAAAAGTGCTTCTTTTGTTGCGTTGTCCAAGGTTGTAGCACCTCTTTGAAAGTAGAGATTTGTATCTATGTTTGGTGTTTGGATGGTAGTGTTGTCTTGAATCTTTTCTATCCCCTGCATCTCTTTAAGGGTATGCAGGAGTTTTGTTTTTGTTTGTTTGTTTGCAAGAGTACCGTGAAGTGCAAGTGTGTTATAGTCGAAGGTATAGCTTACATTGTTATTTTTCTCAAGGTTGAGCCCTTTGAGAAAATAGGCAATGTTCGCACTCACCTGAAGTGGATCCGTAAGGGTTGGAATAACTGCCACTTTGTTATGGATGGCTTGTAGGCCGGAGATATTTTGCAGCTCTTTTTGCAGCAGTTGTTTGTGGTACTCAAAAGGGACACGACCATTGATGGTGGCCATTTTGTCATCCACTTCAACATTAAACTTAAAGGGGAGCAGTTGCGGTGTCGCTTCTATGCGAGAGTAGATGCTCTCTTGAAGGTTTGCATCAACACTTTTTTCATAAAAAATATAGGCAATATACAAAAGAAGAAGCAGAGGCAGTAAAAAAAGTAAGGGTGATTTTTTCTTTTGTGTTTTTGCTTCTGTTGATTTTGATTTTAAAAGAAGTGACTTGAGTTCTTTCTCAATAGACTCTTGGTCCAATGTCTCAAAGTTGCCTTGAAAATCCTGAATGCTTTTGCCGTGAGTAAGTACGATCTTCTCAAGTACAGTGCGGATCATTTCATAGGTTTTGGTATAGGCCGCCCCCTCAACAATTACGGCAAGGTAGCTATAGCCACTCGCTTCAATGATGATCTTGTTTCCGCCGTACTCTATCTCACCGAGTTCTTGAAATTGGTTATTGTTCTCTACCCACTCATTGACAAAGCTGCGTATCGCTGTCATCATCGAAGCGAGCATATCGGCATCGCTGAGGCTTGCCTTTTCATCTTCTACCTTGCAAAGCAGTGCACCACTGGCTTTGTGAATGAGCAAAACGGCTTTGATTTTCGCCTCGCTGCTCTCTTCTAAAAGCAGTTCTGTCTCACTGACCCCTTTTATCTTTGCTTTTATCTTTCGTTTGAGTGTTGTTGTGGAGAGACCGTTTTGGATCTGGTCGTTTATTTTATTGAGAATCTCTTCAAAGGATTTTGTCACAAATTTGCTGATCATATTACCCATAACAGGGTAGAGTGCATCAACAATATCATCTTTTTGACTCTTGATCTGTTCACGAATAGCACCCCCAATAAGCGGAGCCATCTGTGTAGCGATCTTATCGCCCGAGTTTTCAAAGTTCTTATCGATGAGTTTGTTAACTATTGGTGAAAGCGCTCCCTCAAGAGCATCTTCTTCACTTATAGTCTGTTTTTTTTGTGACATAGAGTTGAACTACTGATCGTTCTTTTGTGTAAGGGAGAGTTGCTCTTTGATCTGTGTGCCCTTCATCGCCATTGCCGCTTCCATCAGAATCTCTGCTGCATCATCGCGTGAGAGTTTTACACCATTCATCTCCGCTATTTTATTGTTGAGTGTCTGCAACACTTCATCTTTGAGCGTATCCATCTCATTGCGCAGTGCAGTGTTGTTCTCAAGTTGTTGTTTTTGGAGCTGCTCTCTTTTTGCATTGAGTTCCTCTTCCATGATATCCATAGCATTTTGAAGACGTTTTTCTTGTTTGAGCGCACTGTCTCTTACATCTGAGAACTCATCTTGTTGTTGCGTGAGTATATTTTTCATCTTGCGCGAGAGGGTTTCAAGCTCATTGTCTATTCTGATGTTAAAATCATTTTGCGTCTGTTCCATCTTTTTTCGCATCTCTTCATGCATCGCTTTGATGGAAGCTTCGAGTTGTTCAAACTTCTCTTTCATCTCGCGTGATTGTGAACCGAAGAGTATCTCACGAATCTGATCTACATTTCCGAGTTGCGATAAGTCGTTCTCTTTTGTTTGCTTTTCATTACCCATATTTCAAACCTTGTTTTTACAAATTATCTTTAGCTAGAGATTATATTTAAACTAACTTAACAGTATAATTAATTTAAATAATTTTTGTTATAATAATTCATATTTTATAATTTGGATACAAGTATGTGCGATGGAGCTATGGATTTAGACAGTTCTTTAAATGATAACCTTCTGCTGAAAGAGCTTTTTGCCTCTATTGCGCACCAATGGAGAGGACCGCTTTCTCAAATAAACTCTATTATCGGTAGTATTGACAACCGACTCTATGAACTAAAAATTGAGGATCCGCTTATCGCAGAACAGTTGCTTCAAATTGAAACAATTACCAAGCAGATGTCACAGAGTATTGATGATCATCGTGGTTTTCTCAGCCAGGAACACAGGAGCAGTTCTTTAAAAGACTTAGTGTCTGCATCCCTTGAAAGTGTCAGTTTGAGCTTAGAAGAAAATGAGATAACTATTGAGCATGATATAGAGATGCCGGTTCAATTCAGTGGGGATGAGCAGTTGTTAAAACAGGTTATTGTAACACTGATTAATAATGCAAAAGATGCTTTTGTAAGTAGAAATATCCATAACCCATCTATAAAAATATCTACAGAGGCTGATAAAGATTTTTTATTTATTAAAATATGTGATAATGCCGGAGGTATAAGCAGGAGTGTAAGGAGTAAAATCTTTGAACCCGATTTTACTACAAAACACAGCTCTGAAGGTACGGGTGTAGGGCTCTTTATGGCAAAAAAACTTCTAAGTCAAAAGATGAAAGCAACACTCAGTGTAAAAAATGTAGAGAGTGGTGTCTGTTTTACGATAGAGATTCCAAGGAATAAAAATGGGTGAAGCTAAATTAAAATATACAATACTATATGTAGAAGATGACCAAGCTGTTCGTGAGAACTATGTAAACTATCTTAAACGTTTTTATAAGGTTGTCTATGAAGCATCTTGTGCGAAAGATGCATATCAGATTTTTAAGAGTAAAAAACCAGATATATTGCTTATTGATATCAATCTTCCCGATAAAAGTGGCATAGAATTTTTACAAGATGTTCGAGTATTCGACCACTCGGTAAAGGCTATAATGTTGACAGCTATGAGCGATGTTGAGACATTAATGAATGCTTCAGAGCTGAAACTGACAAAATACTTGGTAAAGCCAATATCTAGAGATGAGTTAAAAGATGCTCTTTGTGTAGCAGTAAAGGAGATAGTGGAGTTTACAACCTATGCAAATAGAATTATTCACATACAAGATGAACTCTATTGGGATCGAGATAAAGAGAAGCTTATAGTACAAGGGCAGGAGGTATTTTTAACTCGCAAAGAGAGGGAGTTACTGGTCTTTCTTTTTGCAAATGCAAACAATGTAGTTACAAGCGAAGATATTATTTATGAGCTATGGTATGATTATGATAATTTAAAAATGGCATCACTCAAGACATTGGTAAAGACATTAAGGAAAAAGTTACCCCAAAATTTTATAAAAAATATTTTTGGAATTGGCTACAAGGTAGAGGTATAGAATGAACGCAATAGTAGTCAGTTTGGGGTGTTTTTGACTAAGAATTTTGTTTTAAAAGATAGTTGGCTATTCTTGTGTCAAGCCAATAGTGTGGCTTAAAAAATGTTCCGGAAATAAAACCAACATGACCGCCGTGCTCTAATATCTCCAGCTCTACTGTACGTGAGATCTCTTCATCTGTAGGAATAACTTCAGGTGTCATAAAAGGGTCGTCCTTTGCGTGAATAATGAGTGTCGGTGTTTGTATATCTTTTAGATACTGTTTTGATGAGCTTTTGGTATAGTACTCCTGTGCGGATGTAAAACCATTGATTTTTGCAGTATAGGCTTCATCAAAGAGCCAGAAGTTTTTTAGTTTTTTTATATCCTCTCTTCTAAGAGCCAGTAGCTTTTGCATATCGTGCTTATCATATTTTTTATCGAGTGCCAAACGCAGATCTTTTAAAAGAATATTTTGATAAAACTTTGAAAACCCCTTTTGCATCTTATTTGCACAAACATCTAAAAGCATGGGTGCCGAAACAGCTATAGCTGCATTAAATGGAGTGTTTTGTTTTGTTTCTCCCAAAAGTTTGAGCAGCATATTGGCTCCAAGAGAATAGCCAACCCCAAAAAGATTGGCATCTGGAGAGTGTTTTTTTACACTATCGATAAACTCCAATGCGTCTTTGGTATCTCCACTATGGTAGGAACGTGCTTTGAGATTATCTTTGCCGGAGCATCCTCGAAAATGGAGCACAACAGCAGAAAAGCCAACACTATTCAGTGCTCTGAGGGCTCCTTGAATATAGGGAGATATATAAGAGCCAGCAAGTCCGTGAAAAAGTATAACAATGGGTGTTGTGTGAGTATGCTGTATTGTTTTGTACCAATAGGCCTCTGTAAAATCACCATCACTGAGCCAAAAAGTCTCTATTTCAAAATCAAGTGGAGGGAACTTCCTAAAAAGAGAACTATAAAGGGTCTGGATATGTCTGTTTTTTAACAAAAATGATGGTTGAAAATTCATACCGTAATCTTATCAAATTTTTATGTATAGATGGCTATAATCATACACTTATAATAACAATGGAGTCGCAATGCAGAGAAAACAAATATATAATCCGGACTCAAAAGAAAACGTTAATGACAGAAAAATATTTGGTGGTGATCCAACGGGTATCTTTGAGCTTAACAACATCAAATACCAGTGGGCATACAATCTTTGGGAGATGATGCTTAACAACACATGGTTTCCAAAAGAGGTCGATATGACCCGCGATGTTAATGACTACAAAAATCTTACAGAAGCTGAAAAAACAGCATACGACAAGGCACTTTCACAACTTATTTTTATGGATTCGCTTCAGACGAATAACCTTATAGACAATGTAAATCCCTATGTTACATCTCCGGAAGTTAACCTTATTTTGGTGCGTCAAAGTTTTGAAGAGGCTCTGCATTCTCAGAGTTATGCTGTTATGGTGGATTCTATCTCGACAAACTCAGAAGAGATCTATGATCTATGGCGTCGTGATATGATGCTCAAACACAAAAATGATGCGATTGCCGCAGTGTATCAGGAGCTTGCAGCAAACCCTAGTGAACACAACTTTGTCAAAGCATGTTTTGCCAATCAGATCTTGGAAGGTATCTATTTTTACAGTGGATTTACTTATATATATACGCTTGCCCGTTCAGGCAAAATGCTTGGTTCTGCACAGATGATCCGCTTTATTCAGCGCGATGAAGTAACACACCTTGTTCTTTTTCAAAATCTTATCAATACACTTCGCAAAGAGAGACCTGATCTCTTTACACAGAAGCTTAAAAGTGAAGTGGTAGCGATGTTTCAAGAAGCCGTAAAACTGGAAGTGGAGTGGGGCAAGTACATCACTCAGGGTCAAATTCTTGGACTTACGGATGAGATCGTAGAGCAGTATATAAAATTTTTGGCAGATGATAGACTTACGGCAGTAGGGTTTGAGAAGCTTTATGATGTTACAAATCCTATCAAATGGGTAGATGATTTTGCAAAATTTAATGACCAAAAGACAAACTTCTTTGAGGGAACAGTGACAAACTACTCAAAAGGAAGTCTCTCTTTTGATGATGACTTCTAGCCATGGGTGAGTACACACTTTGCTCACTCCTCTTTCGCACCACACCGGAGTATGGTGCTAACCTCCAAACACTTCTAAACCTTGTAGAGCAGACACCTGCCAAATCACTCATAGTAGCTCCGGAAGTTTGTTTGAGCGGCTATGACTACGATAACCTTGAAGCGGTTCTTGAGTTTGCAGAGGTAGCTAACAAAGCACTGAAAAAAGCTTCGCAGAAAAAAATCATCATACTTACTATGCTTGAGAGAAGGGATGGTGAGGTATTTAACTTTGCCAAAATTTTTCATAACGGTGCAATAGTATATGAACGCCCAAAAGCAAGATTGTTCCGTTTTGGTGATGAGCATAAGTATATGAGCGAAGGAGATGATAAAGAGGTTCGGATAGTAGAAGTTGAGGGGATTAAAATCGGGGTGCTTATTTGCTTTGAGCTTCGTTTTAAGGATCTGTGGCAAAAGCTTGAGGGTGCTGATGTGATTGCGGCACCTTCGTACTGGGGTGTTTTGCGAACAGAGCATTTCAAGGTGATCACTCAGGCTTTGGCGATCATAAACCAGTGCTATGTTGTAGCAAGTGATTCAGAGGATGATGAGTGTACAAAGATGAGCGGTATTATCAGACCACATGGCGAGGTGCTTCATAATGGGAATAAGCCTTGCTTAGAACTGCCATATAACACAAAAGAGATCAAGACCATGAGACGATATATGGATATAGGAATAAAGTAATTGGACAGAATAACAGCAACTAAAACGGCAAGGTTGGCACAGGAGTGTCATACATTTTTTGCTTTGAGTGACGAGGTCAAAGAGGCTATAGCAAAAACAAACAGAGAGGTGTTTGTGCCAAACGGTTTTAAGCACCATGCTTATAAACTCGATGCCCTTCCCATAGGAGCCGCTCAGTATATCAGTTCACCGCTTACAGTTGCCAAGATGACACAGTATCTTGAGCCTCAAGGTGCTGACAGAGTTTTAGAAGTTGGTTGTGGCAGCGGGTATCAGGCAGCTGTTTTGTCACACCTTTTTCGCGGTGTTTTTACGATAGAGCGTATCGAACCACTTATTTTAGAAGCAAAAAAGCGTTTTAGAGCGCTTGGTATCCATAACATACATACAAGAACAGATGATGGACAAAACGGCTGGATTCAGTATGCTCCCTATGACAGGATCTTATTTTCTGCTTCTGCAAAAGAGATACCTCAGAAGCTTTTTGAACAGTTGCGTGATGGCGGTATTTTGGTCGCACCGGTAGAAAAGGGCGGCAAACAGATCATAACACGTTTTAAAAAGAGCGGCACTACAATACAAAAAACTGAACTTGAAGCGTGTGACTTTGTCCCGATCCTCAATGGGGTTCAGAAGTAGTACTAAAGCTTTTTGATAGTAAAATAACATGAAATTAAACTAGGAAGTGGCATATGGAAAATGTTTATGGCATAGAATACTCAAAACCGAAAGTGGTCCTTTTACAAGAGACAGGGATCGGTGTCGCAGAAGCAGCGGCAAGAACATGTTATGATTCTTTTGAAAACTCTGAAAATGACGTAGTAAAAGATATAGAGCATACTTTGCCAAACACCCAAATGTGTGATGCACTCAACAGCATAGAAAAATCAAACCTTTTAGAAGACCTTGCCTGGACCTATTTTCACCACTCCATTTTAGAACATGCAAACCTTAGTTTTTTGATTCGCGGTACTTCCAGAGGTGTACTGCAAGAACATGCTCGCCATCGTATTCAGGCGATAAGCGTACGAAGTACACGTTACACGATGAGCTCCATTATCAACGCTTTTGTTGCATCTCGACATGGCGGGGACAAAGAGTTCTTCATCACTAAGATCTTGGAACTTGATATGTTCGTGACCCAAAGTGAAGAGTACAACCGCATAGAGATAGGGGCGATGTATGATAAGTTGAGCTATCAGTCTCAGGTGGTAGAGGATTTTGATGCTATGGCGGTTACAAAGAGTTCACTGGAGTTTGTAGAGAAACTCGAAGGTAATCCTGAAGAGCTTTACAATGCTTTGGAGTATGGAAAGAAAAAACGCAATGTCGGTGATGCTTTTAAACATATCATCAGTGACAATGTCAAGGTAGATATGGTAGTTACTTTTAACTTGAGAAGTCTGAAGAACTATTTCTCTTTAAGAGATTCCGGTGCAGCCTACTTCCAAATAAGATGGCTTGCTCAAGAGATGATGAGAGTAACACCGAAGAAGTACTTAGATCTCATCGTAAAATCAAGCAGATAGGGTATATATGTATAAGTTATTATTTTTAAGCGCTTTGGTGTTTAGTGGGTGTTCTTACTTCACTTTCAATGCGACGATGTGTGAACAGATAGCATCAGATCCTCAAGCGACTATCCCTCAAGAGTGTAGAGCCTACAACGAAGAAGAAGCGAAAAAGGCGTTTGACAAAGAGAAAGAAAACATAAGCACGGACGAAATCATAAAGTTCAACAAAGAATAAACACAGGTAAGAGGCAATATGAATTCATTAAAATTAATTTTTATCAACCTTATGATTCCAGCGGCTATAACAGCTGTCTTTGCGCTTTTGGTGTACAAAATGTCAGGTGTTCCAAGTTCACTTTTTTCTATTGCTCCTTATCTTTTATATGCACTGACTGCTATTGTTGTGTGGGTCTCTTGGCACTTTAACAGAAACAGATTTATCTATGTTTTGCTCCCTTTAATTTTTATGCACTTGGGTTTTGAGTATCTTGACAGCGCTCATGCGACAGCTTTGTACAACTACGGATCGCTTTTTTACCCCATACATCTTTTGGTGTTTCTGGTTTTAAAAGAGCGGGGTTTTTTGAGTGTATGGGGTATGGCAAAAGTTGCATTTTTTATTTTTGAGCTGTTTTTGGTGCTGTATCTGCTTAATTTTCCTAGTCTCGCCCTTGATAGCTTTATAAATACCAAAATCTTTGCGATCTCTTTTGCTCCGATCAAAGATGTTTCAGTGATCGTTGGGGTATTTATAGCTTTTGTTATGGGTGTGCTTGTGCTTTTAAACAGATACCTTATTTACAACAGCTCTTTTTTAGTGATCTTGATCACTTTTTACTTGGCGCTTTATTATATCAAGGTGCCTCATGCGACAGAGACGCTCTTTTTGGCAATAGGGGTGATAGTATTTGTCATTCTCATAAGAGAGTCTTACAGACTTGCTTTTTATGACGAGCTTACTTTACTTCCGGGAAGAAGAGCTCTTGTGGAAGATATGGCAAAACTAGGAAGAAAGTACACCTTGGCGATGATAGATATCGATCATTTCAAAAAGTTTAACGATACCTATGGACATAAGACAGGTGATGATGTGTTGAAGATGGTCGCTTCGAAATTTGCCAATGTTGGAGGTAACGGAAAAGCATACCGTTACGGCGGGGAGGAGTTTACCATACTTTTTCCCTCTCGGGATGTTCATGAGTCGTACATCCATGTTGATCTGCTCAGACAGGATATAGCCCAAACACCTTTTGTTGTCCGAAGCAAGAAGAAAAAAAGTTCCAAAACCATCCATGTGAACATCTCTGCGGGGATGGTTGAGAACACTTCAGAAGACAAGGACCCTTTCGCTGTTATGAAAAGAGCCGATGAAGCACTCTACAGAGCGAAAAAATCCGGTAGAAACCGTGTTGTAAAAGCTTAGCATAGGTTTTAGGTATAATTCGAAAAAATTAACTTCTAAAGGAAAAGTATGAGTATAGAAAAAGAGCTTCAAGAGAGAAGTGGCGGTGTTTGTGAACTTTGTGGAAGTGCTGATGATCTAAGTGTTTTTGATGTTACACCTTCTGATGGAAGTGCTGAAAAAGCTGCATATATTTGTGGTGTTTGTAAAAAACAGATACAGAGCGGTGAACTTGATGAAACACACTTCAACTGTTTAAACGATGCCATGTGGAGTGAAGTTCCTGCCGTACAGGTGCTCTCTTACAGACTTCTCAATACTCTTGGTCGTCAAGATCTTGTCGATATGATCTATATGACAGATGATATCAAAGCCTGGGCAGAAGAGGGTATGGGTAACGATGAAGATACCCTTATCTACAAAGATGCAAACGGTGTAGTTCTTCAAGCGGGAGATACTGTTGTTATAACAAAAGATTTGGATGTTAAGGGAGGCGGATTTACGGCAAAACGCGGTACTGCGGTGAGAAATATCGCTTTGGTTCCAAACGATGCTGAGCATATAGAGGGTCGTGTAAACGGCGTAAAGATCCATATACTGACAAAATTCCTAAAAAAATCATAATGCTTCCCTACGAGCGTTTTTATACCATAGAGAAAGATTTTAGAACACCTTATGCAAGGGACAGAGACAGGATCATCCACTCCGGAAGTTTTAGAAAATTAGAGTACAAAACACAGGTTTTTTTAAATCAGGAGGGTGATTTTTTCCGCACCCGTCTGACCCACTCCATAGAGGTATCGCAGATCGCACGCTCGATCACTTCCCAGCTGGGTTTGGATGATTCGCTTGCAGAAGCGATCGCTTTAGCACATGACTTGGGGCACACTCCCTTTGGTCACGTTGGTGGTGATGCCCTTGATGAGTGCTTGAGAAACGATGGCTATACAAATGGTTTTGAGCACAATTTTCAAAGTTTTCGGGTTGTCTCCTCCTTGGAGAAAAGATACAAGCAGTTTGATGGGCTCAACCTTACTTTTGCAACTTTGGAGGGAATTCTTAAACACTCCTACCCTTATAAAAAAAGCTTTCTTCCTTCAGTGATAGATGAGATGTTTCATCTCGATACCCACCCCTCCATCGAAGCGATGGTGGTAGATCGTGCCGATGAGATAGCCTATATGAGTCATGATATTGACGATGGTATCAACTCGGGGTTTATCAGTTTTGAGGACTTAAAAGAGAGTGAGCTTATTTGTGAAATATTGCAAAAAGTGCAAGAGGAGGGTGTGGGACTTGAGGATGATGAGATGTTTCGTTACCGTTTCAGTTCCCATCTTATTAACCATTTGGTGTACTCACTTTTAGAGTATTCCAAAGAGAAGATAGACAACTCTGAAGTTTTAAGTGCTCAGATAGACTCAAAAAAGGAACTGCCGGTTGGTTTTGAACCTGCTTTGGAGAGAAAAATCAAGAAGTTAAAAAAGCTGCTCTTTAACAAACTCTACCAACATAAGAACATAGTTACGAAAATGTTTGCCGGAAAACAGGCCATAGGGGGTCTCTACACCGCTTTAATGCAAGAAGAGAAGATGTTACCGCAGTTTTATTACAAACAGCTTGGAGACAGAGCAAAACATAGAGTGATAGCAGATTTCATCGCTTCCATGAGTGACAGACATGCTCTTTCACTCTACAATGAGATGTACGGAAAAATCTAAAGTCTCTTTTATATGTGAGAGACCTTAGTGACAAGCTCCTGTATTGAGTGCTCAATGAAGTGAGCTTTTAGTATTTTCCAAGTTTTTTTATTAAAACTGTTGTAAAAACTTTGCGAGATTGTGCTGATCTTCTCGATATATTGTATGTTTTTGATAAGGTTGAAGTGTCGCATACTTAATAGCTAATCCAAATTTGAGAGTTTTTTTGCGTGTTGTACCCACTGTTACCTTTTTAAAGCTAGCCTCTTTTATGTGATCCCAGAATGTTAAGGCTTTTAGTTGTATGACACCATTTGGAGAGAGCTCACTCATAAAATTTTGAGTTCTATCATTGGCAATCTTATAGATTGCACCATCATAGTAAAGGCTAATTGAACCAATTTCAATAAATTGATCTGTTTTATTTGTTAAGCCAATTGTCTGAGTTTCAGGCTCAAATGTTACCTCGATATTTTTATCGCTATTATGATATTTTGGAAAGACATCATTAAAGCTTGCTGATATGATTTCATAAGTTGCTGTGATACTTTTTGTATCGCTGTTGACCTCTTTTGGCATTTGTTTGAGGCGGTAAAAAAGCGTTTTATGTTTTGTTGTTGCTTGATATTCATTATAGTCTGCAAAAATCTCAATGTTAGTCGTTTGTTGTTTCAAATAATTCTCATAATCTTTTTTTGCATTCACTGCTCTTTTTTGTTTAATTGTCTGCAACTCCATTTTTAAATCTTTTTCTATTTCTATTTTTGAGTTAGAAAATTTTTCTAAACACTCATTATTTGCTGTACAAGGAAAATTGTTATCGACAAGAGACTTATAATTTTTTCTGAAATCTACTGGGTGCTTTTCAAGTGCTGTATGTTTTAATGATGCTAGGGTATTAAGTGGTTCGTTATGATAAAAACCACTATGGTCTTGAATATTTATTTTAACTTTAGGCATTTTTTTTATATAGCTGTTTTGGTATTGAGTAAGCAATGTATTTAACTCGTTATTTGTTTCATCTGTTATCTGTTTGAGTGAATTCTCTGCTTTATACTTTGTTTGTAATAGAGCGTCATACTTGTTTATAAGAGCTATACGATCAATATTTTCATCTTTTATCCAATCTTTTGCAGTTTCATCGAAGAGTTCATAGTCAAAAACATGATGATTGTCACACATTCCACCG
Source organism: Sulfurimonas sp. (assembly GCA_026996295.1). Lineage (GTDB taxonomy): Bacteria > Campylobacterota > Campylobacteria > Campylobacterales > Sulfurimonadaceae > Sulfurimonas. Next base: position 14,103 of record JALWLL010000104.1, read on the forward strand.
CCCAATACAATATTGAGTCCAAGTACAAATGGGGCAAATAATAGGTTTTGAAGAAAAACGTGGCTTGTCTTATCATCACACTCAACAATTTCAAATGGTACCTCAGGAGTTTCCGGAGTATTCCATAAGATACCGGACTTTTTAAGCTTATAAACACGTGTATTGAAACCAACGGGTTTGTAATCATTCAGACGAAGGGCAGGCTTATTTGTTTGATTGACTATCTCTTTTGAAAAAGTTTTATTTTCAAGATCATATGGAGCGAAAAGTTTTGCTTCTTGTTTATAGTTCTCGTTGCTAATAGGTTGAGGGAGAGGTTTTTTCCCGCAACCGCTTAAAAGAGAGATTATCGCAAAAGTTGATAGTCCTAAAAGTAGTAAGTTTTTTCTGTTGTTTTTCATATAAATATCCTTGTTGAAATTAGCAAGAAACAGTGTATAAAAAGTCACCCCCTCTTTGTCAAGAATAAAATAATTTTTTTATTTGTTCCTTTAGTGGCGTTACTGCAAGTAGCAATATTTAAAAGATGACTATTATAGTATTGTTGGGGAAAAATCGCGATAGTTTGTTTCATAAAGTGTAAAATATGGAAGTTAAAAAGTTGAGCAAGATCGTAAAATAAAAATAGAAGTATATAAGCCCGAAGGCTTATATTACAGGCGTGATTCGTAACGTCTCATCATATAAAGACGTTTAAGCATTTTTTTACGAGCTGAAATTTTGAACTTCTTACGTTTCTCAGTTTCTGTTTCGTGGAAACGGCGAGCACGAGCTTCTGTAACGATTAAGTTACGGTCAGTCTGCTTCTTGAAACGTCTGTAAGCTGCATCAAAATTATCATCTGGACGTAGTACAATACCAGGCATATCACATCACCCACTTTCTTTTAAAATTTGGAGTGCAAGTATAGCATAAATAACTTCTTTTAAAGAAAAATCATATAAATTTTTAAAATTTTTTGTATTATTGATCTATATCAACAGCTTCTTTTTTTAAATCAGATAAAATTTGTCCGATTTAAAATTTTAGAACGTAATGCGTTCTTACCAAAGGAAATAAAATGAAAAAAATCATTTTAACAATTGTTTTAATATGTGGTGCTCTTGGAGCAGATTCTATAGTGCATTATGATACACGAGATACGCCAAATCCAATCTCTAAACCAAACCATCCAAGTTCTGAGCTTTATTAAATAAAAGTTTTTCACTTTATTCATTTTGCTTCTATAGTAAGGCTTTGATCTCTATAGAAGCAAATATACTCTTTTTTAAACCACTCCCTGATATAATCTTTTTATGATTACCCAAGATTCCATAGAAGCCTTAAAGGCACGACTTGATGTTGTTGATGTAGTAGGTTCTTATGTAGAGTTGAAAAAAGCGGGTGCGAACTTTAAAGCCCCTTGCCCTTTTCATGATGAAAAAACAGCCTCTTTTGTTGTAAGCCCTGCTAAGCAGATATACCATTGTTTTGGGTGTGGTGTCGGTGGCGACAGTGTCAAGTTTGTTATGGAGTATGAGAAGCTTAATTATCCGGAAGCTTTGGAAAAACTTGCATCTTCGTATAATTTTACACTTGCGTACACAGATAACAAACATAACAAACCACGCTCACAGGTTATGGATGTAGTAAACTCATGGTATCAAAATCTCCTTGTTTCAAATACCACTGCAAATGCTTACTTGAAAGAAAGAGGGATATATGAGAGCTCTATTGAAAAGTTTGGTATCGGGTATGCTCCGGATTCAAATGCGACGATACACTTTATTAAGTCCCAGTCACTTCCCATAGCCGAAGCTGTAAACATGGGTGTTTTAGGTTCTGACGGCCATAGAACGTTTGCCCGTTTTATAGAGCGTATAACCTTTCCCATACACTCTTCAAACGGAACACTTGTCGGTTTTGGAGGCAGAACCATTACGGGGCATCAGGCGAAGTATGTAAACTCTCCCGAGACACCGTTTTTTAACAAGTCCAAACTTTTGTATGCCTATAACCATGCAAGGCAAAGCATATACAAACAAAAAGAGATCATCATAACAGAGGGTTATCTTGATGTGATTATGCTTCATCAGGCAGGGTTTTTAAATGCTGTTGCAACGCTTGGAACAGCACTGACACCTGAACATCTGCCACTTCTAAGAAAGGGTGAGCCTCGTATTGTTATGGCGTATGATGGAGACAAGGCAGGACGTGCAGCAGCACTCAAGGCGGCAAAACTTCTGAGTGCTTCGGGTTTTAACGGGGGAGTCGTTATTTTTGGTGGTGGACTTGATCCCGCGGACATGGTAAAAAACGGGGAAACAGAAACACTTAAAAAGATGTTTATAAGACCGGTTGCTTTTATAGATTTTGTTTTGGGGGAGATTCTTGCTTTATATGATTTGCGAGATCCAAAAGCCAAAGAAGCGGCCATGCATGAGGGTGTGGCATATATTAAAACACTTTCAGCGATCCTTCAAGACAGATACAAAGCAGATTTTGCGCAAAAGCTCGGCATCAACCCCTCTTATATACGACTTAACAATCAAAGCAACATACAAAAGCCCTCTGCCATTGTGCAAAACAACAGGCACAAAGATGCTTGGGAACTTGCTCTTGTAAAAACAGTGTTGGAGTATCCACAGTTTATAGATCAGATACTCGATGTTCTTGATCCCTCTTTATTGCAGTTTCACTCCAGAGAGTTCTCTTTGGCACTAAAAGGTCAAAGAGATGCCCCTGAACTGATGGCGATCATGGTCGATGAGAATATTCTCTCTTTACAAAGTGAGGAGGAGTTAAGAGCTGAGCTTATAACCTTTTTAACCAAACACTACGAAAGAGAACTTAAAAAAGTCAATATGCAAAACTCCATCTCTTTTGAGGAGAAGGCTTTTTATATACGTAAGTTTCGTGGTAAAATTGCGGCATTAAAACGAGGTGAACTGGCTGGAGTGTAACGTCTGGCTCTTGTACTTCAACATAAAAGGGGACAAATGAAAGCGATAGCACTCTTTAGCGGAGGACTCGATTCTACTTTGGCAATGAAGCTTATTATAGATCAGGGTATAGAGGTTTTGGCTGTAAATATCAGTACCGGTTTTGGAAGTACAAAAGACAGACTTGAGCATATGAAAAGTATGTGTGAACAGGTTGGGGCAGAGCTGAAGATCGTCGATATTCAAAATGAGTATCTTCAAGATGTGCTGTTCGATCCAAAACACGGCTATGGCAAAAACTTCAATCCATGTATAGATTGTCACGCAAAGATGTTTGCCGTTGCAAAAAGAATCATGAAAGATGAGGGTGCTTCTTTTCTTATAAGCGGTGAGGTTATGGGTCAAAGACCGATGAGCCAAAACAAAGATGCCCTGCAAACTGTTTTAGATGAGTCTAACTGTGATGGACTCTTACTGCGCCCTTTGTCCGCAAAAATGCTCACCCCGACCATAGCTGAACAAAATGGTTGGGTTAACAGGGACAAGTTAGAAGGTATTGTTGGAAGAAGTCGTGACAGACAGCTTGAACTGGTTCAAGAGATCGGCTTGGAAAACTTTGAGTCTCCGGGTGGAGGGTGTCTTTTAACAGATGAAAATTTTGCAAAGAAGATGCTTGATATTGTAAAATATGACACATTTGAGGTGAGAGATATTCCCCTTATGAAGTATGGGCGTCATCTTCGCATCTCTGAACAGGCAAAGCTTGTTGTTGGAAGAAACAAAGAGGAAAACGGGCATCTTCAAATGATCGATAATGAGAAGTACTATCACATAAGAACGCTTGGTATTGCAGGACCACACGCAATGCTCACTAAAACCGCAACACCACAAGACAAAGAGATGGCTACAAAAATAATTTTGACATATTGTAAAACATCACCTGATCAACTTTATACCCTTGCATACGATGGTGTTGAGGTTCAAGGCTCCCCTTTTATTTCGCGAGAAGAGATCAAGCCTTACTCTATTTTATAATTTTATAAGTATCTTAGATTGAGATGCTATACTAATGCCATAAAGTTTTTTAATAAGGATCTCTGATGGCTGGTGTACATTTTTCTTTTGATAACTTTGAACAGTTGGTAAGTCTCAATATGGGTATAGCGGACAGGCTTGATGAAAATCGTGCTGAGAGTTTTACTATTTTGTATTGTGATCTTTCTATGCTTGCAGATACTGTGATTAAAAACAGTCTTGAACAGGTACTCAGGAGCTCTGATGCAATTGTCAACTGTGAAAAAAATTACTTTTTTGTCCTTCCTTATACTGACAAGTACGGTGCACAGATCGTAAAAGAGATGTTTGATGAATTTTTTGGTGAGACTACAGAAGCATATGCTGTGAGCTATCCAAGAGATGGAGAAACACCAAAAGCAGTACTTAGTGAGCTCCAAGACAGAGTGAGTAAAGTATGCGAGAACGATCTGAGATGCTTGGACAGGTTTACTTTACATCTTTAAAACTATAGTTTTTTGACCTTTTATAAAAAGAGATCGCTTCAGCTATCTTTTGTTCCTTATACACCTTCTTATCGCACACCCACCTGCATTTGATTTTTTTGTTTTGAGAAGCCATTGTGTTAAGCTCATTCTTTTTTGTGTTAAAACAACTAAGATCAAACTGCTTACTCTGAGGTGTATCAAAGGGCGTTTGCGCCAATAAAAAAACCGGAAATATAACTAATACTATCTTATTCATCACCACTACATCGACACAGTGTAAAATAAATGTAACCAAATCTTTGTCTATTGTGTTTTTGTTGTGGAATGGCATATGCTTACTTCTAAAAAAACCTATAAAAAAGACCCTACAACAGGAGAGAAGATGATTGTTCTAAATAAAGATGCCAAAGCAGCTTCATCATCACCTCTAAATCTTTCGCCTGCTTCTTTAGAGGAACAAGATGCCAAGCTTTCTTTTTCTGATTTACTCAAGGGGATAGGTTTTGATAAAGATATAGCAAATGAGAAAAAAGAGCTTGAGAGAGCCCCCTTGATCTTGTCTCTTGAGGAAACAAAAGAGAGCTCTTCGCCTATAAAAAATAACTCTAAAACAGATCAGCTGCTTTCGCTGTTAAAAAATGATGAGTTGGCAAAAAGTAAAACTTCAGAAGCTCTTGAGCTCAACCCAAAGCTTACACAAAATATGAGTACCTCGGAGCTTAAAACACTTATAGCAGATGCTAAAGAGTACTTGAAATCAAAAATACTTCAAAGTGATGCGTATAAAATATCGCAGGCAAAAGAGTTGCCAAATACGATGAGAGGTTTGGCGGATTTTGCTAAAACCCTTGGATTGGATGTTTCCAAAATCACTTTAGAAGATCTCAAAGGAAAAAGCTCTCTTGAGATACAAAGCCAAAAAGCTGTAGATATAAAAACTCAAGATATAAAAGCGCCTAACACGAAAGCCTCAGATACAAAGGGGTCATTTTCAGAAGTAAGCACGTCAGAGCAACAAAAACCTTTTAAAACAAGCAGTGAGAAAGGCTCTGTAGATCTCGTAAAAGCAAAAATCCCAAATGAAAGACACAAAGAGGTTTCGGCTGAAGTGTTACAACAGCCAAAAGCCCAGATTCTACAAGAGGAAAAAAATGTAACTCTGCAACAGGAATTAAAATCTACGCCACTGTTTAAGGCACAAAAAAATGGAAGTGAACTCACTACAGAGCAACTGGTTCAGACAAAAACTAGCAGTGCCTTTAAGGTAGAGGAGAAAACTCCCAAGCAAAAAGCGGATGAAACACTGAAGTTGCTTCTTCGTGGTGAAAAACCTCAACACTCATCACTCAACCTGACGGCAGATTTTTCAGTCGCAACGGCAAGAGTGATTGCACCAAGTGCTATGAGTGAAACAACAAAACATCTTGAATCACTTTTAAAAGGTGAGCCAGATACTAAAAGTGATACACAAGCAAATGCTAAAGTTGATGGGCTTGGTGTTGCCAAAGCTGATAGTTTTGAGGTGAAACTCAATGAAGCAAAACAGATGATCAAGTATCTCTCAAGTGATGTGAAAAGTGCTATAGACGATTATAAGTCACCTTTTAGTAGAGTCAAGGTGCAACTCAACCCACAAAACCTTGGGGAGATTGAACTTACAGTGGTGCAGCGCGGAAAGAGTCTGCATGTCAATCTCAGCTCAAACAATGCCGCCATCAATGCCTTGGCTATGAATGCAAACGATCTGAAAGTCCAATTGAGTAATAATGGAATAAATAATGCTACATTGAATTTTAGTAATAACTCTGAAGGTGGAAACTTCTCTGGTTTTTCAGGAGGGCAACAGAATTCAGAAGATGCTAGAAAAGAGTATGAGCATTTTCAAGTGCTCGAAAATGAAGATGTGAATGAGGAAGGCGTAAGCTCCTTAGAGATCATTGTACCAAGATATATATAAGTACCGAGAAAGGATATATTATGATTAGTTCAACACAACAAGTAAGTTATCAAACGACAGAGCCTGCGACAGCCGAGAATCCTGACGGAATTTTGGGTAAAGATGACTTTATGATGCTTCTGCTTACTGAGTTACAATATCAAGATCCGACAGAACCAACAGATACAGAAACGATCTTGACACAAACATCACAGTTGGCTGCATTAGAGTCGGCTGACAACACAAACAAAGCACTCGAAGATCTAGCTGCATCACTTTCTACATCAAACCAGTTTTCAACAATAGCAGCGATTGGAAAAACAGCAGATCTTGGCAGTAATGCTATCTACTTTGAGGAGGAGTCAACTACGTTTGAAGTGTACTATCCTTCTGATATAGAGCAGGGCAGCGTAGAGATTCTCGATGTTGAGGGCCAGGTAATAAAAACTTTAGATGTAGGAACAAACCCTAGTGGAGTGTATCAGTTTACCTGGGATGGAACAGATGCAGCAGGAAACCTTGTAGATGAGGGCGTTTATTATGTAACCTCGAGTTACAGTGATTCTGAAGGAAATCCTCAAACAACAAGATTGGGTGCTTATCCTATAGAGTCTGTAAAATTTGATGGTGGAGATACTTATCTTAAAGTAGGTTCTAGCTATGTTGCTCTTGAAAATGTCAAAGAGATATACTAAAAGGGATCCACTATGATGACGCAGGCTTTTTATACCGGTCTCTCTGGGCTTAAAAGTAATCAAACAGCGATAGATGCGACTTCTGATAATATTGCAAACATCAGTACCATCGGGTATCGCTCTTATGATGTAGAGTTCTCTTCTATGTTTGAAGATGCTTTAACAACTTCTGCAAATAGTACAAGTGTTGACAGTGGGATAGGGATAGGAACAAGCATACAAACTGCTGCCACAAACTTAGAGAGTGGAGCGTTATCACTTACTTCCAGAAGTACCGATCTTGCCATAAACGGTGATGGATGGTTTGGCGTTCAGGGTCCGGGTGAGCCAATGTACACAAGAGCCGGAAACTTTACATTTGATGTCAATAATGATCTTGTAACTCCTGAAGGTTATTATGTACTTGGTACATTAGGCGGAAATATTGATGGTGAGGTATTGACAAAACAGATAGATGATATCCCCCTAGGTAATGTCAACGAACAAGAGAAACTCCGTTTTCCAAAGACACTTCAATATCCCGCTGAACCAACGACAAACACGAGTTTTTTGATGAACCTTGGTGTAGAAAATGAAGTACAGACCATTAGTACCGGTATAGTAGATGTTGATGGTGAAAAAAATGAGCTTAAACTTACTTTTACACAAAGTGCTGTGCAAAACCCTCCCGGTATTAGCTGGGATGTCGTAGCAACAACCCAAAGCCTTGACGGTGAAACAATTTTTAGTACACAAGAAGGGGTTGTTAATTTTGATTCTTCAGGTGCCCTTGTCTCCTCTACACTCAATAGTATTAACCATAAGGGTGTTGATATTGCTATTGATCTTGGCAACGGATATGATGGTGTTATATCAAGTAATACACCCTCTACTTCCGGTTCAAGTGTTGCTGATGGTACTATTGGCGGAGACCTTATCGGGTATGATATAAACAGAAACGCAGAAGTGATAGCAACATTTTCAAATGGTATGCAAAGCAGTGTCGGTAAAATTGCGGTGTATCATTTTCAAAATGATCAGGGTCTTAGCAGGCTTGATGGTTCAAAATTTGTGCAAAGTCCAAACAGTGGGGATCCTCTTTTCTTTCAAGATGCGCAGGGCAATAATATACTCGGTGCAGAAGTTATGAACTTTAGCGTTGAAAATTCAAATGTCAAGATGGAGGTAGCTTTAACTGAACTTATCATTTTGCAACGTTCTTATGATTCAAACTCCAAAGTGATCACTACCGCTGATCAGATGCTTCAAAAAGCAATAGATATGGATGCTTAAAAGCATCTGTCGAAGCATATTTTTAAAAAATCACAAATACAGATTTCATTACTATAGTTAAAAGTTGGAACACTTCATGCTAGATATTCTTACTTAAAGAGATAAAGGATATAAGATGTTAAAATCATTATATTCCGGTGTATCCGGACTACAGTCGCACCAAGTTGCGATGGATGTAGAATCAAATAATATCGCAAATGTAAATACTGTCGGTTTTAAGTATTCTCGTGCCAATTTTTCAGATCTTCTTGCTCAAACAAGATCTATTGCAACAGCCCCGCAAGGCGCTCTTGGTGGTAAAAATGCTGTTCAGGTAGGTTTGGGTTCAAGTGTAAACTCAATGACTCGTATATTTTCTCAGGGGTCTATTCAAAATACCGATAAAAATACCGATGTCGCTATTCAGGGAGATGGTTTTTTCATTACATCCCCAGATGGTGGGAACACTTACAAATATACTCGTGCAGGGGATTTTAAGTTTGATGCGGCGGGTAACTTTGTCGATAACAACGGTTTTATTGTTCAGGGTTGGGTAAGAGACCCTGATACAGGGAAAGTAGATTCGACTGCACCGATTACAAATATAAATATTCCGCCGGGACTTACAACACCCGCAAGCCCGACAACTGAAGTGGTACTAAAAGCAAACTTGAACTCTGGTCCTTTGGTAGAGAGCTTTTCTCCTGCTTATGAGGTTCCAAGTGGTCCTCCACCGGCACTTCCGACGCCACCGGCAGTTGATGCAAACGGTAATCCTATCGCTTCCGGTGATATGGGTGTTATGTTTAATGAGGTTGGTGAAGCATTTTCTTTGCAAAAAGATCAAGGAGTATGGATCTCATTTTTAAGTGCACAAAAGACGGATGGTGGCGCTGTAAATGCGAGTACCGGCGCCAATGATGAACTCGATATCACTTTTACTCTTGATGATGGAACAACAAAGCAGATTGTAACAACCGGAGCTACGGGTACTGAAACTGCAGCAGAGAATGCAGCACGATATGTTGCAGCAATCAATGCACAAACATCTGTGACAGGTGTGACGGCTTCTTATGATGCTATTAACGGAAAGATCGATCTTATCAATACCAATGGTGATGCTGCCGCTTCGCACAACATTAACTATACGGTAGGTGCAAATGATAATAGTGGACTTGGCACAGGTACGACCAATATCACAACGGCATATAGATACCAGTATGATCCGGCATCTTCATCTAATGTAGTCGGTCAGGATAAAACATTTACAACGATTTCAGATCTTCGTTATGCCATGGAACTCGAAGCTCGCAATGTTGGTGACGGTGATGGGGATGGTATAGCCAATGAGAATAATATAGAGATCAAGATTAATGAGCAGGGCAAATTTGAGATCATCAATCCGGGTGGTTCTCAGGATGGTGATTACGATATGAACTTGAAAATCACAGGGCTTTCTGCTTCCGGAATTACTGAAAATACCCGTTTTACAAGAAATATGGAAGCACTCAACTCCGTACTTCCGGTTGGAAGCGGGGGAAAAGCATTTTCTCAAAGCTTTAATGCAGCAACACACTCAAGCTCCATAGATGTTTTTGATTCTTTGGGTTCTAAACATACCGTAAGAATGGAGTTTAGAAAAACAGCAGTCGATACGGCAACGGGAAGTACATGGGATATGCTTGTTTCGGTTCCTGAACCTGCTACGATCGATACAACGGCTCCTTATAATGAAAAAACAGGTTCGATCCGTTTTAACAACGATGGTTCCCTTGCAACCTATAATCCGCCGAATATCTCTTTTTCGGCAAATAACGGTTCGGCACCTGATCAGCAGATTAGTTTGAGTTTTGGTACCGCAAATGCTTTTGACGGTATGACAAGTTTTGATTCATCCTCGGGAACTTCCGGAATCTCTCAAGACGGTTTCACAGGTGGGGATCTTGTCGGTATCAGAATTGATCAGAGCGGAACAGTGGTAGGCTCATTTTCAAATGGTAGAAGTTTTGGTCTTGCTCAGGTGGGTATGGCTAAATTTACGAACAATGAGGGTCTTGCGACGGAGGGGGGAAATACCTATACCCAAACTGCAAACTCGGGTGATCCTATTATCGGTACGGCAGCGACGTCTGGGCGTGGGTTTATTCAGTCATCGGCATTAGAAGCTTCCAATGTTGATCTTTCTTTGGCACTGACTCAGCTTATCATCATACAGAGAGGTTATCAGGCAAACGGTAAAACCATTACCACTTCTGATCAACTTCTTCAAACTCTTATAGGTTTAAAACAGTAACATTAATCCTATTTTGATATAATTCCTTCAACATAAATGAAGGAATTATTCACATGCAATTTTCTGCTCCCCTTAAATCAAATTCAAAAAAAGTGATGCTTCTTGGCTCCGGTGAACTCGGTAAAGAGGTTGTTATTGAGGCACAAAGACTCGGTCTTGAGGTTATTGCCGTTGACAGGTATCAAAATGCACCTGCACACCACGTGGCACACCGCTCTTATGTGGTCAATATGCAGGACAAAGATGCTCTTTTGGAGATTATTTACCGTGAAAAACCCGACTATATCTTACCAGAGATCGAAGCTATCAGTATCGATGCACTTTTTGCAGCAGAAGATAAGGGCTACAATGTTATTCCAAATGCAATAGCGGTCAGTAAGACGATGAACAGAAAAAATATCCGCACATTTGCAGCGGAGGTACTTAAGCTGAAAACAGGTCCTTATGAGTTTGTTACAACGCAGGAGGGTCTTTTAGAAGCTGCTAAAAAACTTGGGTTTCCTTGTGTTATAAAACCTGTTATGAGCTCTTCGGGACATGGACAGAGTATAGCTAGAAGTGAAGAGGATATCCCTGTTTCTTGGGAGATGGCAAAAGAGGCTCGCGGTGATGCGAGTGAGTTGATCGTTGAGGCGTTTGTTGATTTTGACTATGAGATCACGATGCTTACAGTGAGAAACGGCAAAGAAACAGTTTTTTGTGAGCCTATCGGGCATGAACAGCGTGATGGTGACTATGTTTTTTCATGGCAGCCGATGCAGATGAGTGAAGTGGCAAAACAAAGATCTCAAGAGATCGCTAAAGCGATCACTGACGGTCTAGGTGGACGCGGGCTTTTTGGTGTTGAGCTTTTTGTCAAAGGGGATGAGGTGTACTTCTCAGAAGTAAGCCCACGTCCACATGATACGGGGATGGTAACGCTTATCACTCAGAGTCAGAGTGAATTTGCACTTCATCTGCGTGCGGTTCTTGGACTTCCTCTGGGCTTTACATTTTACGGTGATGGTGCTTCTGCGGCATTTAAATCTCAAAAGCACTCTTATGCGCCGGTGGTAGATGTGGATGAGGATCTCTTTAGTGAGAACTCTTTTGTAAGAGTGTTTTCAAAACCTGAATCCCACAAGGGGAGACGCATGGCGGTTGCTTTAGTGTTTGATGAGGTTGAGGCAGCGCTTGAGAAGTCACGCGAGCTTATAGAAAAAGTAAAAGATGCTTAGATGTCACGTAACAAAATAGTCTTACTCGATGCTTTGACATTTGGCGATACAGATTTGAGCGGTTTTGATCCGCTCGGTGAAGTTACGGTTTTTGAGACAACCTCACCCCAAGAGGTGCAAGAGCGTATAACAGATGCAGATGTCATTGTTACTAACAAGGTTGTTATAAACGATGAGCATATGCACAACACGCCAAGTCTAAAACTTATCTGTGTCGCAGCGACAGGGATGAACAATATCGACCTAGAAGCAGCGAAAAAGAGAAATATAGCTGTAAAAAATGTTGCGGGATACTCAACAGACTCAGTTATTCAACACACATTTTCGATGCTGTTTTATCTTATGGGGCATTCAAGATATTATGATGAGTATGTCAAAAGCGGTGCATATTCCAGAAGTAAAATATTTACAGATGTATCACGCCCGTTCTTTGAGATAAAAGGGAAAAAGTGGGGTATTATCGGTCTTGGTGAGATCGGTCGGGGTGTGGCAAAGCTGGCAGATGCCTTTGGTGCAGAGGTGTGCTACTACTCTACAAGTGGAAAAAACCATTCACAGCCCTATGAGAGGCTCAAACTTGATGAACTTCTGCAAAGTTGTGATTTTATCTCTATACACGCACCGCTCAATGAGCAAACAAACAACCTTTTAGATTATGAACAGTTGTTACTATGTAAAGATGGAGCGATTGTGCTCAACCTTGGGCGTGGCGGTATTGTCAATGAAGAAGCGATCGCAAGAGTGATCGATGAGAAGTATATCTATTTTGGTTTGGATGTGCTTACAAAAGAACCTATGAGAGAAGATCATCCGCTTTTAGAGGTGAAAAACAAAGAGAATCTCTATGTTACTCCACATATTGCCTGGACCTCTGTAGAGGCAAGAGATAAACTTATAACCTCCGTTATAGAGAATATCTCATCGCTGAAGTAGCGCTTTTCTTTTCTGCGTTTTTAGCAGCAACTATACTTCCTTTCTCCTCAGAAGTAGCTTTTGTGGCTGCTTTAGCAAACGATATGCCGCCTTTGAGTGCGCTTGTTTTTGCATCGTGCGGCAATATTCTTGCCATCATATTGAACTATTTTTTGGGTCTGCTCCTTTTTGAAAAAACAAAAACGAAACTCCTTGCTTCAAGCATAGGTACAAAAGCGTATCATTATGGTCATAAGTATGGCTATTTTGCTTTGTTGTTCTCATGGCTTCCCATCATCGGTGATCCACTAACACTTGTAGCGGGTGTTGTTAGGTTACAGTTTGTTTGGTTTGTTTTGATCGCCGGAAGTTTACGGGTGTTGCGCTATTATGTTTTAACCCTTATGCTATAATAAAACCACATTTTAAACAGGACAGGTATAACCATATGAGAAGCGATGTATTGATTATTGGAGCAGGTGGAGCAGGGCTTGTAGCTGCTTTAAATGCTCATAAGAGTGGTGCCAAGGTAAGGGTTTTGACAAAAGAGTATCCAACACGAAGTCAAACCTCTATGGCTCAAGGGGGGATCAATGCCGCTCTTGGCAATGTAGCAGATGACAGTGTGGAAGCGCATATACAAAACACACTCAAGTCGGCTCACGGACTTGCAAACGAGGAAGCCGTAAAACTTTTATGTGAAGAGGCACCAAAGGCTGTAGAGTGGCTTGACTCCATAGGCGTGCCCTTTAGCAGAACAAAAGATGCAAAAATCGCACAAAGAACTTTAGGTGGAGCATCTGCACCAAGAGCCTGTTACGCACAGGACTATACGGGGCTGAAGATACTTCATACCCTTTATGACAGATGCAATGAAGCGGGTATTGAGATACTTAACGAACGTTATCTTTTGAACTTTGTAGTCAATAAAGACACATATGACAAGCCTTATGCCTGCGGAGCTACTGTTTTAAATATCCGAACAGGGGAAGTTGAGACATATGAAAGTGCTTCTGTGATCGTGGCAACGGGAGGCTACAGCAGAATCTATGACAGATACTCTACAAACTCCGTTGGCTCAACAGGAGACGGTATAGCTGCCGCTTTGCGTGCAGGAGCAAGACTGAGCGATATGGAGTTTATACAGTTTCACCCAACCGCGCTGAAAAATTCTGCTATCTTGATCTCTGAGAGTGCCAGAGGTGCGGGTGGATATCTTGTCAACTCACAAGGGGAGCGATTTACCAATGAGCTGGCTCCCCGTGATGAAGTCGCAAGAGCGATTGTCAATGAGATAGAGAAAGGGGAAGATGTATTTTTAGATATTCGCCATCTTGGTGAAGCGTTTATCGATGCTGAACTTCCACAAGAGAGAAAACTTGCCCGTTTGTATGAAAATGTGGATCCTGTTTATGATCTGATCCCCATAAAGCCGGTCGCACATTACACCATGGGTGGCATAGAAGTGGATGCAAAATCACAAAGCAAACTCAAGGGGCTTTTTGCCGTGGGTGAGTGTGCAAACCACAGGGTTCACGGTGCGAATCGTTTAGGGGGCAACTCCCTTTTAGAGCTCATAGTCTTTGGTATTCAGAGTGGAGAAAATGCTGCAAAGTATGCCAGGGAGTTTGATAAAAGCATAGAGACCTCGGCGGCTTCACAAAGTGCAAACAACTTTGTAAAAGGGGTGAAGTACTTTAGCAACCAGATAGATTTTTATGAGAAAAAAGCATTTTTAGGGAAGATTTTTTATAACAATGCCGGCATACAAAGAGATGAAATGGGGCTCAAAGCTGTTTTGGGAGCAGTGCGCCAGATACAAAAAGAGATCCCATTTATGGGGCCGCGCGATAAATCCAAACTCTATAACACCAATCTTGTAGAGTTTATAGAGTTTGGCAATATGGTTGAACTCAGCGAGATCATACTTGTATGTGCCATCAGTAGAAATGAGAGTCGTGGGGCACATTTTAGAAGTGACATACCTCAGGCAAATGATATGGCATATAAAGCACACACTATAACATGGAAAGAAGATAGTGTGCTGTGTGCAGACTTTATGGAGTAGCATGATGAAGATACAAATAAAAAGATACACAACAGAACCCAAACTGCATGAGGCTGTTTTGGAGTATGAGGTTGCCCTAGAGGATGCAACGCTGCTAGAGGTGCTTCATGAGATCAAAACAAAACAGGATCCTTCTCTTTCCTATGCGAGTGGCTGTAGAAGCAGTGTTTGTGGAAGCTGCTCTATGCGAGTTAATGAAAAAGAGGTTCTTGCCTGTGCGTATAAGGTGCAAGAGGGTGATCTCGTAGAGCCTTTGAGAAATGCGCCTGTTATTCGTGATCTTGTTGTAGATATGGACAAAGCCTATGCTTTTAATGCAAAAGCAAAAGGATGGCTGCAAAGCAGCTCCGCGAAAAAAGCGCTGACTTTGGAAGATGAAAAAAGAAATGAGCTGCAGAGTGATTGTATATTGTGTGGTTCATGCTACAGTGCCTGCCCAGTGTACAGTGTCAATGAAGAGTTTTTAGGACCTTTTGCCTTGACCCGCGTTTGGAAGTATGTCAGTGATGCACGAGAAGAGGGGATAAGTGAAAAGATAGCAAATATCCAAACAAATGGTGTTTGGGACTGTACTTTGTGCAATGAGTGTACCTTGGTGTGTCCTCAGGGTATTTCAAGTAAATCAGATATCGAAAAACTTCGCTCCAAAAGTGCTATGGAAGGCTTTAGCGATCCAAACTTTGGAAATTTCGGCGGTGGTTTCGGTTTTGATGGCAGTCCTAGTTTTTAGTTGTTTTCAAAGCATAACAATGTTTTAAATATGTTATAATCAGTTTTAATAAATAAAATTTTTTGTTATAAAAGGGTGAGTCGTGGCAAAAGAACATTCGTTTGATATAAGTGCAAAAATAAGTATGCAAAGCTTTAAAGATGCTATCAATCTTGTAGAGAGAGAGGTCTCAAACCGTTATGATTTTAAAGGGACAACATACGAGGTAAATTATAAAGAAAAAGACAAACTTCTGATTTTAGTGGCATCAAGTGATAACAAACTCGATGCGCTCAAAGATATAGTGATTGCAAAACTTTTAAAGCAGGGGCTCTCTTCTAAGGTACTTGATGAGCTTAGAGTGGAAGATGCAAGTGGCTCAACGCGAAAAGTCACCTATAAAATAGTGGACTACATAGAATCAAAAGAGGCCAAAAAAATTGTTGCAGATATAAAGAAGATGAAGCTTAAGGTACATGCACAGATAGAGGGTGACTCCATCCGTGTCAAGGGTAAGAGCCTTGATGATCTGCAAAAAGTGATCAAAGAGATACGCTCGGGCGAATGGGAAGCTCCTTTGGTTTTTGAAAATATGAGATAAGGGGTTGTTATGTCCAAAATGAGTATAGGGGAGGCCGCTGAGTATTTTGGTGTTTCCAAAGAAGCGATCCATAACAGAATAAGAAGAGGCTCTTTGCAAAGTGTTATGCAAGAGGGTGTAAAACTTGTTCTCGTGGATAAGGATTTGCTCAAAACATCGGCAAAAAAGACAGCTTCAAAACCGCTTGCTTCTGATGAGCGCTACTACAAACTTCTAGAAGAACAAAATGCCAAGCTTCAAGATCGTGTAGAGAAACTTGAAAATGAAACAAGAACCCTGAGAGATCAAAAAGAGCAGATGCTCGTACAAGAGCGTATAAAAATCGAAGAGATATACAAACAAAAAGATGAGCAGCTAAAAAATATACTCAGTGCGATCTCTTCTAAATTTATGCTCAATGCCCCTGCTGATGTGCCTCAAGAGAGTGAGCATGTTGAAGCAGAGATAGAGATCCCCTTGGAGGAAGAGCAAGAGCATGAGAGTGTTTTGATCTCTTTAAAAAAGTATCTCAAAGAGCATAAATACTCAAAGAAAAAACAGCAAAAGATCAAAACAAAGTTTAAGAAGATTGCCAAAGAAGATACCCGAGTGATCATGGTCGGCAAGAAGTGCTACATAGATCTTGGCAAGTATGATTACAGTGATCTGCTTTAGAGATCACTGCTTTTAAGGGTCAAGCCTTTGAGGTGTGAGATAGGGTAGGAGTAGGATATACCCGCACCCTCTCCGACAATGTCGAGTTTGTGCATGACACTGTATATGATGTCATTGACTTTTTTCGCTGGAACAATAAACATAAGGTTTACGTCGGTACTGCCATTTTCAAGTCTGTTATAGAAGTTATCCATCTCATCAAGCCCCATGCCGTAAGCTTCCATAATGGTAACACCGGTGGCGCCGGCTTCTTTTGCAGCAAGAAGAGCCTCATCTTTTTTAGTGTTTGGAACTATGATGTGAACAGCGTAAAAAGCCATTTTATAAGAGTGTCGTTTGTTTGTTCCATGGATGTTGACGGTAGAGAGACCCATGTTGTCCGCATCTTTAAGCGCATGACGCAGTTCATTCATGTGGATCTCTTCAAGTTCATGTTGACCTTTTATGCCCATTTTTTCTGTGATAACGCCATAAAGCATAACAGTTAGCATCGGAAACAAAGAAGCAAAGGCGATAAGACCAAAACCATCTATAAGTGGATCCCGTCCGGCGATATTTGTCGCAAGTCCAAGACCAAGTGCCGCAACCAAAGGAACAGTTACGGTAGATGTAGTTACTCCACCGCTGTCATAAGCGATAGGGATGATGTACTTGGGTGCAATAAATGTCAGGACAATAACAAACATATAGCCTGCCATAATGTAGTAAACGATCTCTCCACCTACAACAATACGGTAGGCACCAAGAGCGATCCCTATGGCAACGCCAAGAGCAACAAACAAACGTAGTATAAAATCATTGATTTTCCCGTCGCTGATCTCTTTTGCTTTTTTGGCAATGGCAGTGAGGGAAGGTTCTGCCATGGTAGTGGAAAAACCTATGAGAAACCCAAAAGAGTAGATGATAATGTTGTTGTCATACTGGGTCAATTCATAAGCCATAGTTTCACCGACAGAGAAAAGTCCCATCTCTAAACCGACTATAAAAGCATCAAGTCCGATAACAACAAGCACAAAACCTATGATCACCTCTTTGAGATTTTGTATAGGTTTTTTGAGTACTGCATACTGAAAAAACAGGATAACCCCCAAAATAGGGATCACATCTTTGATAACACCTAACAAGCCATATAAAATACCGCTTATATCCATATGCATAACTGCTTGTGCTTCCGGGTCTGCAACTATAGGGATAAGTACTTCTGAAGCCTCTACGAACTGATACACAAACATACCGTAAAACTGGACAAATATCATAGGTGTCAAAGAGGCAAAAGCGATAAGACCAAAGCCGTCAAGTACGGGGTTTCTCCCCTTGATGGTTGATGCTAGTCCAATGCCAAGTGCCGCAACCAAAGGAACTGTAACCGTTGAGGTGGTAACACCGCCAAGATCGTATGCCAGACCTACGATCTCTTTGGGAGCAAAAGCGGTTGCCGTAACCACCAGGATGTAACCTGATATGATATAGTAGTGTATGGGGTGACCTTTGATGATCCTATATACACCAAGAACTATGGCAAAACCTACCGAAAAGGCGACAACCAGTCTAAGGGTATTGGCATCTATGCGTCCACTGCTGATCGCGGCAGCCTTGTCTGCAATGACCACAAGAGCAGGTTCTGCTATAGTGGTTCCAAAACCGATCATAAAGGCAAAAAGGATGATCCACCCAAGAGAGCCCTTTTTGGCAAAGTCGCTTGCCAAGCCCTCTCCAACAGGGAAAATACCAACTTCAAGACCCAAAAGAAATACAGCAAGACCAACCCCCACAACAGCAAGGCCGATGGCGGTGCTTAACCAATTCTCAGGCACACTTTGTATAATTGCCAGTTGAAAAAACATTATGACCAAAATGATGGGCAGTAGGTCTCGAAATGACTCTTTTAACAATTTTACAAATGAGGTAATACTCAACATCACATAAACCCTATTTTTTTGATATAATCTTGATATATTTTACAAAAAATTTGCTTAAAAGGGAGTAGATGAAAGCTCTTTTCATTGGTGGGATCAAAAGTGGGAAGTCTCTTAACGCCGAGGAGTATATTTTAAAGCTCACGCAACAAAAACCTCTCTATCTGGCTACAACCGAGTTCTTTGATGAGGAGATGCAAAAAAGAGTGCAGCAGCATCAAAAACAAAGAGCGCAAAGGTTTGTAACCCAAGAGGAGGGTGTAGATATCTACACAGTAATCAAACAGTATGAGGGGGCAGTACTTGTTGAGTGTGTTTCTATGTGGATCAACAATATGTTATACCACGGGCGAAACTTCCAACAGATACAAGAGGAGATACACCGTATCCTCTCACTTGATAAAGAGATAGTTTTTGTACTCAATGATGTAGGTTCAGGTGTGATACCCGAGAATGCTTTGGCTCGAGAATTTGTCGATATAAGCGGCAAGATCTCTCAGCAGATCGCTCAAGGGTGTGATGAGGTGTACCACTGTATAGCTTCCATCGCTACAAAGATAAAATGATGAAACATATCGCAAAAGGGTTCGCTTTGGCTGTTTCCATGCTTACGACACTGCCGTTTTTTAAAGTACATGATTTTTACAAGGGGATTAATGGCTATGCTGTTATGTTCTACCCTGTGGTGGGCTTTTTACTCGGAACTATCTTATATGGTACGTATCTACTCTTAGAAGCGCATACTTCTGAGACTCATGCGGCTGTTATAGTGTTTGCTTTGTGGGTGGTGCTGAGTGGTGCATTACATCTTGATGGTCTGAGTGATACGATCGATGGTTTATTTGTACCCAAAGAGCGTGCTTTGGAAGTTATGAAAGATCCCCATACGGGTGGTATGGGGATGATATTTAGTGTCGTTTTTCTCATACTTAAAGCTGCGACATTGGCGGCTCTTGATGCGATCTACCTGCTACCCTTTGTTATGATGTTAGCACGTTTTAATGCTGTGTTAGCGATATATAACTACCCATATGTAAGTCCAAACGGGATGAGTGCTTTGGCAAAAGAGGAGTTTACAACCCCTCAGTTTCTTGTAGTACTTGGCTATGTGTTTGTCGTATCTTTTATATTTTCATGGACTTTACTTTTTGTATCGTTGGGTGTTTTGTTTGTTTTAAAAACTTTTTTTATGCGTAGATATGGTGGCTTTAGTGGCGATATATATGGTTTTAGTATTGAGATGACGGAGATGGTTTTACTCAATGCGATTGTTTTTGGAGTTTTGTTGTGAAAATAACCTTGCTGAGACACACTGATGTAGATGAAAAGTACCATAGATGTTATAACGGACATATAGATATAGAGCTCTCAGAGCTTGGACACAAACAGGCAAAAGAGCTGGCAAAATTTTTAGATACACAAGAGTTTGACGGCGTATTTTGCTCCGATCTTCAACGTGCCAAACAAACACTTCAGTACAGTAAATACTATGACTGTGCGGTGTTTACCAAAAAGTTACGAGAGAAGTCGTGGGGCAAACATGAGGGGCTTTGTTTTGATGAGATTATTGCACAGGGGGAGATCAAATACCTTGAGTTTATTCAGTGGGTCGTTGCTTTGGACGGGGAGCCTTATGAGGAGTATGTAAAGAGGGTAAGAGAGTTCTTTTTAGAATATCTTCCATCTTTGGATAAAGAAAATGTTTTGGTAGTTACTCATGCGGGAGTTATCAGGGTGTTGATCAGTTTGGTTAAACAAATTTCCCTTGAAGAGGCGTTTTGTATCAATGTTCCATACTCCTCGTATATTCTTTATGATTCATCTACAAAAGAGTTTAGTGAGGTAAAATATAACGACATTGCCAAAAATTAAGCCTGAAGTAGATAAAATTTCACTCCACATACAAGGACAGCTGGCCGAGTGGTCGAAGGCGCACGCCTGGAACGCGTGTATAGGGCAACCTATCTAGGGTTCGAATCCCT